>JBCCXH010000170.1:0-9906 GCA_039192005.1 Bacteroidota bacterium
ACCAATTGAAAAATACATTTCAAAAAGTCTTGGTTAGTAGTGCGATTATGTCCGTAAATATTGATAAGAGTGTTTCTCAGCAGAGCCTACTTATTCGTTGATCAGGTTATAATCTATCAATGGGCTGTCAGTGAAAACGATGAACCCAACAACTCCCGCAGTTTGAAACAATTGAAAAATGAAATGTGCCTTTTGACTCTTGACATCCAGTACAATGAAAAACAGATAAGATGAAATGATAATGAATTTAGGCGTTTGGTCCAGTAACGTAAAACCTGAATAGAAGACATCATGAAAAGCACTTACTACGATAATGGATATCGATATCCCATATAACCACTTCCACTGCTCTTGAAAATATGCCCTTAAATCAGTTACTCCACTTTTTAAACCGGTAGGGAACAGCATCCTTGCCAAAACGAATAGCAGGATAGGGTAAATTAAAAGTCCGAGTACCACCAAAAGTGTCCAGGATGCTACATGAGTGGCATATTGGTAGTTATAATACCACTCCTGTATCAGGTTAAGGAAGGTCGTAAACACCATCAGTGAAAGCGAACCACTCAGTTTTATATTTTTTAAGCCGGAAATAATATCTGCAGTACCGGTAAGTATTTGTGCAATGCCCAACCCGCTGATGAGCGATGTGATCACAACAACGTATTCAAAAGGATCCATTGATAAAGCTTAGGTAATCTTCCTTAACCAGAATGGTTTCATTTAATTCAACCTTAAAACTAGCTAATTATTAAATGTAGGATCTGTTTTTCTGGTCATGACCTACGTTTTTTAGATCGGCCGGAGGTATAAACAAGTCGTAAAAGTGAATCATCCAGTAGTTAATCTATCGGGGTGTTTTTTCATTGTCTCTGACGGTTGAGTTCCCTTAAAACCCGGAATAAAAAGAAGGCGGAAACGGAAGCCACCATAAAAAGGATCAAACCTGTCACAAGGTTTCCGTATACCAACCCGCCAATCCCGAATAAACAACAATAGATACTAATGCACCCCAGGAATACCAACAGTATCTTTTTGGGCATTTGCCATGATGTTTCTAAAAGCGATGCATCCTCTGGTGCCTCTTTTACAAGCAATGACCTGACCTTTTTCCATCCAGGTCCCCCCGGGAGGGTTCTTTTATAGAAGTTTTTTAATACTTCCATGTCTTCCGGTTTCCCTAAAAAAGTAGCAAGTAGCCAAGCAGCGGTGACGACCAGAAGGCAGAGCAGCAACCTTACAGGAAAAACCACCGTATTGATTTTCGATAACACGTCATCAAATTCACTTTTTGAATCAAAAGCATTCAGTGTCTTCCACTCTACTTCTGATAGTGCCTGCTCCTTGAGAATGTTTTCATCAAAAGTGGGCATTCCTTCCACTTTTTCAATGAGTGGATCCGAAAGTCCATGGGTAGGGACAACAAGCGAGGCCACGTCGGTTTTATCAATCACCAAAACCAATAGTACGGCCATGACGGTGGCAGCAATCATACCGACGATCTCCGTCAATGCGTTGATCCTCCACCAAAACCATCGCAATAAATAGATCAGTCCCGTTCCTGCTCCTGAAAGCAGTAAAATGTCAAATGCCTGCGTGGCTTCCTCTAAAAAAGTAAGTGAAAAGGTGGCAGATAGTACCATTAGCGATGCAGTGGAAATGCGTCCCATGAGTACTTGTTTCTTTTCACTGGCATCCGGGGCAATGAACCTTTTGTAGAAGTCCTTAACGATGTAGGAAGATCCCCAGTTGAGATGCGTTCCGATGGTAGACATGTAAGCAGCAACGATAGAAGCGACGACCAAGCCTAACCAACCCGGCCCGAGCCGTGTGAGCATGGCAGGGTAGGCCACATCATTTCCCAGGTATTGGTCTTTGATCGTTGGAAATGCCTTTTGTATGGAGGGCAAATCAGGGAAGATGACCATCGATGCCAGTGCGACGATGATCCAGGGCCACGGCCTCAACGCATAATGAGCGAAATTAAAAAAGAGGGTGGCGCCCACGGCATTGTTTTCGTCTTTGGCTGCAAGCATACGCTGCGCTATGTATCCGCCACCTCCGGGTTCTCCTCCCGGATACCACACTGACCACCACTGTACGGCAATGGGAATGATTAAGAGCGGTATGTAGGTATAAGGGTCTGAAAAGTTAGGTAGGATGGCCAGTTTGGATGTAACGTTAGGGTGTTGGAGTAGCGATGATAAACCGCCAATCTCCGGTTGTTGTAAAGCCACAATTGCTGCATACACCGCGCCGAACATGGCAATGGTATACTGAAAGAAATCAGCCCAAATTACTCCTTTGATGCCACCAAGCGTGGCATAAATAATGACAGCGAGGGAGGAAAAAAGAATAACAGTGAGTGGTTCCAGCCCAAACATAACGGCTCCTATTTTGATAATGGCCAATGTTACCGAACCCATAATGAGTGAGTTGAACAGTACCCCGAGGTACAACGCGCGAAATCCTCGTAAAAAGGAAGCGAGCTTTCCTCCGTACCTTAACTCATAAAACTCAAGATCCGTCACCACGTTTGACCGCCTCCAGAGTTTGGCGTAGATAAATACGGTAACCATACCAGTGATCAGAAAAGACCACCATGCCCAGTTTTTGACCACTCCTTCAGACCGGACCATACCGGTCACCAAGTTAGGAGTGTCAGCAGAGAAGGTACAGGCCACCATGGATACACCCAACAGCCACCAGGGCATGTTCCGTCCTCCCAGAAAAAACTCCGAAGAGTTCTTTCCTGCCGATCTGGAGGCCATCCAGCCAATGGAAAGTACCACAAGAAAAAAAGTACCGATGATGACCCAATCGATGGTTTGTAATATCATAAGTCGTTTGGTTAAGCAGGTTTACGGATCATCCAACTCACACTGGCACCACTGATTTCTTCTTCAGGTTAGCTGATCTCAAACCTAATATTAATGAAAAAGAAAATGGGAGTGAGGCTTGTTGCATCAAAATGCGTGGCATTTGCAAGTCCAATGTAACACATAGGGTTAGCAGGTGGGAAACCCATGATGATTCAAATCTGAATCAGCCATTCCGGAAATGAAAAGAATGTATTAAGTGTTTTTGTACATATTAAAGAGATACAAGGTATTTGTATCAGAACACAACACGAACGGGGCGATTAAAATTGAATTTAATTAGCCCCGAAACGTTTAATGTCTTGCGATTTTTAACTAAGGTCAGTACAGAACCTATGAACGACAAAAAGGTCATGGACCTCTGCTGCTACAACGACGGATGCCAGCCCTAAACAAGTCAAATAACCGCTATTGGAACTATGCCGACGTGCGCATTCAATTTCTGACATGGATGCAATTACTCCGACCATTGCAAGCCCAAGCATAAGATTGTAATCACAATTGTTTGAAACTCTTCCGTTTGCAGTCGGATTAATGACGATCGATTGTGAAAGAATTTCACGAACTTGTATTTCCGTCTTGCCATTAAGCTCAGGGTAATTTTCTGTGAAGTAGCCCGATAAGTTTCCTTCTTTTAGAAAAGTCATGTAATCCGCAACCGCTGCTTGTTCGGCGATGTTATTCAGCTCTTCTCTATCAGTAATAGGTTCATCTAAGGTGGCCTCGGTAAAATCAATTTTTTTAAGTAAATCAATAGATGCATTCGCTATCGATTGGAACTTCGCATCACTTTTTAAAGCAGCCATTAACTCAGCGTCCGTCCTGTCTTCAATGAAGATCACAGGCTCTTCCTCTTTACATGCAATGGAAAATAAAAGAAGAAATGTCGTAGTGAGAAATGATAGTTTTTTCATGAAATCGTTTGGTTTAATTGAAAAATTCAGTCGTTGAATCATCATCGTATGATACTCCCCTTTACTTCCTCAAACATAGAGTTATTCAAAAGGAGGAGGTAGATGGAGGGCAGACCAGTCTGGCTTATCCATCTGTTAGATTCAATAATAAACCTACTCGATCGCTGAAAGGAAATTGAGCGTATTTGATCATCGTTGCTGATCCAGTCAAATTCGAGGTGTTTTAATTAATATTCGTTTCTGTGAAAACAATTTTTAAGACACAAAAAGTAGTTTTTGGATAGGAAATAGTTGAGGAGTTACATACAGAACCATCAAAATAGTGGCTATTAAGTATTTAAGCGACCTCCTTCACCAGGCATTTCGCTGCTGAGGACAGCTGGCGAAACGGTGGCCTTGAAAAGAAAACCATATAAATGAAAAATACCCTAAAGTGGGTATTGTCAAATGATAAAAGTGATTCTACTTTTGGCCCTGAGCACGCACCGCTCTTTTTACCACAAGCCTGAAGAGATCGACAAGAAGTCGGTCTCTTTTATTTTACATCCATTATCCACTATATTACTCTAAAACAATCGACCCATGAGTTATACAAAAGGAATGCTACAGCCCGATGCGCTGAAAGGAAAAACCATTTTGGTCACAGGAGGTGGCACCGGACTGGGTAAATCTATGGGGGCATACTTTTCTGAACTGGGTGCGAATTTGGTGATCACCAGTCGAAAACTGGAAGTTTTGGAAAAGACGGCTGCTGAGATATCGCAAAAGACTGGGAATCCTGTTCATTGTGAAGCTTGTGATGTAAGGGAATATGACCAGATAGAACGTATCATTTCGTCTTCAAAGGATAGATTTGGAACCATAGATGTATTGCTCAATAACGCTGCAGGAAATTTTATCAGCCCCACAGAGCGGCTCTCTCATCGTGCATTCGATACCGTTGTTGATATTGTATTGAAGGGCAGCTACAACTTTACCCTTGCCATGGGGAAAGATTGGATCGAAAAAAAGAGGCCGGGTACGATTCTGAACATTGTCACGACGTATGCCTGGACGGGATCGGGGTACGTTGTTCCCTCTGCCTGTGCAAAAAGCGGTGTGTTGGCCATGACGCGTTCGCTCGCTGTGGAGTGGGCAAAGTACGGGATACGTAGCAACGCCATCGCTCCTGGCCCGTTTCCGACGGAAGGGGCGTGGGACCGATTGCTACCCGGGGATTTGAAGAAAAAATACGACCCCGCAAGAAAGGTACCATTGCAAAGGGTAGGGGACCATCAGGAACTTGCCAACCTGGCGGCATACCTGGTTTCTGACTACTCTGCTTATGTTAATGGAGAAGTCATCACCATCGATGGAGGAGAGTGGTTGAAAGGAGCCGGAGAGTTCAATCAACTGGAAGCCATTCCTCAGGAGCTTTGGGATGCCATGGAGATGGGCAGAAAGAAGGAAGGGTCTAAGCTGAAAATGATGTGGTTGTACTTTAAAGGGATGAGGAAGTTGAAGATTTAATGTCGGATCTGATTCTTCCAAGAGGGGTGTAAATAGGCGGTACAGCGGGAACGTATGCCAAGCAAACCCAGGTGACGCCCTACTTATTCTCTTTGAAAAGCTCTTTTTTAACCATAGGGTCATCTGTTTTAGATAAGAATAACCGGTTCGTAGGTCCGCTACTAATGCCGTTGACTTAAGCTTTCAAACCGCCGCCGTGGCGCGGTCTTCACGAATGAAGCCGCCGTGGCCCGGTGAAGTGATCTCATGATTGGTATTTCATCGTATTATTGAGACCGGGTCACGGCGACCGGGTCACGGCGACCGCTTCACACGCTCGCGGAGACGTATCTCTTAAGTCAACGGCATTAGGGTCCGCTACCACTATCGAGCTTTTTCTTTCTGATTTACTGACAATCAAGGGTTTTAAGGTTTGATACTATTGGTATCCGGTTAAAATTTTTCAAACCTTAAAAAAGTGCCTTTAGCGTGTCCAAGACAAGATTTTTCTTCAAAGCTGAAAACTACCGCGCGGCGGACCGTCCCCACCCTGAAGGGAGCAGCCAAGAACTGCTCCCGGCCGGGCATGGCTTTAGGGAATCAAAAGGCGACCGGCCCGGGGGTGATTTTCGGAAGTTATTTCTAAATCGAAAAATCTTCTCTCGGACACCAGTAGTTTGATACATAGATTCATCAAAATCTGGTTGGTACGGCTTAAGTTTGTCATTCGGCCATTATCCACCGGTAGTTATACCCAGGCGTTGTTCATCATGTAAACGAATGAATACTGAATGAAAAGAATTACAGTTTTTTGCGGTTCAAGTTTTGGAACTGATAATGATTTTGAGCTTCAAGCTAAAGAGCTTGGGAAAAAATTAGCCCTTGAAAACATTGAATTAGTCTACGGGGGAGCAGATATCGGACTAATGGGTGCAGTAGCCAATGGAGTACTGTTACACTCAGGAAAAGCAATAGGAGTTTTACCGGATTTTCTCAAATCAAAAGAAATAGCTCATAATGGATTAACTGAACTGATTTTAGTTGACTCTATGCATGAGAGAAAAACTAAGATGAATGAACTTTGTGATGGAGTTATTGCGCTGCCTGGAGGTTTTGGAACGTTAGAAGAGCTTTTTGAAATGCTGACCTGGGGACAATTAGGGCTTCATAAAAAACCGATTGGAATCCTCAATGTTAATGGATTTTACAACAACCTTATTGCCTTTTTAGATGATATGGTTACAAAGGGACTTTTGAAAGAAATAAACAGAAAAATGGTTTTGATTAGTGAGGATATTGATGAGTTGATCATAAAAATGAAAACTCATTACCGAAACAGCAACTAGTCAACGTTTAAAGGACGGATAGCTTGTCTCACTCTTCCGCGGTATAGAGCAGGCGACTGTTTACAAAATCGTATAAAGTCAGTTTCCTAAGGTTGTAATATGCCACCCAAAAGTCCCGTAGCGCATTTAGATAGCTCCTTTTAGCCGTGTCCTTTTCAGTCAGTGCGATGTTCAGGTTGGTGATGTCTATTTTGCCAATCAAATACCTGTTTTGAGCTACTTCATATCGTTTTTGGGCGATCTCGTCTGATTTTCCAGAGATGTTTATTTGCTGCTTCAATACTTCCAACTGTCTCACTTGTGTCAGTACTTCCAACTCAAAACTTTGTTTCTCCTGATCAATAACATAGTCCGTTAGCTGTTTATTGGCCAAAGCCGTTTTCATTCTTGCTTCATTTCTACCCCAGTTTACGATGGGTACATTGAGTGAGACATTAAAGACTTGTTGATTATTCAGGTCCATGTAGGAGTCATCAAAAGTACTTCCGGCACTATTTAGTCCAAATGAAGCATTCAGGTCCATTTGGAAACGTGCTCCTTTTGCTCTCGCAACCTCACTGTCTGCCTCTAACCTTCGCCGCTCAAATGCGAGGTAGTCAGCCCGATTTTTGATAGCGTACGTCAGGGCGTCTTCTTCCATTACGATGAACTCGGGTATTACTTCTGGTAGATCCAATTTAAAGGCAACGTCTTCATTGAGTCCAATGTAGGTTTGTAATTCCAAGCGGGAAGTTTGAAGGTTCAGTCTGGCTTGTGTGACATCCTGTTTCGACCGAAGAAGCTGCAATTCAATCTGAAGGAGTTTGTCCTCTGAGGTCGTTCCGATATTGTATCGGCCTTTTTCAATAAGGAAGATGGTGTCGTTATTCGCGAGGTTGAACTGAGCAATTTCTAAGTTTACCTGAGCGTCCAGGTAATCAAAGAACCGACTCACGGCTGTTCTGGAGACAAGTTCCAGTTCTTCCACATAACTCCTCTTCGATTCTTCATACCTTAAAGGCTGTATCTTCTTATTCCAGCGAAGTTGATTGTATGCAAATAGGGGCTGGTTCCAGCTCACGTCCAAGGGTGTGGAGTTCCATTGCGTAATGTCCTGATTCAGGTCATTGAACTGTCTGATCCTCGAGTTTAAAGAGATGTTTCCACCCGTCCACGCAATGGGTTGAAACAGGCCCAGGTTAAGTGAAGATGAAGTTTGTTCCCTGTTAATAAAGGAGATGGTACCATCATCCAGACGGTTTTGTAAAAATTCACGATTGTATCCGGGTAGATTTCCTGTCAGTGCTAATTGGGGATTATAGTTTGCTTTAAAGAGGCGGTATTGCCAAAACCGGGTTTCCAATCGGGTCTCGGCTTGTTTGGAGACAGGAGACTGTTCCTTTGCCCGATCTATGATCTCAGCAAGCGAATACGTAGTTTGTGAAAACCCATAAAAGCAATTAAAGGAGAGGAGTACTGCTATTAGTAATTTATTCATAGCGTAGTGAAGTAATAGGATTTTGTGATGCTGCTTTTTTTGCTGGGGCAATGCCAAAAACCAGCCCAATCGAAGTGGCTACAAAAAAGGAAACCAGGATCGATTGGAGGGTAATGACCGTGGGGATATCTGCAAACCGGCTAATCGTAAACGCCATAAGCAAGCCCAGAAGAATCCCGATAATCCCTCCGGAGAGGCTAATCATCATTGACTCAAACATGAATTGATTGATGATGTCTGCCTTTTTTGCTCCAATAGATAGCCTTAAACCAATTTCTTTTATTCGTTCCAGAACAGAAGCAAGCATGATGTTCATAATCCCTATACCACCAACTAATAGTGAAATGCCTGCAATCGCACCGAGAACGTACCGGAAGATATCGTTGGTACGTTGTTGCTGTTTTAACAATAATTCGGGAATCTCCAGTTCGAAATCAATCACCTCATTGTGCTTTCGTTTCAGCATTCTTGAAATCACCTCTGCAGTTGAAGCTATTTTTTCAGTAGCTTCCACCTGTATCACGATTCGGTCCAGTTGGTGATAGTTGGTCACTGCTTTTGTGCTATTTTCAGAGTTTTGAGTTGTTCTCGCTGAGCCCCGGGATTGCTGGTTAGAAGCGTTGATCATTTCTGCTGTCAGTATGGCTCTATTCTTATACCGTAACAATACCGTTTTTAGTGGGGTGTAAACATCCATGTTGTAATCTCTGATCCCCAACTTGGCGATACTGGATTTGCTTACATAGCGACTTTCAAGTACGCCAACTACTTTTAGCCATTTAGCTCCTACCTTAATGGATTTTCCAATGGGGTTTTCTGACGGAAAAAACTTTGTCTTGATGGATTTTCCTATAATGCACACGGCTGCACCCTGTTCGAGGTGTAACGAGGTAAACATGTTGCCCTCAGACAGTTGAAAATTGAAGATTTCAAAATAGGAGGGTTCAACCCCAACGAGTTTTGCCGATCTTCTCACCCCGTTCTTTATGATGTGTGTATCTGTAAGTATCTCCGGACTTACCTTATTTATTCCCGGAATGACACGTTCAATGGAGTTTTTATCCTGTAAGGTCATTCCAGGGGAAAATTTCTTCAACGCTTTTTCTTGTTCGTCAGTCGTGAGTTCTTCCTCTGTTTGGTTGATGACCGGTTTGACAATGATGTTATTGACGCCCACGAGTTTTATTTGTTCCAGGATCTCTTTTTGTGCTCCGTTCCCTATGGCCAGCATGGCGATTACGGCCGCCACACCAAAGATGATACCTAGTCCGGTAAGCGTAGAACGTACGCCGTTTGCGAGCACTGCTTCCAGCGCAATGATCAGATTGGCAAGGAGTCTTTGCTTCATCGTAGTGAGTCGGTTTTTAATTAGATAATTGGCTACCGGGCAGCTTTAACTGGCGCGCTGGACTGCTTGGGTAAGGCAATAACGTTAACCTCCTCCATTCCGGTAGGCTCGGATAAATAAATTTCATCGTTTAGCTCCAGTCCCTCAAGGATTAGCACATTGTCTGCATTTGCGTCACCTATTCTTACTTCTTTTTTTAGCGTTTTGAGTCCGGATTTTCTGAAAACAAATGTGACCGAATCACTTTGAGTATATAAGGCTTCCAGTGGGACAAATAGTCCGTTTTCAACCGTTTTGGTAATGATTCTATTGCTGGTGGTCATCCCTGGTTTGAGTACCTCATCTGAACCAAACACCTCAATTTCTACGGCAAATACTTTTGCGTCCGAATTGGGGCGTTGTTCTCCGACATTCGCTACTTTAATAACTTGCCCTGTCAGTCTTTTGTCCGGGAAGG
>JBCCXH010000171.1:0-9900 GCA_039192005.1 Bacteroidota bacterium
AAACTAAGCAAACGGCGAAAGAGATAAAAACATACGTTATGTTATCTATATGTTTTGCTACGAGTCTATAGGTTCATATTTTGATAATGTCCTCGTTTTCAGTGGTTATATCGAATACTGTTCAATGAATACTACGATAATTTTGGTTGTTACGGGATAATTCGTAATTTTCTTCACTCAAAAAATTTTGTTGTATATCCTGTTAAATTCGACCAAGCTTAATGAAAGATAATACAGATTCCCTAAAAAAACTCGAAGTCCCGAAAGGATATCGAAAATACAGTTTAAAAGGAGTAAATCATCCCATCATAGCCAAAAAGGGTGGCCCCACTGCCAATGAAATTAAAACAAAAGCTTCTTATAAGGAACTTAGAAATAATCAAAAGGAATTTGGTGTAGCCTCACAAATGGCCAAGACACTCCGTCAATCGTTGTCCAGTGGCATGTCAGAGATTTGTGAGACCTACGTATCTGGAAAACTGACAGCCAAGTTTCGAAACCTTGCGAAGCTAGAGGAAGGGAAGACGGGTACCAGACCACTTTTCCTAAGTAAGCACGGACATTTGCTTAGCGGGTTTGAGTTCAACTCTTCGGCTCCTTATGAGAAGGTATTCGGTGCCAAATATTTCATCAAACCCGGCTCACAAAGAGGTCAGGTGATTTTACATTTTCCAGCATTCATCCCATCAAAAACTTTTCAACACCCAAAAGACGCGACCAACTTTAAAATCACGGCGAGGTTAATCGCACTTTCTGATTATCAGTATGATCAGGTGAGCGAAGGATACATACCGGTAAATAAAGAACTTCATGGGAAATTCGGAACGTACGAGAGTTCCATGTTGCCGCTTTTGAAAATACCGACGGAGCCAATGACCGGGATGATCTCAATTGATGACCGTATCATACCAGAAGGTACCGGACTCTTTTTGGTAATGGCCGTGAGTTTCTATAAATACGATAATGGAGGATTTGATCATCTGAAGAAGGGGAGCGGTATGCAGATTCAAAAAGTGCTTTAGTGTAAACATGGCTTACTTCCCGAATGAGCTTCTGATTTGATTTTTTTATGAATCAAAATAGTCTTTACAGCTTATTTGATCAATCTCTTTACAACCCGAATAAAGTAAAAATTACTAAAAACTGTAGGAGGCAAGACGTGAGTGTGCGCTCGTAGTAACTTCTTTAGGCTTTATGCGTTTTGATCTTAAGTCGATAAGCCTATGAAAGCCTTCCTATTCACTTTTCTGATTTTTACGTATTTCATTAGCCTTTCCCAGGACTATTATAATCTGGCTAAGAAATCCTTCAATGAAGGTGATTTGGAGGTTGCCAGGCACCATATCAACAAACAATTACGTCAAAAACCTACATCTGAAGATTACTTCTTAAGTGGGATGATTCACGAGGCAGAAGGTAAAAACCTAAGGGCGCTCGCTGATTATGAAGCGGTCGTTAAGAAAGAACCCTATAACCTGGAAGCATTTTTTCAAAAGGGAGTGATTTACTACAACTCCGCCAGTTGTCGAGAAGCCATAAAAGATTTTACGTATGTCATTGATCATCATCAAAACGCTTCTACTCATGCCATTTATTTTGCCAATGATCCTCTAGGTGCAAAAGGTACGTTTATCACGTCTTTGCAATCGATGGTGGGCAGGGTGTATCAATATCGGGGGCTGGCGTACTATAAAATTGGAAATCTGGATGCTGCCCTTCAGGATTTCAACACGTCATTTGAGTTTGATACACTCCCCGAGTATTATATAAACAGGTCTCAACTTTATGTTAAGCTAAATGAGAGTAGTCTGGCCAAGAATGACCTCAGAGCGGCGATAAAACTTGAGCCTGAAAACTACCTTGCGTGGTACAACCTGGTGCTTATTGATGAGAGCGTCACACTTCCGCCCAGCCTTATGAAACTGGAAGCATTTTCTCCCATGTTGAACTTGATAGGAGCCAATGCCTACGAACAAGGAAAATATGGTTTGTCGGCTTCGTATTTCACAAAAGCCATTGAGAACAATCCAAAAGATGAACTTGCCATTCTTAACCGAGGGAAGGCGTTGCTGAAGACCGGAGCATTTAAACAGGCAAGGGCTGACTTCTTTGATGCATTGCAGCTAAACAAGCAAAACATAGAGGTCTTGTATCTGGTGGGAAATGCTTTCTTTTATGAGAAAAATTTCAAAGAAGCCATTGCTTTTTATGAGCAATACCTGTCGGTAGATCGTGGGTACGCAAACGTATGGTACAATGCGGCCATAGCCTATTTGAGTTTTGGCGAAACCGACCCGGTATGCAGCTACTTAAAAAATGCGAGTCTTCTGGGAATGAGTAAAGCCGACGAAATGATAAGTAAACAGTGCAGGACACAATAGCCTTGGACAAAAGGGATCATCTATCTTTGCCATATGCCCATGAATACTCCGCTTAAAATAGACATGCATTCTCATATCCTTCCAAAGAAGATTCCAAACTTTGCGGAGAAATTTGGATATGGAAATTTTATCTCGCTGTTACACCATGAACCCGGCGCAGCCCGGATGATGAAGGGAGACAAGTTTTTTAGAGAAATCAAAGCGAACTGCTGGGACCCCAACATACGAATAGAAGAATACGAAGAAAAGCGGACAAGCATTCAGGTCATTTGTACCATCCCCGTCATGTTTAGCTATTGGGCCGAGCCGGATGACTGTCTGGACCTATCCATGTTTTTGAATGACCACATCGCCGAGGTCGTACAAGACCATCCAAATAAATACATCGGTTTAGGTACGGTACCCATGCAAGATCCTGACCTTGCCATACAAGAATTGGAACGCATTAAAGACCTGGGCATGCCGGGTGTGCAAATAGGATCCAATGTAAACAAACAAAACCTGAGTAAACCGAGGTTTTTTGAGTTTTTTGAGGCCTGCGAGACGATGGATATGTCGGTCATGATTCACCCCTGGGACATGATGGGCAGTGAGTACATGGAAAAATACTGGCTGCCATGGCTGGTAGGAATGCCCGCGGAGACGGCAAGGGCAGCCGCATCCATGATCTTTGGAGGTGTTTTTGAGCGATATCCCAAACTTCGCGTATGTTTTTCCCATGCAGGAGGATCACTATTAGCGACGATGGGGCGTTTGGAGCACGGGTTTAAGTGTAGACCTGACCTTGTAGCCGTTCACAACAACGTCAACCCCATGTCGTACTTAGGTAAGTTTTGGGTGGATAGCATTACCCATGATGCCAACTACCTGAAGTATGCGATGGACCTTATTGGTTCAGAGAAAATTTGTCTGGGGTCAGATTATCCATTCCCTCTTGGTGATTTGGAGATTGGTCAGTTCATAGAAGACATGGACTTACCACAGGAGGACAAGGAAAACATCTTTTCAAAATCTGCACTGGATTGGTTGGGACTCAATGAAAAAAAGGAGCGCCACATTTTGGATCAATTGTTATCAGACAACTAAACTTTGGATAAGTATTCCTTTAACGACTTCATGGCCATCCCTCTTACCTTTGACTTCAGGAAAGGGGACCAACCCATGAGTTTTCCGGGAGTTCCCAGTGCCATGCTGCTCCATCGCCAAAAACTGAAATGATCTCGGTGTTCAATGATTTTTCCATCCTCAAATCGCATGGAAGCATGGATGATGTTATGCACATGACGTTTGGTTTTTGAGAAAGGGTAGGTGGCTTCCCAAATGCAAGCCCCTCTTTCATGATCCGCAATGACGGAGTGGTAGGTGACCTCTAAATCGTTTTTAGCTCGCTCTGTAAGCATGCTCCACATTCCTTTGGTTTGTTGTGCATTTAATTGTGGAAATACAGGATCGCTGAATGACAAACGGTCGTGGTAGCAACTGCTCATTTTGTCAGCGTCCAGTGCAGCAAAAGCAGTATAAAACGTTTCGATAAGCTCTTTACTCATGCAAATTCATTGATCAACCGGTCTTTTATTTTTGGTACACCTGTAGATGCTTTCTCTTCATAAAAGTACATGTTTTCACGCCTATTCACTTCAGGGATCTTCGGGTCGACGATAAACTTAGGAACCTCGGGCTTTACGTAATCCAGCAGACCGGCAGCAGGGTAAACGACCAATGAAGTTCCTGCAACGATAAAAATATCCGCTGATACCGTCAGATCAATTGCAGGATCCATCATGGGTACAGCCTCTCCAAACCAGACAATATTGGGCCGAAGTTGTGAGCCTTTCTCACATGTATCCCCTTCTTTTAATTCCCAGCCCTCCATCTCATAGACTAGCGAAGGGTCCAGTGTACTTCTGGATTGATTGAGCTGGCCGTGTAAATGCAGTACTGCACTACTCCCTGCCTTTTCATGTAGGGAATCTACGTTTTGAGTGATAATGGTTACCTCAAAATGATCCTCCAAATCGACCAAAGCACGGTGTCCCTTGTTGGGTTCCACAGTTAGCGCCTGCTTTCTGCGTTGATTGTAAAACTCCAGAACCAATGCCCTGTTTCGATGCCACGCTTCAGGCGTAGCTACTTCTGTGACGTCGTGCCCTTCCCATAGCCCGTCTGAATCCCTAAAAGTTTTCAATCCACTTTCGGCGCTTATCCCCGCTCCGGTGAGTACTACTACTTTCTTCATAAAACAAAAAACGCCCCTAATGGGGCGATGTTGATTTTTGGTTAGTTGTAAAGTTAAATGGTCCCTATCTAATAGGAAACCTTACCCCTCCGAAAATGACCAGCTGATCGAAATCACTGATGGCATATTTCATCTCCGCAAAAGGTGTGACATTGCTGCCGATATCAAAATTCACACCTACTCCAATATTCAATCCTAAGTCTGTGTCGCTTTGACCTTCTACTGTGCCAAATGGAGTTGAAATATCATCAAAACCTGCTCTGGCAATATTCAGGCCTAATATCCCATAAACTGTCGCCGAACTGCGACTGAATACATAATTCATGTTACCATTGAGTTCCCAGAAATTAATGACATCAGGAAAAAACAAGATGAAACTAGGAGAGATGATAATGCGGCTATTAGCGGTCGGAAACTCACCGTTGATGCCAATACCCAGACTCTCCACTTCTGATCCGAATCCGAGACCGGCTCCAACTTTTGCCTGACCCAATGATGGGAAAGCAGCAACTCCAAGCAATAATAAAATGGCAAGTGTAATGATGTTCTTTTTCATGTAAGTTCTAAATGTTTACGTCAAACAAAGTAACACTAATATTATGAAATTGAAATATTCGGATGATTAATTGAATCTTTGAATGAGCGTATTTTTTGCGTTAAAAAATTCAAAAAGAGTAAAACGTCTTCCTAACTCGTATAGGACGATCATTTTGAAAGTAGTCAATTAGCTTTTACGATCGAAAGCATATCCGATACTAAAGTTTAAAATGGGTAAGACTCCTCCTCCTTCTAAGGGACCCAAATCGAAGTCATCTTCTTCCCCTATTTTAATGTCCAGTGTTGTATTTAAGTATTGGGCACCTAATCCCAGATCTATGACAAAGTTTTCTGCGCTGCCCAATAACCAGTTCATACCTATTTTTAGTCCGGCACCTAAAGCCCTTACGTTGGTTTCACTGTCCAACGAATTGTCATCAAAATCTGTTTTTGCAGTAAAAGAGTCAAAGTTTATGACAGGGCCCCAGTAAAACTTATTGAGCGCACCATTTGGGTAACTCCTGTATTCAGGGCTCAGTCCAAATCCTGAAAACTCTGTGGTATTATTACTGAAAAAAATAAACCTGGCTCTTAGTTGTGCTGAGCTGTTTTCCCCTAAGGCTTTTTCATAGGAAGCATTTGCAAATCCAAGTAAAAGAGAGATGGGGCTGATTTTTATTGCTTCACTTTTTTCTTGTGACATGGCACCTAGTGCGGTTACTACTAATAAGGCGATCGATAAAATTGTTTTTTTCATAATTTGATGATAAGGTTAATATAATTTATATAGCGAATGCTTAGAACGCAAGAGATCCGCTTTACAATTATGATGCCGGAACATAAATAATCTTTTTTGTTTCAAAAAACGCTTCTGTAAAAAAGTTTTTGATTCCCGTTTCCTGATAGGGCCTTTTTAGTTCCTCTAGTTCCTCGGTAAGATCGCCTCCTTTCAAAAGAATAAACCCGTTGGATAACGAATGCTTGTTTTCCTGATGGAATTTCTGATGCGTCCATTGAAAGAGTAGTTTCGTTCGCGCAACAGCTCTGGAAATGATAAAATCGTACCTGCCTTTTGTTTTTTCTGCACGTTCGTGTGCACAAGAAAGGTTTTCAAGCTTCAACGCTTCCGCTACTTCTTTTACTACTTTGATTTTTTTTCCAATAGAGTCCACCAGGTGAAATTGTGACTTCGGAAATAAAATAGCGAGTGGGATGCCGGGAAATCCACCTCCTGTTCCTACATCAAGAATATTCGCTTCAGGGAGAAACGGAGTAAACTTTGCAATGGATAGGCTATGAAGGACATGACGAATGTACAGTTCGTCAATGTCTTTTCTGCTGATGACGTTGATCTTTTCGTTCCAATTTTTATAGAGCGAATAAAGTGATGATATCTGCTGTTTTTGCTGCTCTGAAAGTTCAGGGAAATAGCTGAATATAATTTCTGCCTGCAAGGTTTATATGTGAGATTTTTTGTCTTTGACCAGTTCGTACATCAGCTCTCTGGCTCGGTGAAGTTGAGCTTTGACTGTACCAAGAGGGGCCTCTATCTCTTTGGCTATTTCGTCGTATGAAAGTTCGTCAAAGTACCGGAGCTTGACCAGGCGCTGGTACTTGGCCGGTAGCTTGGTGACAAACATCCTAACCAGTTCTATTTTCTGTTCTTTAATTGCTTCCTCGTCTGGAGTAAGGTTTTTATCCTGAACGTCAATATTGATGGCATCTCCACTGTCGTCTGTAAATGAACTGTTGAGGCTGTAGGTATCCAGTTTTTTCTTTCGGATAAAATCGATCGCGTTGTTGGTAGCAATTCTAAAAAGCCAGGTACTGAACGTATAATCTTTCTTAAACCTGCTTAGGTTTTTAAACGCCTTTGCAAATGCCTCGATCGTTAGGTCTTCCGCGTCATCTACGTTTCGAACCATCTTTAAAATCATGTGGTAAACAGGTTTTTTGTACCGCTCCATGAGTTCGGCATAAGCGGAATCGTCGTTTCCACGAGTAGCTAAATCGATGAGTTTAAAATCGCGTAATGCCTTATCTGAAAATTGACGATCTAATTCTTCCATTTAATATCCTTTACGAGTTTTGATCTTATTGCGACGACAGGAATAAGTATCGAATAAATAGACTCTACGAGAGGAAGCAGGATATAGTTAAACCCTGATCCCATTCTGATATGGGCAAATCTATAACCTAGTAGCTTAATAGAAAGGTAAAAAAGGATAATCGGTAGTACTATTTCGAGTTGTAAAAAAGGCAAAAGTAACCAAACCATTGTTAATGAAATATTGAATACGAAATGAACCAGCTGGTCTGGCCCTGAATAATACTTTCCAACGGACAGGTGTCGTAGTTTTTGTCTGAGGTAATCTTTCCATGTGGTTTTAGGGTAGGTATAAACAAGTGCTTGTTCACTCAGTACGATGGTGGTATTCGTTGCGGTCGCATGTTGTTGGATAAACAAGTCATCGTCTCCTCCTTTAATCCCCTTTATCAAATCATATCCATTCTTAGCTAAAAAAAAAGATTTTCGGACGGCCATGTTTCTCCCGACTCCCATGTAGGGTTTGCCTAATAGGGCGACCGATAAATAATGAAACCCCGTAATAAAGGATTCATATTGGATAAATGACTGAAGGAAAGAATTATTACTCAAGTAAGGGGAGTATCCGAGTACGATGTCTTTTCCCTTCATTTTTGAAGCCATTTCGCGAAGCCACTTTGCAGTGTTCGGGAAACAATCTGCGTCGGTAAATACGAGCCATTCCATTTGAGACGATTGAATTGCTTGACTGAGAACGTACTTTTTTTCGTTAAAGTTTACCGGGATTTCTTGTACCTCTACCCATTTCAACCTTGGATGATTCAGTTCCTTTAAGTAGTCGATGCTTTCATCTATGGTTCGGTCCAGCCCCACAACGACTTCAAAGTTCGAGTATTCTTGCTCAAGCAACCTCGGAATAAGCTTTTTGAGGTTCGCTTCTTCGTTATGAGCGGCAATGATGACCGAAATGGGTACTTCTTGTTCGAGCGTACGAAAAGGTTGGTACCTGGTGAATTGATATGCGAATAATCCCACCATTCCCATTTGAATAATGAGAACGGCAATCCATAAAGAAAGAATCATAAAATGAATGTACAACACCATTCTCAAACTCAATGAAAAAAGATAGGGATTAACCCCTGATACCAGTAGAAAGAAGTGACGTAAGTTGCAGTAAAGCCGGCATGTGTATGGGACGAGGGTTTGCGAGAAAGGTACAGGATAATGCCTCTTTCTTCTAAATCAAATTCGTCATTAAACCATAATAAAGGTGACATCAATAGCTATGGTGGAAACTTAGCCAATGTGGTTAATTCTTTTTTTGAGATTATTGCCATTTAAACTTGTACCAAAAATAAATTTTGCCTGATTTGGAAACTACTATACTTTTGCAAAGTTCAGATTAAATGAAGTTCACTACCGCATTCATCATTCATTTCGTATGATGAAATCTAAAACACCTGATAAGACTTTATCCTAACTTGTGAAGCGTAAAAGTGAACTTCAAATCCTATAGTTCTTTAAACCTTTGATAAAACATCAAAAATGAAAACTAAATATTTGAAGACTTTCTTAATAATTGTCATCGTATCCTTTATAACAATAAGTTGTAAAAAATCAGTAGATGAGGTAGCACCTGAACCTATTAACATAAGTGGGACATTGAGTTTTGGACTTAGTGTTCAAGGTGCTGATAACGGTAAATTAGCCAATGAACCTATCCCCACCGCAGTTCTTATCTCTATCAAAAATACTAATGGTCAAGTAATCTACAATTTAGAGAAACTCACACTTGTAGAGGTGAATGGTTCTTTTGTGAGTTCTACTATTGAGCTTGATACTGGAAGTTATACAGTTGAAGACTTCATTGTGACCGATACAAATGACACTTCGGTTTACATAACCCCTAAAAAAGGATCAGAATTTGAAGGTTTGGTGTCAACGCCTCTACCCTATGCCTTCCATGTTGAACCTGATGAAACAACTACTGTTGAACTTGATGTTGTATCTTCTAAACTTGGGCAAGCGAGTGATTTTGGCTATGCTGAGTTCACTTTTAACAATGTAGTTGATCTTGAGGCGGGATTAGTAGCACATTATCCTCTAAATGGTAATGCGGATGATGAAAGTGGTAATGAATTCGATGGGACCGTTTTCGGTGCCAGTTCAGTCGAAGACAGAAATGGGAATCATGATTCCGCATATCTTTTTGATGGTGTGGATGATAACATAAATTTTGGTGATGTTTCAGATCTAGGTTCAAGCGATTTTACCATTTCACTATGGACTAGTGTAGGTGAATTCAAGGGGCCAATTGAAGGAACCAGTAGTGCTGGAGCATGGATGATTGCTAAAGGAATTACAATAGCAGGCACACCACCAAGAGCAGGATTTGCATTGAGAGCTGAAAAATTTGATGAAGAAAATTATTTTCAATTTTCCATAGGAGGTGAAACAAATCAAGTCTTTACAACACGAGATTTTGAGAATTTTCAGGAAGATACCTGGTATCATGTTATCGGTAGAAGAATATCTGATAAAATTGAATTGTATGTAAATGGAGAACTGCTATCAGAAGCTACTGTTCCTTTAGGCCTTGATACCGATACCAATATTCCACTTTCTCTTGGACGAATTGACAAGTTAGGTTTTGACCCTGTAGGAACCACATACTTTAATGGGGTTATTGATGAGGTTCG
>JBCCXH010000172.1:0-9885 GCA_039192005.1 Bacteroidota bacterium
ATCAAAATAGGGATGAACTGAATCAAATCGAATGGATCGTGGTCGCCATCATTGTGGTGATTGCCGGAACGTATGGCGACCTGGTAGAATCGCACTTCAAACGATCCATGCAAATAAAAGACTCCGGATCGGCTATTCCCGGGCACGGAGGTTTTTTGGATCGGTTTGACAGCTTCTTGCTGGCCGTACCCTTTGTCGCAGTTTTCCTCAAATTATTCTAACTAAGGAGATAAAAATTTTAGTTTTGTCAGAAATCAAACAATCCCCATTATTTATTCTAAATAACTCAAAATGGCTTACTTAGAACCTGCACCTATTAAGGACCGAGACAACCCTTTCGAGTCCATGATGTCACGCTTTGAGATTGCTGCGAAGCATCTGGGACTTGATCAAGAGGTTTACGACGTATTAAAAACCCCAGCCAAACAGGTCATTGTCTCACTTCCTGTGACCATGGACAATGGCTCCATCAAGGTATTTGAAGGCTACCGTGTCATTCACTCCACCATTCTGGGGCCTTCTAAAGGAGGCGTTCGGTATGACATGGAGGTAAACATCGATGAGGTGAAAGCATTGGCTGCCTGGATGACCTGGAAATGTGCAGTCGTAGATATTCCTTACGGTGGTGCCAAAGGAGGAATTAAATGTAATCCAAGGGAAATGTCTGCAGGTGAAGTGGAACGGCTGACAAGGGCTTTCACTCAGGCCATGCATGATGTCTTTGGGAAAGACCGGGACATTCCGGCTCCTGATATGGGCACAGGCCCCAGGGAGATGGCCTGGATGATGGACCAGTATTCGAGGAACCAGGGAATGACTGTCAACTCCGTGGTGACCGGAAAACCCCTCGTTTTAGGTGGCTCTCTTGGCCGCGAGGAGGCGACCGGCAGGGGTGTAATGATCTCTGCTCTCGCCGCAATGGAAAAATATAAAATCAATCCTTTTAAGGCATCGTGTGCGATTCAGGGATTTGGAAACGTTGGGTCGTGGGCTGCTTTTCTGCTAGAAGAGCGGGGAGTAAATGTGGTCGCCATCAGTGACCTCTCCGGTGCTTATTACAATGAAAATGGCATCGACATTCAAAAAGCCATTGAATACCGAAACGGAAACAACGGAAGTCTGGAGGGTTTTAGCGGCGCAGAAAAAATCAGTGCCGACGAACTCTTATTGTTGGAAGTAGATGTCCTCGTCCCTGCTGCAATCGAAGATGTGATTACGAATAAAAATGCAGACGAAATTAAAGCGCGCATGATCGTAGAGGGAGCAAATGGACCGACTTCTGCTAAGGCCGACGCCATCCTAAATGAAAAGGGGATTCTGGCGGTTCCCGATATCCTGGCCAACGCCGGTGGGGTAACGGTCTCTTATTTCGAATGGGTTCAAAACCGACTCGGTTACGGATGGACAAGGGAACGGGTAAGTCGAAGGTCTGACCGAATCATGAAAACTGCATTTGATAAGGTGTACGCTACCGCAGAAGAATACAAGGTGAGCATGCGGATAGCTGCTTACATCGTTGCAATCGATAAGGTAGCGAAGACGTATAAGTTCCGTGGGGGCTTTTAATCTTTGTTTTGATAAAAGAATCAGCTTCGAAACGATTTCACGAAGCCTGATTTATTCAAAGAATGACGATAAAGATATGATAACCATACCGCCCCTACCCATTGTGGAAGACAAGCAGTCACGATCAAAGACATATTTAATGGCAGTTTCGGTAAATCTTAATCTATGAGAATACATAAAGAAGGTCTTAAAATAATTCCTGTTATGATCCTCCTGATCGGGGGGCTGTATGCACTATTGTATTGGTTGATTCCAATTATGCTAGTTCAAATCATATTGGCCGTTGCGGCATTGATTTTTCTCGTTTTAGTGGTTCGTTTTTTCAGGGACCCTGAAGTGATCACACCTGTAAAAGATGGAATGGTTTACGCCCCATGCGACGGCAAAGTAGTGGTCATTGAAAAGGCATACGAAGGAGAATGGTTGAAAGAAGACCGCATCCAACTTTCCATTTTCATGTCGCCGTTAAATGTTCATGTTAACAGAAGCCCGATAAAAGGAAAAGTCAATTTTTTCAAGTACCATCCAGGTAAATATCTGGTGGCCTGGCATCCCAAATCCAGTACGCATAACGAACGGACGTCCATCGGATTCAAGTCCGAATCGGGTATAGACCTCTTGATGAGACAAATAGCAGGAGCAGTAGCCAGAAGAATTGCTTTCTACCCAGAAGTTGGCGATCCCGTTGATCAAGGCTCTTCTGTTGGTTTTATCCGGTTTGGAAGTCGCGTTGACCTCTTCCTACCCACAGATGCAGAGATAAAAGTGAAAATTGGAGACGTAACCAAAGGGGGTGAAACGGAAGTCGCTACGCTTCCCGGCTAGCTTACACCTAGTGACTTTGAAGCAATTATGGAAAGCAAATGCCAACCAAAAGAACTTCTCTTTTAACCTGAATAAGCACTTAGAAACTGTCCCCATAGAACAGTTTCTAAGTGCTTTTGGATGAGTATTGGAGATCCCAATATTCCTTTTAGTCGGTTAATATCATTCTTTTCACGTCTACCTCTTTACCACCCGCAAGGAGTGAATACAAGTACATCCCTGGCTTGAAACTAGACGCTTTTATGGTCACGCTGCCTTTTCCAGCCTTTAGGTTGCTATAAGTTTTCAACTGCACGCCCTGAAGGTCATAAATGATGAGTTGCGCACCTTGTGCTGCCTCTGGAAGGTAATAGTGTATTTCCGTTGTTTCACTAAATGGATTGGGAAAATTTTGTTGAAGCACCGCCCCTGTTGTGATCGCCTCCACACCTTCGCTTGATGATTGGCTTGTCCTACTTCGAGGAGTTGCCAACCGTTGTTCCAAAGAAGCCATTTTCTTAGCCAATTCTTCCATTTTGGAATTTTGCTCTTTTAACGCTTCAATTAAGATGGGGACCACACCTACATAATTGACAGACAAAAAACCATCTTTTTCTTCGCTTACAAGTTCCGGTAGTATTTCCCGTACCTGTTGTGCAGAAAGGCCAAACTGTTTTCCCTTAGGGAAGTCTCTGTCAGCAAATTCGGCGTTGTCTGCCTTAAACTGATAGGTAATTCCTTCCAGTTCTCCAATCAATGTCATGGCCTCTTCAATTGCATTCATCCCCTTTTTAAAACGGGCATCGGATGCCGTGAAATAAGTCACTGCCTGTATGCTACCGTTGACATCCAGTTCATGATTGGGGTTGTTTTTCCCAATTCCGACTCTGCCACTCGTTTTAACTGTTACCGCCGTTTCATTATTTACATTTCTGAATTGAGCGATGTTAGCCGCACCCGCTCCTGATCTGATGCGAAAGAAATTACCCTCTGCATTGGTTCGTATCAACGCGCCCGAATCAGCTAAAATCCCAAAACCATTATCCAGATATAAGTTGCCTTCTGCCACGTCAAGCTTAGCTCTTGGGGAATTTGTTCCTACCCCAAACCTACCGTTCGATTTAAATACTGCGGTTGTTTCATTCGCTGAATTTCTGAATTGGACAATGTTGGAAGAAGTCGCACCGGATCTAATCCGAAAAAAACTGCCGTCCGCGTTGGTTCTTATCAATGCACCTGAATCAGCCATGATGCCAAAGCCATTATCAAGGCGGAGGTTTCCTCCTGATATGTCCAATTTTGCTTTGGGCGAATTTGTTCCGACACCCACTCTTCCATTGGCTCTAATCGCTACGCTTAATTGATTATTCGCATTTCTAAAGTTGGCAATGCTACCTGTAGTCGCACCGGATTTCACGATAAATGTACGTCCATTCGAGCTTGTTGTGAAAGAAGCTCCTGAATCTGAAACGATGCCGAATTCATTGTCAAAGCGAAGGTTGCCACCTGAAATATCGAGTTTTTCCGTAGGAGAGTTGGTTCCAATCCCTACGTTGCCGCTATTGTACACGATGCCATTTGCATCATCTTCCCACTGGCTCAGACCAAGAATACCCGTAAGCTGTGATCCGTCGCCGATGAGCGAATCCGCTTTCAAATTACCCGCAATGTCCAGTTTTTCCAACGGGGTATCCGTACCGATGCCCACATTTCCGCCGATAATTACATCAGGATCGGAGACATCAGCCCCTCCTTCAGAGTCTTTAAAGAAAAAGGTGTTGTCTCGGTAGCCAATAAAATCCTCTGAGGTCAAGCTGTGGCTGAACGCCAGGTAGCTATCACTCGCAAAAAAGGACGTGTCTGGATTATGAACGCTTGCATCCCCCAGTTTTATCCCTCCTTTTACACTCAGTGTGGCAAAAGCATCTGAAGCACCAATGCCTACGTTGCCGCTGTCGTAGACGATGCCGTTCGAATCGTCAAGCCATTGACTCAGACCAAGAATACCCGTAAGCTGCGAGCCGTCGCCGATGAGCGAATCCGCTTTCACATTACCTGCAATATCCAGTTTTTCCAACGGGGTATCCGTACCGATGCCCACATTGCCGCCGATAATTACATCAGGATCGGAGACATCAGCCCCTCCTTCTGAATCTTTGAAGAAAAAGGTGTTGTCTCGGTAGCCAATAAAATCCTCTGAGGTCAAGCTGTGGCTGAACGCCAGATAGCTATCACTCGCAAAAAAGGACGTGTCTGGATTATGAACACTTGCATCTCCCAGTTTTATCCCTCCTTTTACACTCAGTGTAGCAAAAGCATCTGAAGCACCAATGCCTACGTTGCCGCTGTCGTAGACGATGCCGTTTGAATCGTCAAGCCACTGGCTCAGGCCAAGAATACCCGTAAGCTGCGATCCATCGCCGATGAGCGAATCCGCTTTCACATTACCAGCAATGTCCAGTTTTTCCAAAGGGGTGTCCGTACCAATGCCCACATTTCCTGAATCGCTAACAAACAGAAACTGCGCATGCGAAACCGTACTTTTTAGTGTAACTAAACTAAAAACAAGTACCAAAATTTTGAGTGATCTAAGCCGTATTGCTTTTCGTCGTTTTTCCATAGTTAATTAGATTTATTGATTGTTAAAAATTGGTTTTCTTATTCGCTCAATCATGTATTTGAGCGCACTGCACCAAGAGAAGATTACACCTTACGGTGAAGTCGGGGTTTGCGGATTATGTCTGAAGTACTGAGAAAAAGCGAGTTAATAACAACCCTGAAGCATATTTTTTTGATGTCATAGCAGCTGATCTCTTTGGTTAGTCCAGCTAAATATATTGGAGAAAATGCGGAGTAAGGAACTTTCCAATTAAATAATTACACATAACTAAATTAATCATTTGAGATTCACCATTTTTTAACAAAAAAATGACCGGAATTTTTTGGGATACTTCCCAATATGTGTTTGACAAACACCCCATCACTTAATGTTGAAAACTAACCTTTTCAAGGTGGAAAGGGTAGGGTTGATGTGCGCTGAGACGTTTACTACTCAACCATTCATTCTAACCATACCATTGAACAAGAGGAGCTGAAATAAAAAGCCAGGTCCTGATTTATGATTTATTAAAAATTCTTAAAAGCGAAAAGATGAATAGAAAAGCATTAATCATATACCTTAAAACTTTCCTTATACTGACTTCATTAAGCTTTTTTGCTTTTTCATGTGTATAGTGTCTGTTTTTTTAGTGGTACACATGGAATCGCTCAAAACATTCATCAGGTGGTTGGTCAACGTGGCCCGGTATACGTTCGCCCTCGAATGTTTATGCTTATTTCATGTATAGGGTAATTGTTTCTACATGTACACCCTCGGTGACGTTGTCATTGCATATAATTTCTCAGTAGACGTATGAGCGATCCGATCGCCTAGGTAGTCAAGTCATCTTACATTTCATTACAAAAACCACCACAATAGCTTTCACTTCACCATGACTAGTCAGTGCCGGCTAAGCTTATCTTTATGTATCAAAAGAAGCATATTCCGCTACATTGGTCGCTAGAAGATGGCTCAACATTCACCAAATTATTATACGCTATTTAACTAGTTATTAAGAAAGCATGCGCTTTTTCGAAAAAAATAATATATCGAATCACAATACATAGAAAATTGATGTATTATTGTGGTATGTATTCAAAAGAACTACTAAAAGGCACATTGGAAGTCATTGTATTAAAACTGCTTTCAGAACATGGGAAAATGTATGGGTATGAACTGTCACAAAAAGTAAAGGAGCAAACAGAAGGTAAAATTCATTTAAAAGATGGCTCTCTCTATCCTGCACTTCATAAGTTGACTAAAGATGGCATGCTTACGTACGAAGAGGTAAATATTGGAAAACGCGTAAGAAAATATTATAAACTCACTTCACAGGGAGAAGACCAAAAGGCCGCCCTTTTAGACGAGGTTAAGGACTTCATAAAAACATTAGAAAAAGTGATTTTCAGTGATTTTCAAATTTCTCCATCTTGATGATTTTACCAGAATATGAAGAACGAATCATTCGGCACGTAGAAACCAGCGAGATAAGCAATCAATCGTTAAAAGAAGACCTTATCGATCACCTGTGTTGCCTGGTAGAAATGGAATTAAAAGCAGGAAATGACTTTAATGATGCATATGAAAAAGCGCTCCAACAGACCGCTCCAAACGGACTAAATGAAATACAAAATGAAACGATTTTTTTACTTAACTATTCTAAAATTATGCTAATGAAACGACTGACTTATGTATTAGGATACATCTTCGCACTTGCCTGGGTAATCGGCATTTTCTTCAAGCTAATGCATTTGCCAGGTGCGACTATTTTGATGTTCTCAGGAGGTACCGGCCTGGCTTTTATCTTTTTCCCGCTACTGCTAATCAATCGATTTAAGAAATCTGCCACAAAATTACTTTCTGAGCGGTTAAAGTGGGTTTTTGGTGTAGCTTCCGTGATCATTTTCATGATAGCATCCTGGATGAAATTTGCTCATTTAATGGGTGCAGGTGTCATCTTGGCATTTAGTTTTTTAGTTTTTGGTTTCGGATTTTTACCATTCCTGTTTTTTCGAATGTATAAAAAGTCAGTTGATGAACTTTAAATCATGCTCAAGCGCATTGAATAGTAAAACCTTGAAGTATGCTGTAAAGTGAGATTGCCTTTTAATCTCGATAAAAATCAGAAAATTCACTAAAAAAATAGCCGATTAAATCGATAGGGGGTAGGGTAGAAACGTAAGTAATCGTTTACTACCTATTCACTCTAATCATACCATTTGATTAAAAGGGGATGAATTTAAAATTTCATCCCCTTATTCATTCAGGTAACAAATTTCAAAAGCTAAAAAACAGATGAATAGAAAGACAGTCAATAAAAATGTCAAAGCATTTCTAATATTAACTTCATTGAGCCTCTTTGTCTTTTCATGTAACGATGACGAAGGAGTTACCATCGATGATCAGGAGGAGGCTGCTGGTCCTGAGATAAAAGAAACAGCAGAAAAGCTCATTGGTGAATGGTACCTTATCAATAGCACCATTGACGGAGAAAGTACGGATAGCGATGATTTTTCGGTTTTGAAAGAATCTTATGCCACCTTCCGTTCCGAAGGGACATACGAAGTGGTTTACAAGAGGATAACGTCAAACTCTTTTTCCAGCAGCACGCAATCGGGAACATTTACCATTACCGGACTAAATACCGTCACATTCTTTAATTCCAGCTCAGAGATAAAACTAATTGATGAGACCTTACAAATAACCAGCTCCACATCCGATGGACAAACTCAGGTTGATACCTTTATCAGAAGTGATAATGAAGAATTTACGGAGGAAGAAGGCGAAGAAGAGGCCATAGACATTGAAGACGAAGACAAAGAAGAGGAGGAAGTAGAGGATAATGGCTTTGACGGGTCATCTATTATTGAAGAGATTCTTCTGGGGAGTTGGAAAATACAAGGAATAGCTAACGAATGTATGGGAAAAGGAACCATTGAATTTACCTCGGAGACGGACCTGAAATTGACCCAGTACAAGAGTACCTTCAACAGGAACGACTTATTATCCTTTAACATGAACATCAGCTTTCCTATGCCTGCCGCTTTTAAAGCAACAGCGACTCTTGGAGACCATACAGCAGTTTTTGATACCGAGGCAGATTGCCAATTCGTCAAAAAAAGCGCACTTAACTATACGGTCGAGAACGAGACAACCATCTCGATCAATAACAGACCTCAGCTACAACTCATCATAGAGGATAGTCAGACGCTACTACTGAAATACGAATACATAGACAAGAACTCGGAAAAGCAAACCATACAATACACCTTCACAAAGGAGTAAGCAAACTTTGCCTTCCCACAAAAGGTAAATATCAGAATACGATGCTACTTCTTGCTGTAGTTTGGAGCCTCCCTCGTGATAAATACATCATGGGGGTGGCTTTCAGCTACTCCGGCTCCTGAGATTTTCACAAACTTCGCTTCTTGTAAGTGTTGGATGGTTCCGGCACCACAATATCCCATTCCAGCTTTCAGACCCCCAGTCATTTGATACAATACTTCGGAGACCATCCCTTTAAAAGGAACTCTTCCAACGATTCCTTCGGGCACCAATTTCTTAATGTCATCTTCGGCATCCTGGAAATACCTGTCTTTAGAGCCTTCTTCCATCGCCTCGACAGATCCCATGCCCCGATACGACTTGAATTTCCTCCCTTCGTACAAAATCACTTCACCAGGTGCCTCGTCCGTTCCGGCCAGTAAAGAACCAATCATGACCGTATTAGCTCCTCCGGCAATTGCTTTTACTACATCACCAGAAAAACGAATGCCTCCATCTGCGATAACGGGAACTCCTGTACCCTTTACAGCTTTCGCACATTCGTATACCGCACTGAGCTGGGGTACCCCAACTCCGGCAATCACTCTGGTCGTACAAATGCTACCTGGCCCTACGCCTACCTTGACTGCATCCGCACCCGCATCAACTAAAGCGGAAGCCGCTTCAGCAGTTGCCACATTCCCCACGATCATTTCTAAGTCCGGGTAATCTTTCTTGACCTTCTTAGCCATGTCAATCACTCCTTTTGAGTGTCCATGTGCCGTATCAATGCTTACCAGGTCAACTCCAGCTGTTTGCAACGCATTGATTCGATCATTGATATCTGGTGTCACACCAATTGCGGCACCTACACGTAACCTCCCGTACTCATCCTTACAGGCATTAGGCCGATCTTTATTCTTTAAAATATCTTTATAAGTGATCAGGCCTGTTAATTCTCCCTTGTCGTTAACAATAGGAAGTTTTTCTATTTTATGCTTTTGTAAGATTTCCTCTGCCTCTCCCAGCCCAACTTCTGCTGTAGCTGTGATTAAGTTTTCTTTGGTCATGATCTCTTTGACCGGTCTTCCCATCCCTTTTTCGAAGCGTAGGTCTCTATTGGTGACAATACCAATAAGTTTTTTATCCTTATCTACGACAGGGATCCCACCAATCTTATTTTCACGCATAATCGCTTCTGCATCACCCACTTTACTATCTACGTCAAGCGTGATCGGATCAAGTATCATCCCACTCTGCGACCGTTTCACTTTACGGACTTGTGCCGCTTGCTGTTCCACCGTCATGTTTTTGTGGATGATCCCAATACCACCTTCAAGCGCCATCGCGATAGCCAGTTTCGCCTCCGTCACTGTATCCATCGCTGCGGATACCAATGGGATGTTCAACTTGATGTTTCTTGTGATGTAAGAGGAAGTGTCTGTATCCCTTGGAAGTACTTCTGAGTAGCCGGGGAGAAGAAGCACATCATCGTAAGTGAGGGCTTCAAAAAGAAATTTTTCCGTATTGATCATAGCAAATAATGAGGTTCTGTTACTCTTATTTGCCGCGCAAAATTAGAAGCATTTTTTATAATAATCACATTTTTTATAAAATTAATGACGTCCGATCAAGCTCCTTCCCCATAATCA
>JBCCXH010000173.1:0-9834 GCA_039192005.1 Bacteroidota bacterium
ATGGAGGAGGTAATTTCGGCAAGGGGTACGCGTTCGCATTTGGCTCTCATTTTTCTCAGCATTACAGTCCCGCTTCAGATGGAGGAGTCTACAGGTATGGAACAAATTATAACGTTCGAATCCACACAGACTCCATAAACACCCCATCCGGTAAAGTTGCAATACCTCCCATTTTAGATCCCGTAGTAGTCGGCGTAGAATACGTTTTTAACAATCACGAAGAGATACGGGTGAATGGGGAAATCTGGGATAACGTGAATATCGCAACATTAGACAAACTGACAGGCAATGAAATCGCTGAATCATCGACGCATCAGAACAACAGCGGTCCGGTTACCATCGGTCGAGCAGCTAAAAACGGAAACTTGAGTAACGATGCCGGCCGGTATTTTCAGGGAAAAATCGCAGAGATTATCGTCCTGGGTGACGCATTTACTACTGGTGTCGAGCGGCAAAAAATCGAATCGTACCTTGCCTTAAAATATGGAACCGGACTAGGTGGTAACGTTTCTTATGTGAACAGTGGCGGAATGGAGATTTGGCCGTCGGATTTAACGTATGCTTCGGGCATCATTGGCTTAATCAGAGACGAAACCGGTGGGCTGTACCAAAAGCAATCCAAAACAACGGATGACTCTACAAGAATCTACGTAGGTACACTTGCAGCTACCAACGCAGACAATGGAGCTACAATCACAGATGATCCATCGTCACTCTTATTGGGACACAACGATGATGAATTGTTTACGACCATTCCCAATGTAAGTGAGAAACCGGCCGCAGTCGGTGCACGCATCGCACGTGAGTGGAAAGTGGTCAATAAAGAGTTTGTAGACAACTTCAATCTGAACATCAAATTGGCAGCAACCGATGGACTGAATGCCATTGATCCTGCCCGTCTTTCACTATTAGTAGACGATGACGACGATTTTTCCAATGCAACCGCACAAACCGCAGGCCTGACTTTCTCTAACACCGGGGGTGTCATCACCATTAGTGGCATTTCCACAAGTATCATTCCCGAAGACGCCACTCGATACCTCACGCTGGGGTATGACGTAAACTTTACCATTGATGACATTACCAACCTGACCATCAATGAAAACGTAACATACACCTCTATAGCACCTTCACTTTCCGATGATGCCCCCATCGGAACGCTTAACTACACCCTGGAAGGTGCCGATGCTGCAAGTTTTACCATTGATAATGGAACCGGAATCGTAACGATGCAGCCAAGAGATTTCGAAAACCCGGAAGATGCCAATGGAAATAACGCTTACGAGATAATGATTAAGGCGACCGATCAGGCAGGAAATGAAGCGACGGAAGCCTGGACCGTGACGGTTACCGATGTAACAACCGAACCATTCATCACCACCTGGGAGACTACGGCGCCCAATGAAGACATCACCATACCCGTTGATGTGAGTACCAGCTACAATTACACCGTCGATTGGGGAGATGGGATGACCAGTACGGGAGTTTCAGGAGCGACTACTCATACCTACGCAACAGCGGGTACGCATACCATCATGATCTCCGGAGATTTTCCCAGGATTTTCTTCAACGGCACCGGAGATTCTGATAACCTTTTGACTATTGAACAGTGGGGTGATATTTCATGGACCAGCATGGAAGATGCCTTTGAAGGTTGTGCCAATTTGACCATCAATGCTTCAGATGCACCTGACCTGAGTCTTGTACTGAGTATGAGAGAAATGTTTCGGGAAGCTTTTTCTATTACCTCTCTTGGAATCGGCACGATGTGGGATGTCAGCAACGTAACTGACATGGGTGGACTCTTTCTGGATGCGCGTAATTTCAATGGAGACATTAGCGGATGGGACGTGAGCAACGTAACCGACATGGGGAGTCTTTTTCTAAGTGCCGACGTGTTCAATATAGACCTTAATGAATGGGACGTTCGTAATGTAACCAACATGAGCGTTATGTTTAGAGACGCTGCCAACTTTGATCAATACTTGGGAAGTTGGGTACTAAATGATAATATTGACCTCTCCAGCATCTTTGTCTTAAGTGGAATGTCATGTGTCAACTTTACAGGCACATTAGTAGGCTGGGAACACAATAACCCAACGGTAACAGGCAGAATGCTGGGGACAGGAAACGGTTTAGACTACGGAAGTAAAGCAAGAGATGCTTTTGATGCGCTTATTGCCCGTGGATGGACGGTTACTGGTCTTACCGATACTTCTCCAGACGAATGCTCGTTTTTTGAGGTCGATGCTGTTGCTAATGACTTCGTAGATGAAAACAGCACGTACACGAGTGGCGCGGCTCCGACAGTGATTGCCGGAAGGCACATCGGAGCGTTTACTTACTCCCTCCTGGGAGACGATGCAGGTGATTTTACCGTGGATGCGACAACGGGTTTGGTATCAATGGCCCCCAGAAATCACGAAAACCCGCTGGACACAGACCTGGACAATCAATATGAAGTCACCTTAAGGACCATGGATGAAGACGGCAACTACGATGACGCAAGCTGGACCGTTGAGGTGAGAGACGTGGTGGAAACCATCGAGTTTTCGCTTACGAGTAGCTCAGGCGATGAGAACGTAAGTAGTGCCACGATTGAAGTGATCCTGAATGCAGCGATTGTAGACGATGCGTCGGTAAACTACACGGTAACGGGTACCGCTACAGGAGGTGGCGTTGATTACACCCTGGCGAATGGAACGCTTACCATCCCGTCGGGGAGTACTTCTGTCAACCTCACCATTCCATCGATCGTCGATGATGCGATTGAAGAACCAAACGAAACCATCGTTGTGACGCTCGCGTCTCCTTCCAATGCTGCTTTAGGTACCAACGTCATTCATACCTACACCATCCTGGATGATGACATGGTGACGGTTGCTTTTGATGCCATCAGTAGTAGCGGAAATGAAGATGTGGGAACGGTCAGCATCCCTGTGAGCATCAGCGACGCCTCACTAAACGATGTTTCTGTCAGTTACACCGTATCGGGCACGGCTACCGGAGGAGGAACCGATTACACCCTGGCAGACGGCACACTTACCATTGCGGCAGGCAGTACCTCTGAAAGCATTGTCATTCCATCCATTTTTGATGATGCAATCGATGAGCCGGATGAAACCATCGTCATCACGCTTTCAAATCCAACCAATGCTTTGCTTGGCACAAATGCCATACATACCTATACGATTGTAGATAATGACGTATCCACCATTGCAAATTTTACCATCAACGAAATTCCTGATCTTACCTGGATGGAGAACAGCCGGTACACTTCCGAAAAACCGGAACTATCCGGGGACACTCCACTCGGTCTGGTGACTTTTACGGTTGGAGGAGCGGATGCCGCTTCCTTCTCGGTTGACAGCATCATTGGAACGGTAAGTTTGAATGAACAAGACTTCGAACTACCGGGAGATGTGAACGGAGATAATACGTTTGAGTTAACCCTTATCGCTACCGATGCAATGGGAAATTTTGACATCGAAGCGTGGGCGGTAACGATTCTCGACGTAGACGAAAATCAACTCATTATCCCCACAGCTTTTACTCCCAACGGGGATCAGGAAAACGACGTCTGGGAAATCCCCAATTTGTCAGAAGATGCTTCCGTTACGATCTTCAATAGAAACGGCACGGTGGTCTTTGTATCCGATGGATATACTGTACCATGGGACGGAACGTATCAAAACCAACGATTACCCGCAGGCACCTATTATTATACCATAAGAGATCGAAGCAATAGACACAGTGGGTATGTCATGATAATGAGGTAAATCTCACATAAGAATAATGCTAATTAATCGAAAAAAATTGCAATTGATAAAATATATGATCCTATTTGCTACTCCAAACGAAAGCACCATACGATGACCATCAAATTATTAACTCATTTTTTATTTCTATTATCCTGTACAGTGGGCTTGGCACAGAACAATGTGCTAATCAGCCAGTACTTCAAAGTCATGCCGGCATTTGCTCCCGGCTTAAGTGGAGCCAATGATTTTCTGGACGTCCGTGCGGGTGCCAGATACCAATGGCTTGGCTATGAAGGCGCTCCGAGAACGTACCTTTTCAGTATCAACGGCACACTGAACCCGGGAGAATCGAATGCCAACCGATACAACTCTTTACGGGTTGATAACATGCGGCCTTACAACCAAAGAAAGACGAAAATAGGAGTTGGTGGGTACGTATTTGACGACCAATCCGGGGCATTAAGACAATTAGAGGCGTTGGTATCCGGGGCCATTCACATCCCGATGAATGGCAAAACGTACCTTTCGTTAGGGATATCGACAGGTATTTATCATACGCAGCTGGAGTTTAACGACATTTTCGTTTTAAATCCGGCCAATGATTTCACTTATCAGGAATACATCGCTAACGGTGCCCGAAGCAATCAGTTGAAAATCACGACAGGAATGGCGGTCTATTCGGACAGGTTTTATTTAAGCTACTCTATTCTGAGTATTGGAGGCAGTACAGGATTGGAAAACCTGGCAGAATCTCCGATCTCTACTGCCTTGTCTCACGTTGCGCTTGGAGGAGCGACGGCAAACGTCGGCCCTTATTTTGAACTCATTCCTAACTTTTATCTGAGGTATACCAATGGGTTGCCTGTCCTCCTAGATGCAGGACTGCGTCTGAGGTACAATCAAAATCCTTACATAGGTCTTTCCTACCGAAATACCAACTCAATCATTGCGATGTTTGGGTTTACCGTCAATGATAAACTCAACGTCGGATATTCGTTTGAAACGTTTAATGAAAACTCAACAGAATCATCAATTAGCAGCCACGAAATCTTATTAGGCCTACGACTATTCAACTACGGAAAACATACCCCAATGTGGTAAGTCATATGTAAATTACTTAGTAAATTGTGGCCAATACGAATCACTCGCCTATATGAAGAAAAATTTCGTTGCTGTTATTTTATGCGCTTTTGGTGCATCGAATCTTTTCAGCCAAGAAATCAAAATAACTGAGAAGCCCAAAAAGTTAGATGAGACCATCAATTCTTCTGTAGAAGAAGTGCAGCCCCTATTGGGAAACGACAACACGCTCTATTTCGTACGTACGTTTTATGAAAAAAACATTGGAGGTACCAAAGGCGGACAGGACATATGGGTGTCTACTAAAAGCGATACGTCCTGGCTGGAGCCAACGAACCTGACCGAGCTTAATAATGCCTACAACAATGCGGTTGTCGGGGTAAGTGAAAACAATAATACCCTTTATCTATTAAATTCCTATTCCAATCCCTTGCGGTGGAAGTTTGGGATCTCTGTGGTTAATAAAACCGGTCAGGGGTGGTCTAAACCTAAAGAATTTCCTATCTCTTTTGACTCCAAAGGAGACTTGCGAGGCTATTACGTGAGTCCTGGTGAGGACGTTATCTTGGTATCTTCCGAAAGTGACAGTACGTTTGGCAAGGAAGACATTTACATTTATTACAAAGAAGACAACGTCTGGAAAGGCCCCATCCATCTTGATGATAAGATCAATACTGAATCCTCTGAAATCTCCCCTTTCATCACCAGTGACTATCGGGTCATCTTTTTTGCGAGTGAAGGTCACGATGGATATGGTAATTATGACATTTATGCCTCCGAGCGAATCGGTGACTCCTGGGACAACTGGAGTCCTGCAAAGAATTTAGGAAGTGAGGTGAACACCGGCGCATTTGAAGGCTATTTTTCTACTTATGAAAACGGGGTTTCTTATTACGCAAGCAAAGCTTCTGGTGGCTCGACGGATTTGTATTCGACAAGAATCGGCATTGAACTGAGAGGAATCAAAAACGACTTTCTCGCATACAGCGATCAGTTGCGGATGGACTTTAAACGAACGTTGTTAAAAGATACCCTGCTGCACGGTAAAGTAGATGACATCGCTCAGGCTTCCGCTGAAACACCTCACAATATCTCCAATGTTTTGAAAGGAAACGACCTTTTTAACCGAAGGTTGATCGGTATGGAGGAGCGGGACTCACTCATTAACTTGTATGCTTCCGAACAATTAAACGATGGGCTTTCTGAAGTGGAGTACGATAAACGAAAGCTTTGGAACCGTGCATTGAGTGAAGACATCCGATCCGCGGTAGATAGAAATTTAAACATCGAAGAAAAACTTAGTGCCATTCGCCTGAACGACCCACCGAATAGCAGCTCCGAACAAGAAAAATTGATGCATGAGTTGAAATCCGATATCTCGAAGCAAATGATTGAAAACGCTACAATCAAGCAGGAGATTACTGAACTAATAGCCCAAAATGCTTTTAGTAAGCATAACTATACGCAGTTTTATGAGGATATTAAAGTCCGTACATTTTCTGAGGAGAAAATATTGGCTAACAATGAAGTGATTGAAGAAAAAATCGCCAACTGGTACGCAAACATCGAATCCATTAACTTAAAAACAGATGAATTGATCCAGGTTACTTCCCAGTTTGAAGTCTACTTAAGTGCCAATACAAAGCGTAATCTCTCCGATGTCGCCCCTCTTAATCAACTGGATGGGCTTTTAAATCAGGATACCGCCATTAACAATCAAATACTGACATTGGGTGAGAAAAACCCGGAACTGATCAATATTGTCGACCAACTGATCTCGAATAACTCAGTCATGACCGATGGATTGATCGATATACAAGTAGACGATTCACTCATCAATGATTATGTACAGAAAATGTCCGGCCTAAAACGGGATTCAGAAGAGTACAGCGAAGTAAGCCAAACCATCAGTGCATTGGTGGATGATATCAATGACATCATCAATACCAACTCACGGCTTGCTCCCGAGTCCGTCCTCCTTGCGAAAGAAAATCAGGACTCCCTTACCCTGGATCTTACTGATAAAATCGCAAAGGAAATTGAGATCAAGCAAAACATATCCGAGTTAATCCTGAAAAACGACCTCTTAAAACAAAGTCTACTTGATGATACCGATGGAGGGGATTCCACTACCCTTCAAATAAGTAATAATGAAATCATTATTGAACAACAGCTGAAAAAACTACAAGAAGCAATCGAAGCCGTGGAAAGCAGCGGTCTTGAGGTGGAAAAGATTGCATCTCCTCAACTTTATGCGAGTCACATCCTGGAAAAGAATTCCGATGCCATCTCAAACTTTAACTCGTTACTGGAGTCAGGTAACCAGATAAGCGAAGGCATCTCTCAACTTACTACACTAAATCGAAAAATAGATCCGATACTGATCGGAATGTCTCAGGACAATGTTGCCCTCAATGACGAAATCGTTAAAACAGGAAAAACATATACGTCCTCGAACGGAGCAATTATCGGACTCGTAAAGTCCTCCGACAGCTTATCTAATGACCTGAAAAAGTTCCTTGAAAACAACACGGGTTTAGCCGAGTCGACTAATAATTCGGTGCAAACCAACAAACAGCAAACTTCCGATCTCATTTCTCAAACGCTTACTTTCACTCCTAAAAGTCCACGAGCCTACTCAGATTATGAGTTAGACATGAGTGAACTCCTTGCTAAAAATGGGACGCTAAAACAAGAAGTTTTATCTCTGATCAGTGAAAATGCAGCCATCAGGCAAAAAATGCTGGAGTCCAACCTAATGGATACGCTGATCACAACCCGGATGGAGAAAAATACTTTGATTATAGAAGAGAAAGTCGCGGAGTTAGAAGCTAACCTTCAGCTTATGCAGGACCGTACCGCTGATTTCGAAGAAGAGCTGACGCTGGAACGTCGCATAAATACGATTCTTACCCGATACGATGACCTGTATCAGTTACTCGCGGAGACCATCTCTGCTGACACGGTAGCAAGCAGGCTTGTTATCCGATCTGTAGCAAACGAGGATGAAAAAGAAAAAGCATATGAGTTGGTCCCCCCCAACTCACAACTTAATGCTAAACTTGGTTCCATCAACGATTTATGTCTCACACTCAACCAAAACATTCTGGAACGAACGAATTCGAATGGTTTGGATTCGGATAATGCGAACGAAAACGTTAACATCTCCTCACAAATTGTCCAACTCGATAGTGCGATGGATGTCGTCATGGAGAAGATCAAACCACTGACTTCCACGCAAAAAGATAATTTTTCAGTTTTTCTGAATAAAACCAGCAAGTTAAAACAAGACATTGCCACACTCATCGGGCACAATGCTTCCTTCAAAATGTACCTGGACACGACCGATTTTCTGGGGACGGATGTGTTTTTTGTAGAAATGATTGAATCAAACAGCGAGCTCATTTATGATAAAATCACGGAATGGAGAAACATGCTCAAGCCATACACTAACGATTCAAAAATGGATGAAGTAGCATTTGTCAAAACATCTGAAGTCGAAAAGGGCACCAAAATAGAGGGCTATGCAGTGCAGGTGCTGGCGATGGCCAATGGAATAGAACCTTTGAAGTCTTACCTCGCAAAACTGGATAACAACGAGCTTAAAAAGTCTGTGGGACTGGATGGATTGGATAGGTATCACATCGGCACGTATGAGACCAAACGACAGGCGCTAAAGGCGATGAGATCATTGCGATCACAAGGCTATCGAGATGCCTTTGTCAGGGCCATTGTCAGGTACGGAGAACTGAGCAGTGGATACACATCAGGTGAGCAGGGAGAGTATTACGAAAGTGACCCACTTGAGGGTATTTCCGTTCAAACAATAGAAAACATGGCCTTGGTAGTAGAGTCAAGCCTGAGTAAAGACACCAAAATCGACGGGTACGCTGTCCAGCTTCTGGCAATGCCTTCCGGAAAACAGCCGTCTGGCTCATACCTGAAAGACATGGGAATCGACTCCATTAAAAGATCTCAGGGAAAAGACGGTCTTGACCGATATTACATAGGAAAATACGAAGATAAAAAAGAAGCACTATGGGTGGTCAAATCGCTCAAATCCAAAGGTTACGATGACGTATTCATCAGAGCGCTTGTTTCATACGACATGTTGTAACTTCCATAGGTAAAAGTCTTGTAGTCCTACTTCTATGTTGTTAACAGGTAACCAAGCTAGCACCTGGATTTGATCATTTTTTGAATCCCCCTTCGCCCCCTCACCAAAAAAGCGAATATTGACATCAAACCCATGTACTTTTATACGATTAAACTCAATTTCGTAAAATACAAGTAGTAGAGGGATGCGTATTTTCTAAAAAAGCTAGCTCAATCTTTACTATTTGCCTTTTGGAGAAGTTTGTAAACCCCAGGAATGTAAAAGTTCAGATCATTTGTTTCAACTTGTTGATAACCATCAATAACCTCTTTGTTAATCTTCATACATTTTGGTATTTGGATAATCTCTACCCAAAGGAAGCCAAGTAGACCATGCTTACTCTGACTTGTTGGTTTGTTTTGATTTTAACAAACCTGATAACCTGAGTTCGAGTTAAAACCGTCTTTGCGAGGCCCGGAAAAGGGTGTGAGGGAGAGGGCCGCGGCAATCTCGCTGTAAATCGGGACTGCCACGTGTTTTGTAAGCTACATAAAGCTTACAAAAACTCGCAGAGACGCTTGAGACGGTTTTTATAGCGATTTTAAAATCGAGTTCAGGTTGATAAGAATTTGATGTTGAATACGATCACCGATCCTCTATGCCTACTCCAATGTGATACCTTAATCGGATAGTTACCTATCTCGCTGTTGTTTAGCTATCGCTTATGTTCATTTTCAATGAGTTACAACCGACTTTTTCTGGAAAGATTTTCACCAAAAAAAAGGCGATATGTTCATCTCGCCTTGAATTCTTTTCGATTAACCTGAGTTCGATTAAAAATCTCAACCTCAGCAATTCATATTTATGGCAGGTTTGTTTTGAAAATTTTGAAGAATG
>JBCCXH010000174.1:0-9825 GCA_039192005.1 Bacteroidota bacterium
TTGGTCGTTTTGATCCCATCTAGTTTGAACTTGCCTCGCAGCCGGGCATTCAATAGCTGATCGTCGACTTTTACTTCGTACCATAAACCCGTCGATTTGGTTACCAACCCTGTCATACGATCTCTTGTACTTTTTTCATGATCGCTTCGGTAGCTCCGGTTTTAGATCGAACGTAATCTGCCGATGATTGACAAAGCTTTTCGTATTTCGACTCGTCACTTTTTACTTTTTCAAAAATCTCAGTCAACTCCTGAGTTTCCGTCACCTCAAATGCCGCCCCTATTTTCACCAAATCCATCGCCTCTCTGAATTTCCTATTATTGTCGTGCTTGCCAAAAAACACCGGCACTCCGTAAACAGCTGCCTCAATGGTATTATGAAGTGCTCCTCGTAGCCCACCTCCTACGTACACATACTGCGCATAGTTATAAAGTGAAGAGAGCATGCCAATGTTATCGATAATGAGTATCCTCGCGGAACTAACCTTTTCAGGGTTGGAATAGGTAGTGGTATCCGCCAACTCACGTTGAATCCCGACAATTTCTTCTTCTTTTATATTATGTGGCGCGATAATAAATTTCACCTCCTGTTGGTAGGCACGAATAAACGGCACCAGTAGTTTCATATCCGATGACCAGGAGGACCCGATTATAAAACATGTTTCTTCTCCTAAAAATGCCTCCACAATTTCAAAGGTTTTTGCTTCGGAGGCAATTTTAGCTACCCGATCAAATCGTGTATCCCCGGTCACCAAAACATTCGGCGTAAACTTTGAGATCAACTGCGCGGATACGTCATCCTGAACGAAGTAGTAATCGATCTTTTCCAGGACCGGCTTAAAAAACTTCCCGATCCGCTTCATCATGAATTGATTCTTTCGAAAGATGGCGGAAACGACCAAAACCGGGATCTTTCTTTCTGTGAGGTTTTTTAAGTAGTAGTACCAAAATTCGTACTTGATGAAAATCGCCAGGGCGGGGTTGACAGTTTCAACAAACTTCTTCGCATTCTTGGGGGTATCTAATGGTAGGTAGTAAACCCAGTCCGCCAACTCGTAGTGCTTGCGTACTTCGTATCCCGATGGTGAAAAAAAAGTCAGCAGGACACGGTAAGGGGTATCATCGGACTTGATGGATTCAATAAGCGGCCTTCCCTGTTCAAACTCACCTAATGAGGCCGCATGGATCCAGATAACAGGATCTTTACGTTGGTTGGAATCAAGGTCCATTTGCAATTTTCCAAATAACCCTTTTCGGCCATCTTTAAATTTTTTTGCTTTTGTGTTCCACAACGAAAGTAAAGAAATCAGGAAGCCATATGCTGAAATAGCTATTCTATATAGGATGAGCATGGAGCGAAAGTAGCAAAAAGGTTTAAGTGGATCGATATGAAGGTCATACAGAGGAAATTACTTTTTTTATGTCTTGAGTCTGGATTATGTCAGAACGTTTATCTTTAGCTCGTCTAATCAAAATCCCAATATGAAAACTATTACCCAATCCCGCTTGCTGTTACTCACCTTATTGTTTGCAGCGAGCATTAAAGTCAACGCGCAGGACAATATTGAACAGATATTCAGAGCAGGTGTAGGAGATGCGAATACGTATCTTAAAAATTATGCAGAGGAAGCCATCTTGTCATTCAACAGTGGTTTGGGCAGCGGTTGGTACAATACCGCCAAACCACACAAAACGTTAGGTTTTGACCTTACTGCGAGCATTAGTGTAGCTACTATTCCTAAAAGTGACCTTTTGTTCCAGTTTAATCCGAATGACTATGCCAACCTGGAGCTTCAGGGTGGTGGAAGTTCAGCTACTCTCCCAACTGCTTTCGGTGGTGACGCAAATCAGACCAGTCTGGTCATTCCAGCCAACACCGTCATTGAAAACCCACTCAACGGAGAACAAGTGACTTATTCAACGGAGATAAATTTTCCCGCACCTGACGGCCTGATAGACGGGGAAGACTTCCCAATCATTGGCGCACCTGTACCTGCCATACAACTTGGAATTGGCCTGGTTAAAAACACGGAACTGAAATTAAGGTATGTACAGGATTTTGGATTAATAGATGATGGTAGCCTTAGCATCATCGGCGTGGGCGTACTCCATGACATCAAACAGTGGATACCAGGCATCAAACAACTTCCATTCGACATCTCCGGGTTCATCGGATATACTTCGCTTAGTGCAGATTATCAAATTGATGATATTTTGGATAGCGACTTTACGTTTGTCGATGGTGATGTAGAGTTTCAGGTAAGATCTACTACTTTTCAGGCGGTAGCGTCCAAAAAGATTTCCATTCTTACTCCTTACCTGGGTATCGGCTACAACATCGCGGGTAGTACGTTTAAAGTAAAAGGTCAGGTTTCTTATCAAGATGGCATTAACCGAATCGAACTGGTTGACCCGATCGACCTGGAGTTTGACAACGGAAGCACGGCCAGAATCAATGCAGGATTCAGGATCAAACTCGCCATTTTAACGCTTCATGCGGAGTACGCCATCCAGAAGTACAATACGCTCACCGCAGGTGTTGGCATCAGTGTCAGATAATCATAAAAAAATCGCTATAAACAAAAGTCCCGCCAGAAGCGGGACTTTTTTACTTGTAAACAGGTGTATGAATAAATTTGTGTTATGAGTTAGTTAATACGCTTAGTTGAAAAAAGGTAACCCCACTTAACAAAAAAATGATAAAAGTTTTATTCGTCTGCTTAGGAAACATTTGCAGATCCCCTTTGGCTGAAGCCATATTCAACCATAAAATCAATCAAAAAGGGCTTAAATCAGCCGTAATAGCCGATTCTTCCGGAACTTCAAACTATCACATCGGAGAGGCACCCGACCCCAGAACGATTGAAATTGCTGAAAAAAATAATATTAAAATTCACCATTTTGGTCAGCAGTTTAAAAAAAAACATGCGGATGAATTTGACTACCTCGTAGCGATGGATGCCTCTAACCGACAAAATATGATACGAGAAATTGGGTCGGAACCCGATTTTTTGTATCAGATGAGGACCTTCGACGACATCGGAAAAGGGGGAGACGTTCCCGACCCTTATTACGGAGGGGCAGATGGGTTCCAGAAGATGTATGAGATTTTGGATCGGTCGTGTGAGAACTTATTGCAATTCATCATAAAAAAACATCATCTTCAATGACTTCTGACTTTTTGCAGCGGGCATTAAAACGTCACCTCTCAAGTGACATTAAAGTAATTCAAAACAGCCACGTTTCAGGGGGATGCATTAATACCACATTGAAAGTAGACACCAATGAAGGGCCTTTCTTCATAAAGCTAAACACTGAAAAAGAGAAAGCGTTATTTGAAAAAGAGGCAATGGGCCTACGGCTATTGAAAAATCAGTCTCCTGTAGAAATACCCAAGGTACTTGGATCGGGGACATTGGAAGGTAAGGTATATCTGATCCTTGAGTGGATTGAAAGAGGGCCAACAGCGGATTTTTTTTGGGATCGATTCGGTCAGCAACTTGCAGCGCAACATCGACAGACGTCAACGCATTTTGGACTGGATCATGACAACCATATTGGGCGGCTCCCGCAGTCAAACAAAGTACATGCCGCGTGGAGTGATTTTTTTATCAATGAACGATTGATGCCTCAACTGAAACTGGCACAAAAGTCCAACCTTGTTGATTCGGGACTTATGGATCAATTTGAACGCCTATATACCAAATTGGACGACTTGATTCCTCACGAAGCACCCGCTCTCCTGCACGGTGACCTGTGGAGTGGAAACTTCTTGTGTTCTACAGAAGGACAACCTTGTATTTTCGATCCCGCGGTTCATTTCGGGCATCGGGAAACGGAACTGGCCTTTACGACACTTTTCGGAGGGTTTGAGAAAGCATTTTACGTAACCTACCAGGATTTTTTCTCTTTGGAAAGCGGATTTGACGATCGCATCGACCTTCATAACCTTTATCCGCTATTGGTACATGTCAACCTGTTTGGCCCCTCATACCTTTCAGGGATTCGTCATACTCTCAAGCGGTTTGTATAGAGCGACAAGCTGAACGTACTCAATGGTCGAGATACGCGACAAACCAACCGCTCCCCCATCCGGCGCTCCAGATCTTATTCTTGTCGTAGGGATCCGTTTTGATGTCAGTCATCTTATCCGGTTGGCCCAGGCCTTTGTTGATCTTTGCCCAGGTTTCCCCTCCGTCTATGCTTAGGTAAATTCCGGGATTTTTAAATGCATTTCCCGGCGATGACTGAAGAAGTGGTACGTTCACCAGTACAATATCGGGATCCACAGTAGATACCTCAGTCTGCCAGACATAAGGAGCGTTAAAAAACAGCTTCCAGGTTTTCCCATTATCTGAGCTTTTCCATACTCCTCCGGAGCCAGAGGTGCCTTTTCGGTATCCTCCTGAGAGCAACATCTCCTTTGTTTTAGGGTGGATAAAAAGGTGGTTCACTCCTTGAATGCTGGCAGGAATTTTCACAGGTGACCAGGTTTTCGCTTTGTCCTGAGACATATACAGCCCAGCAGGCTCTTTTCCTGACCTCTTGTTTAGGCATGCATAGATCACTTCGGGCTGGTCGGGATGCATGACGAGCCTGCGAACACTTCCTATATCAGGTAGTCCCTGGTTGCTCAACGTCCAATTGTACCCTCCGTCGGTGGATCGGTAAACGCCATACCCGCCCTTTTTTAGCACGCTTTCTTTCACAGAAGTGCCTACCTCCTGAATGGCGTGACGGGTGGCGCAGAAATACATGTTATCAGGATTTTCAGGATCAATGATCAGGGAATTCTGATAGGCGATGGCTTTCCAACTCTGGTTGTTTCCTTCAAAAATGGTCGCGATGTTCTCCCAGGTTTTGCCGCCATCGATGGTACGTCGCAGCTTTCCGCGATGCTCTTGTCGCCACATCAAAATGTATATCGTATTCGGGTCCTGAGGATGAACCGCAACCGTTGAAATGGAGTGAGCCCCGTGATTGCCGCTATGATCGTGTACCTGCCCTTCAATCTGCTCCACGGCTACCGCTCGTTTGTCCGGCCAGTCGCCAATATCGGTGGTCTGCCACAAGCCGTGCTCTCCGGAACAAAGCAGGTATCGATCTTTGATGCCGGTTTCTAACAGCATCTGTCTTCCCGGAAGGTTGCTTGCTCCTCTGCCGATCCATTTGTCACTCCCCGGAACTGTCTCATCGTCGTCAATTTGCTTCCAGGTCTTGCCACCATCAGTAGAACGGATGGTTTGCTGGTTGACTCCGATGAAAACGTCTCCTTTCGAGTTGATGGCCAACATGCGGTTTCCATTGGCCGTCTCACTGCCTTCATCAATGCTACGCTGAAGGTGAGCAAACTCCACATTCGCCCCAATAGGGTTTCCTTTTGCAGTCCAGTAAGCTTTGTCTTTTTGATCTACCCAATAGTTACCGGATCGTGCGCAAATGATCCAGGTCTTCCCGCCATCTGCTGTTTTCCATACATCTCCCGGCCCCATTCCTTTATCATGCCGCATATTAGATACCAGGTAGATTTCCTCTTTATTCGTAGGGTTCACCACCAGCCGGTTGAAGACCGGAAAAGTGTGATCGGGAAACTCGGGATGTGCTTCCCGGGCGTTGACACCCAGCCAGTACCCAACTGCCTTGTAATAATTACCTCGTAAAGCGGCGTTGTTAATCTCGTTGTAGTTAAATCCTAAGTTGCCGGTAATATCCTGCCAGTTCTGTCCTCCATCTACACTTTTAAAGACCCCTCCTTTGGTAAGGATGGTCTTCCCGTTGGGTTCGTAAATGGTTTGCTCTACCAGGTACAAAACAAAGTCATTGGTGGCTGCATCATAAAAAGAGACCATGTCCCGTGGAAGGTTATTGGGCAATCTTCTGCCGCTCTTCAGCCATTTCTCGCCTCCATCCTCACTTCGGTAAACTCCATGACTGGTAGCGGTAATGATCACGTTGTGATCTTCAGGATGGTAAATGATCCGTGCTACATCCAAATCCGGAGAGATATCGGTTGCGACCTTCTTCCATGTTTTCCCTCCATCGGTTGTTTTCAAAATGTAGCCGTAACTGGCCCGCCCGCTTTTCAGTCCGTGCGGATTTGCCTGGGAACGGTGGTTCTTTTTCACATTCCAGAAATCCCCGGCGCCGATGAGCCAAACGTCGTCATTGGAAGGATGAATGGCCAGCTTGGTGTGTGCGTTGTAATAGCTCTTCTTACCTTCTCTTTTGATGGTATGAACCAACTGCCAGGAGCGGCCCCGATCATTGGTAGTAAACACTTTTCCTCTTCTTTCGAGCGCAACGCCAAAATCAGGATTCTGCGTAGAAAAAGCAAGGTCTAACACACGCTCCATGTCCTGACCGTCTCCATCACTGTCTTTAATGGTATGCCATGATTTCCCATTGTCCCAGGAGCCATAGGAAACGTGCATGTCTGGTCCCATAAACATAACATCGGCATCTGAAGGGTGGCACCAGAACTCTTCGTTGTATCCTGACATACCGGGCCCTATGTTTTTCCATACAATGTTAGGGTCGGATGTTAGTTGCTCGTTCCTGATTTTTTTAAAAACAACCTGTGCCATTTGAGGCTTCACCTCTTGAGCATGCAGAAATATTGTCAATAATAGGTACGAAAGGATCAGGGCTGTTTTGTTCATTTTGTAAAACGCATCTACGTGTTAACTCGACTTTCAGGGTGCCAACTTATGATCACACTTACTGATATCCAATTAAAATTTGAAAGATCAATTTTTATGTATTTAAAGCATCAGAGAACTGATTTTTCTTCAAAACGCAAAATTACCCCTACCGCGCGGCGGACCGTCCTAAAGGGAGTTAATAAAACGGTCCCCCGGCCGGGTAAGGCTTTAGGGAATCAAAAGGCGTCCGGCTAGGAGGTGTTTTTGAGCTTTTCGCACAGCTTCGAAAAATCTTTCTCGGATGTCACTAGATCACAATCAAAAATTCACCCTCCTGAATCGCACTTAGACGCTGTCGATTTTTAAACAAAAAATATGAACATCGGACAACTTAACAAAGAAACCCCTTGCTCAAAATCGGTTCAGTTCAGCATCGCTTTTATCATGACTACAAAGCCTCTACGCTGGTGAGCTAAATCAACAGCACATGGCTATCGGTAAAGGACTTGATAGTTGGAGGCCGTCTTTTGCTCCATAAGCACCTCCCTTTCTTCCGGAAGTTGATTGAAAGACTCTGCACGGTAATTTTTAATCGTTGCCAGATTGAGCGATTCTTCAAACGTCAAAATAAAATCCCGATTCAGCAGTTCTTTAATTCTTCTGGCTTTAAAATCTTTGTTGTCGATGCAAAAAGAGAAGGTAAGTGCAGAGTTCTGCATCAAGTTGATTTTAATGTTGAGAAGGTCCAAAACCTGTAAGATCAGGCCCAACTTCTGCTCGTTCATAAAACTATGATCTTTCACAGCAGCGGTCACCAAAAGTTGATTGCTTTTAAATACAAAACACGGGATGGTCTTTTTCGTATTTTCATTTGCAATCAATGTCCCGGACTCATCCAATTCCAAAAACGAACGGACATGAAGAGGGACACTTTTTTGGGCCAGGGGCTTCAATGTTTTGGGGTGAATGACCTGCGCTCCGTAATAGGTCATTTCGGTCACTTCCCGATAGCTCAGTTGGTTATACTTTTCGGTTTCTTTCATTATCCGGGGGTCTGCATTTAAAATGCCAACCACGTCTTTCCAGACGGTAAAGCTTTCCGCATTTAAACAATAAGCAAAAATAGAACCGGTAAAATCCGATCCTTCCCTGCCTAATGTAGTCGTATTGCCCTCCGCATCTGAGCCAATAAACCCTTGGGTGATGACCGGAGTATTCACTTCTTTGAACTCGTTCATGATGCTCTTTTCCGTTACGACCCAGTCTACATTTGACTCGGTAAAGTACTGATCGGTTCTTACTACTGTCCGCGCATCTAACCAGTTACAGTCCAGGTTGCGTGAAACGTAGGAATGGATAAGGGAGGTAGACATCAACTCACCGTGCGGTACCACCTGATCGTAAGACCACAAAAAATCTTTGCCTTTTACGTCCTGCAACCACTTTTCAAGGGAGGCCTCCTGAGTCGCATAGCTGGCAGGGACTTCTCCCATCAACTCATTCGCTATGGTCCGGTGATAAGTTTTAAGCTCATTCAGCGCTTCATCATACGGTTTACCTTCTACTGCTGACTTGACCAGCAACTCCAGCTTGTTGGTCGTTTTACCCATCGCTGAAATGACGATCAACAATCGGTCGGAACCAAATCTATCGACAACTTCTTTTAGGTTTCTGATGCCGTCTGCATCCTTGACCGATGCCCCTCCGAATTTGAAAACTTGCACGTTACGAACGTTTATAACTTAGTAAATGAATTAAATTAATTTCGTAGTAGTAATAGCATTAACCTTAACCACGAATGAACAAAATTAATCTTGGACTTCCGATTGGAACAACGTTAGATAGGTTTATTAAACAAAAGCAAGATGAGTTTTCATCTGCGACCGGAGAACTATCCCAACTTCTCAGAGACATTGCACTTGCCGGAAAAATCATCAACAAAGAGGTAAATAAATCCGGGCTTCTGGACATCACCGGAGGGTTTGGGTCAAAAAACATTCAGGGGGAAGACCAGCAAAAACTGGACGTTGTGGCCAATATCAGATTTACACGCGCTCTTAAGAATGGCGGGATGACATGTGCCATTGTCTCAGAAGAAGAAGACGAAATCATCCATTTGAACCCCAACTGTCGGTACGTGGTGGCCATGGACCCCCTTGATGGCTCTTCCAATATCGATGTGAATGTCTCTATTGGAACCATTTTTTCTATTTACAAGCGAATATCTCCGGTAGGAGGCCCCGTCCAGGAAGAAGATGTGTTGCAAAAAGGGACGGAACAGGTGGCTGCCGGCTACATCCTTTACGGATCATCGACCATGCTTGTCTATACCACCGGTCACGGAGTTCATGGATTTACGTTAGAACCCAGCCTGGGAGAATTCGTACTCTCCCATGACAGCATCGCTGCACCCAACGATGGGAACATCTACTCCATTAATGAAGGCAACTTTTACCAGTTTGATCAATGGGTGAGGGACTATGTAGACTATTGCAAAAAGAACGGAATTACTGCAAGGTACATCGGGTCGTTAGTAGCCGACTTTCACCGAAACATGCTGAAGGGAGGCGTCTACCTCTACCCCAACACGAAAAAGGCTCCTCATGGAAAGTTGCGACTCATTTACGAATGCAATGCGCTTGCCTTCATTGCTGAGCAGTCAGGTGGTATAGCGACGGATGGCAGTCAACGAATTTTGGACATCCAGCCTACCTCCTTTCACCAGCGAACCCCGCTTTATCTGGGTTCTAAAAAGATGGTGGAGGAAGCGCTTTCGTACATCAAAGCGACCGATACTGTTCCCGGGTAACGACTTTTTGCTTTTCCCGGGCGATAACAGCCCGGGCTATATTTCTTGCGCATTCATCTGGACTCGATCCATGAAGGAGTTCATTGACTTTAGCCTCAGGCAAATCAATTCGGTACAGTGCATTCAATAACCGGTTGAAATCGTGGTCCAACAGGTCATTTATTTGATGGGTAAGGTAGGCTTCTAACCAGTCAAAGCCTTTTTCATTGTCTTCAAAGCAGATCTCGTCCTCTAATCCTAAATCTTTTCTGATGAGCAGGTAGCTGCCTTTTACTAATGTAATTTCATCCATATAAAATTGTGCTCATGAAACTGATCATATCCGCTATTCTGATCTTCATTACCAGTTGTGTTACTGCTCAGCCAGGTGATGAAA
>JBCCXH010000175.1:0-9816 GCA_039192005.1 Bacteroidota bacterium
ATTTGATCGTGCGACGAACCGCTGATTTCGGCATAAATTTCACCAAAGCCCTTTGAAATATCCTGATATTCCTTCACGACTTTGGCAAAATTTCTACTCAAAATCAAACGGTCCGCCGCGGTCAAACCGGGACGCGTAGTCTGAGGCGAGATTTTTAATCGAACTCAGGTTACTAGCTGGAATCATTCAAGAATTAGTTATCTGGTTAGTAATCGTTGCATGCTCCTGAGTCCATGCCGGCTTACTCAAAATCGACTAAATGTTTACGTCAAAATCTGCCAGAATCTCATCCAGGTGTCGGATGTTTAGCTTTTCAATGACCTCTTCGCTCAGTTTTTTGAAATCTGCTGCGACACTGCTTTCTTCTGAGAAATTGTAGATCGATATGTTATTCTGATGAGCTTCACTTACCCTGATGGATTCACGGACAGTCTGGTTCAGGATCAACCTGTCCAATCCTTTTTGCGCTTCCTTTAAAACTTGTTTGTGATACAGTGTATTGGAACGGTACATGTTAAAAAAGATGCCCAGGATATTCAGGGGTTTATCTTTTTTAATCTCCGCTAAGTAAGTAAGTAATTTCTGAAAGCCGGATACGGAAAAAGAATCTGCTACAGAAGGAATAAGAATGCTGTTGATGTTTGCAATAAAAGATTTGACGGTGATTCCGAAATGAGTAGGGCAGTCCAGGATGATGAAGTCGTAGCTGCTCTTTACCGTGCTGAGTAACTTGTAAAAGATGGCGTGACCGAAAGAGATAAACTGACTGTTGGATTCAAGCTCTGCCATCCGGTAGTCACCCGGGATCAAATGCAGGTAATTGGAAATTTTCAAAGGCGTGATGTCCGGTTGTCCGTTGTGGAGTAAGTTCTTCGAGATGGTAAACAGGTTGGACTCGGGATTTTTTACTTTACTTATCGCAGACGTCAGATTGGCCTGCGGATCTCCGTCTATTAACAGCACTTTAAATGACCTGGACCAGCTTAAAGCGAGATTAATGGCCGTGCTTGTTTTTCCAACACCGCCTTTAAAGTTGTAGATGGCTATCGTATTGGACATTTTTTACTATTCATCAATTAAGGTAATGTGGTTAATAATATAAGCAAATCTGCAATTTTAGAAGCTAACAATTATATTTTTCTGACGACTTCTGCAATTTCTTGGATTAAATACCGTTTTCGGCTCGAAAGCTCCTCACAAAGGGAACGACTCCTCTTTTTATCAATCTTCTTAAATGTTCTTTTATTAAAAATAAAACACTCCCCATTTTTTATTTCCTTAAGTAAGACTTTATCAGAAACAGGATCGTATGATCGCAATAATTGATGCAGCTCGGGGTCCGAACAGCTGGTTGCTTTTGGATTTCGAAAATACTTTTTTAATGCCACTAAAACATCAGGTGCAAACACCTGCTCATTCAGTACAGGAAGAGCAACTTTCTTAAAACTTTCTTTCCATTCTTTGCCATGAGGTTGAATGTTGCTTCCAAACCTCTTATTTGCAATCAGGTGCGCAACTTCATGCAAGTACGTGATTAGAAAGGCGTATTGATTTAAGTCATTGTTAATGGTGATGGTATGTTTCTTAAAACGAGGGTCGTATCGGTAATCACCCAGCTTGGTTTGTCTGGCCTTTTTTATTTTGAACTCAAAGCCATGCACGTTGAATAGCTCCACACAGTAGGTGATGGCCTTTTCAGGAACGAACTTTTGGAAAACGGCCCCAGGTGTCATTTTTTTCTAAAGACTACTTTGATGGGTACGCCCCGGAAGTCAAAATGATCCCTCAACCGGTTGGTCAAATAACGTTGATATGCTTCTTTTATGTATTGGGGGAAATTACAAAAGAAAGCAAAAGTAGGCGTGTGAGTAGGCAGTTGAGTGATGTACTTGATTTTGATGTAATGCCCTCTGACAGAAGGGGGAGGGTAGTTTTTAATGTCTTCGCCCAATACCTCGTTGAGCTTGGACGTAGGTATTTTCTTACTCCTGTTATCGTAGACACCTAATGCCAGTTCCAGTGTTTGCATGATGCGTTGCTTGTTAAGTACGGAGGTAAAAATGATCGGAGCATAGCTGATCGGGCCGAGTTTTTCTTCAAATACTTCTATATACTGATTGGCTGTTTTCGTGTCTTTTGCGATCAGGTCCCACTTATTGACCATCAACACAATGCCTTTTTTGTATTTATGAGCCAGGCTGATGATGTTCATGTCCTGGGATTCCAGCCCTTTTTGAGCATCGATCATCACGATGCACACGTCAGAGTCCTGCAACGCCTGGATCGCTCGCAGGACCGAGTAAAACTCGATGTCTTCTCTTACTTTGGATTTTTTTCTTATTCCGGCGGTATCCGTCAGAATAAAATCTTTCCCAAACAGTTGGTACCGACTGTTAATCGCGTCTCTGGTCGTACCGGCAATATCGGTGACGATGCTTCGCTCCTTTCCCAAAAGGGCGTTGATAAAAGAAGATTTCCCTACGTTGGGGCGTCCCAAGATGGCAATTCTTGGTACGTCATCTTCTTTTTTTACTTCTTCTTCAAAGTGGGTGACAATGGCATCTAGCAAGTCTCCGGTGCCAGACCCACTGGCAGACGCGATGGGAAAGATTTCGGCATCCAGTCCAAGCGAGTAAAACTCGTTGGCGGCCATCATTTTCTCTTGATTATCCGCTTTGTTGGCGGCAATAAAAATGGGTTTTTTAAGTTCCCGTACCACGTTGGCAAAGTCCTGATCCAATCCGTGCAGGCCGGTATGGCAGTCTACCATAAATAGGATGGAGGTGGCTTCTTCTAGGGCTTCTTTGACCTGCGTACGGATGGCTCCCTCAAAAATATCATCGGAGCCTTCTACGTACCCCCCGGTATCAATGACGGTAAATGTTTTGCCGTTCCACTCACCATATCCGTAGTGGCGATCCCGGGTCACTCCGGATTCATTGTCCATGATGGCCTGCTTCTTTTCAATCAGGCGGTTGAAAAGGGTTGATTTACCTACGTTAGGTCGTCCGACAATTGCGAGGATATTGGCCATCAGTGCTTGTTAATAGTAAACCGCGAAATTAAATCAAACCACGACCAAATTACTAGTTCTGTTCTGCCTGCTCGTCTTTCTCACCTAAATTCCTAAAGGAAAAAGTTAAAAAATCAGCTTAGCGCTCATTGGAGGCAGTGTAAAAAGGTGATTTTTATCTACTTCTACTTTAAGAAGTTAACCGGTAACCAGGCCTGGTACCTGGATTTGATGTTTTTTTGAATCCCCCTTCGCCCCCTTACCCAAAAAAAGGGGGAATATTGGCATCAAATCCTGGTACTTCCATAGGATTAAACTCAACTTCCTAAAGTAGAAGTAATGATTTTATCATAACAATATAAGGAAAATCAGTCCCTCCCGGTAAGCAACAGACACGTTTGCATTTGAAGTATTCTCTGATTTTTAAGGTCTTTCTTTACCTGTCAAAATCCCCATTTTTCAGCTTTAACGTATCTGATCTCATGACTTCGGTGTTGGTAGTATCCGTTTCAAGCCTCTCCATCATCTGCTGTTTGGCGATGGCCTCCTGTATCGCTGCTTCCTTCATTCTTGCGATTTCTTCTAATTGGACAAGTTGCGATTCCCTTATTTCATCTTTGGTGAGGACAACGGCACGCTCAAGCACCTCGTCTCTCCCCTCACGAATACCTGCTGCTGTTGGTTTGATCTCCACATCTGGCACAATGCCTACTCGCTGTATTTCTCTTTTGTCAGGATAGTACACGCCCAAACCTGCAAGTGAAGTTCTCAATCGCTGCAGGATACGGACTCTGGAAACGCTGCTGTTTGCGCCTCCGGTCTGGCTGCCAATGGTGGTCACGTCTGGTGCGGTCTGAAGGCACATGCAGGTAAACTCTGCATGGCTTTGCGTTTTTTCATTGACCAAAAGGATCACTTTCCCCTTGTAGTAGTCCGGGTTTGTCTCTCCGCACGTTCTGTTGCCCTCCCAGATGAACTTTCCGGGATAGGTTAAGTCTGGTCGGGTAAAGGAAGCAAATGTCTTTTCAGAAGGATTTAAATGCTTTGCAATGGCTTGATACGTTCCTTTCGGGTTGTTACGCACATCAAAAATAATGGCCTGGGTAGCTGAAAATTCGTTCATCATTTGATCTACCTCACCGGACACTAACCTTCCCATATCCACGTAGCCCGTTTTTAGGTAAACGGTAGAGTCGTATTTAAACGTTTCGTTCGTTAATGTGTCGTACCCGCCTAACTCGTAGGTCATGGAGTCCACATAGGTCGTCCATTTTTCGGAAGAACTGCTTTGTGTGTAGTTCAGATCAGTGATTTTTTTATATAAGGTCACCTCATGGGTTTTTTCAGAACCCTTTCGGTTCAATGTGACCTGCGCACGTTCTTTCATCCCAATAAAAGGCGAGTAATAAATGTTTCGGTCTTTGACAGCTCTGTTGGATGCGGGCAGGTACTTTTTATTTGTTTCATGAAGGGTGCGCACAGACTGGTTATTTACCTTCAGCAGTACGTCTCCGACGCTCCAGTCGTCCGATCGTGCTTTGTTTTGATCGATGAGCTCAGCGACCATCACCTGTCCGTCAATCATTTCCAGACGCACCGGTAAATAGTTGAAATAGGGCATTTGCTCAATTAAAAAAGAAGTGAACTCCGCATTGCTGTCATCCAATTTCACAACCAATTCAAGTATGGCCAGGTGCAGGTCAAGCTTCGTTTTAGCCTGTAAAAATTTGGGAATCATTTCTTTCAAAACGTCGTCCCAGGACTGATCGGTCAGGTATTTATAAGGATAGAAATATTCGACGTAGTTCCAGTACCTGAAGAGCGGAAGTAGCCGTTGGTATTCATCTTCCCAGTAAAAGTCATGGTCGGGCTGTTCGTTTTTGGGTTCAAATTGATTGAGCTTACCCTTACCGATGTAATAGTGATCTCCTTCTACCCGATTGTTTTCAATGTCGGTAAAGGCGGTTCTGAGTTCTTTAGAGAAAATACTGCTTTGTGTCCATGACAGGTCAAAGTTTTTAAGGAAAAGACGGTAGCGGCTTCTTTTTCTACAGCTCATACACGGTTTGCGTGCGCCCATGGCATAAATAAACCGATCCATGTAGGTAGAAAACCCTTCGTACGTCTTGATATTGGCAGATAGCTTCAAAACCTTCTGTAGCTGCTCATCCCAGTTGTATGCCCCTCTGCCTACGAGAGGGTGATAGTATTTTAAATACCCCCAGATTTTACAGGTATAAAAAAGCCGGTCTACCTCGGATAATTCCTGGTTGCGATCCAAACGTTGTGCAGATGAGGTGTAGGTAAAAAGAACAAAAGCGGTAAATGAAAGGAGTAGTAAGCGCATAGGTTTTTTTATTAAAATGGTCAATCAAACTTAGTCTTTTCTCCCTTTAAATGAACTTTTGGCTGTTCTTTTTAATTGTGAATACGTTATTTAGCAATGGATTTTATGTAGTGCCTGATGTTGCGTTTTACGATTGAAAGTGGTACCGCTCCATCTTTTAAAACTTCATGATGAAACACCTGAATGTCAAAAGCTTCTCCCAGGGCTTCTTCTGCCTCTTTTCTCAGGCTCTTTATTACTAATTCACCGATTTTATAACTAACTGCTTGTCCGGGCCACCCGATGTACCGGTCAATTTCCGTATTGACTTCATGAATAGAAAGTGCCGTGTTGGATGCCATGAACTGTACCGCTTGTTCTCTGCTCCAGCTTTTGTAGTGAATCCCTACATCTACGACGAGCCTGCAGGCTCTCCACATCTCGTAGGTGTACCTTCCGAAGAGCTCGTATGGGGTGGTGTACATGCCCATCTCTTCGCCCAGGTATTCCGCATAAAGGCCCCAGCCTTCGCCATAGGCGCTGATGTAATAGTTACTCCTGAATTCAGGCAGGTTCTGAATTTCTGACGCCAGCGTAATCTGTAGATGATGTCCGGGGACTGCCTCATGAAGCGTCAGCGCGGGTAGGGTGTAGAGTGTGCGGCTGTTCAGGTTGTAGGTATTGACCCAGTACGTGCCGGGTCTGTTTTGTTTTCGGTTTCCCTGTAAGTACCTGCCAGTCGTGTAGTTTGGGGCGATTTCTTCCGGTACGGGATCGACGGTAAATGGGAGGGTATACAAGTTCGAAAACAGCCTCGGCAGCTTCCCTTCAGCTTTTTTACTGATCCACGCAGCACGACTTAAAAGTTCTCTGGGGGAGGAGGGATAAAATCGAGGATCTGTTCTCAGAAAAGTAAGAAACTCGTTGAAGTCGCCTTCAAATGATAGGTCCGCAATGATTCCTTCCATCAAACCTTTGATGCGTTTGACCTCCGATAGGCCGGTATTAAAAACAGAGTCGGGGCTGATGTCCAGCGTGGTGTAGTGTCGAATGCGATTTTCATAATACGCTTTTCCATTGGGGAGCTCACGGACTCCAACTTCATTGGGTGCGGCATCCAGGTAGTCGTTTTTCAAAAACCTTTCCAGTCTTTGATACGCCGGGATGATGTCTTCACGGAGGATCTGTTTGGCTTTCGTTTCAATCTCCTGTTTCCTGGAAGGAGGGAAGGAAGCGGGCATTTTAACGATCGGGTCGTAAAATGGATGGGTCATCGGGTCGTCAGCGGTCCATTTTTCCAATAACGAAAGGGTGTTATGCACCAAAACCTTAGGTAGTTGGATGTTTCGCTGTACGCCATCCTTCAGGAGTTGCCTGTTGTAGGTCAGGTAGTGCGCAAATGAAGGAAGCCAACGTAGGTACGATTCGTAATCCTCTAAACGACGAAATGGTAAGCGTGAAAGAAAGAACGCAGGAGCGTTGTAAAATCCTCCCTCAGCATTCATAGGCAGAAGGTAGGTCTGATAGGTTGCAGTAGTGATTTCGTCTTTTATCTGAAGGATCCTGATTTGGCGGTTAATTTCATCCTGTTCAGAAAGGTCTGTATTGATCGCTTCGAGGGCCACGAGTATAGGCGTTAGTGCCTCCGCCTTTTCTATCAGTTGCTCTTTCGTTTGATAAGGAAACCGGAGCGGGTGTTTTCCTTCATAGATGGGGTTAGCGATATCGAATTTTGTATCCACTTCTTTTGCTTTTTCAAAGAGGAGGTTAAGGGTTGTGTTGTTTTGTGATAAAAGCAAAAACGGAAGAAACAGTATCAGGGGGCCAGGCAAGATTCTCATTGTTGCGTTTTTTTTTGAACCCCAATTTATTAAATCTACCCTACCTCCGAATCGGTATGACATCGTTGCCTTTTTCAGGTGTTTAAGAAAAAAATAGTCCAACAAACCGGTAATTCAAATAATATTTTCCCTTTTGACGGAATCTCTACGTATCTTGTAATCATCAATGGCAAAAGTGTCAGTGTGAACTAAACCTAACCCATGTCCTATTTATGAACCTAGTCCTGTACCTATTGGCGGGCCTCTTTGTGTTAATGTCATTGAGGTTTGTAATCTGGTCTAAATTATTGCGCAGGAGGGCGGCAAGAAAGCTCTCGACGATGAATTTAAAACCCTCGGAAAACTGGACAAATGAGTTTCTTAATTCGAAACGGCAAGTCACAGATCCCCTCGCGGATGAGGTGGTACGGAGCATTATGCAGGGGCATGAGAAGCCGGAAGTCAATCATTTGTTTCAATCCATAGTTGGTGATGATGATCAGCTTCCCGACAGTGCACCACAGGAAATCAAAGACTATTTTCAGACTACCTCCATCCTTCCAGAATGGGCAGATGCCGATTTGATTAAATTGGGACAGCAAGTCTACATCAGGCATGGGGTATGGATAAGCCTCCTGCTCACGTTTAAATCTTTGCCCGAATGCTACGCATGCGCCAAAGGAGCTGAAGTCCTGTATCGGACCGGGCGTCTGAATGAACACCACGGGTCGTTAAATACGTTTTCCAGGCGTATTGCAGAGACTGCACAGTTTGTCTTTTACTCCATGAAACCGAATGGACTTTTTTTACAAGGTAGGGGATTGAGGGCCACTCAAAAAGTACGCCTGATTCATGCGGTCATCCGGTATTACCTGAAGCGGGAAGGTTGGGACGTAAACGAATACGACGAGCCGATCAATCAGGAAGATATGACGGGTACGCTGATGGCTTTTTCGGCCTTAATTTTAGAAGGGTTTGAAACCTTGGGTGTCACACTATCCGAGGTTGAAAAAGAAGCCTACATTCACTGCTGGAGAGTCATCGGGCACATCGTTGGAATGCAAGAAGAACTCATTCCTGATAACTATGCAGATGCATTGGATCTTGGCCATACCATTTTGAATGATCAAACCGAAGAAAGCGAGCAGGGTAAGGTGCTGATGGCCGCTTTACTTGATTTTACGGAAAGCCTTTCGAAACTTTTTTTTAGTAAGAAAACAAACATCCTGATGATGCGGCTCATGATGGGAGATGAGTTGTCGGACCTCCTCGCGGTTCCTGAAGCAAATGACGAGGACATACGGAAGTTGCAAAATCGTCTGAGGCTCATAGCACGTATTGCACAGTGGTTGGACAAAAGCCTGGTTATGGCCATGGTGACCCAATTTTTTGCTCAAATTATGCTACAGATAAGCATTAACTACCTTACCAAATCGAGCGTGATAAATTTCTACTTACCTAAATCTCTCACTAAAGATTGGGGGGTGAAACAAGATCATTGAGCAATGGATTTTTTTAGTCAGCCTTTAATCAACTTTAAGGATTACCCCATTTCGGGGCTGGTATTTAATGGAGTAGGATGCCTTTTCTGGGTGGTGGCATATGCAGTATTGGTGTGGGAGATTGTCAAACGAAAATTTGTGGAAATGCCTGCTTACGTAGCCTGTGCAAACATTGGTTGGGAGTTCGTGTGGAGCTTTTTCTTTCACCCTAATACCGGGTTGTTGTTTTCGCTAAGCTATCAGGCAGCCTTTCTTTTGGATTGTTTCATCTTTTATTCGGTACTAAAGTACGGGACAAAACAACCCATGACAGAGACGATAAAAAAGCATTTTAAATTTTTGTGTGTCGCTAACTTGATCTTTTGGGTACTTCTAAGTTATTTCTACCGTCAGGGCGGATACGATACGATGATAGGAGCCAATTCTGGTTACATCATAAACGTCCCGCTTTCTTTGCTGTGCCTTCTGCTTTTTCTACAAATGAAGGAAGCAAGTAAATTCTCCTTGTTATTTGCCTGGAGCAGGATGTTAGGCACCGGATTGATCACGGTTTCCATGTTTATTTTTTATCCGGAAAACAGATTTATTCAATTGTTGGGTGTGACCTGTTTCATTGTGGATTGCCTGTTTATTTACCTACGCTCCCGAACGCGTAGCAGGCTGACAGGACTTGCCAATAGTTAGCCATGTTTTATAAGATCATCCGTTATTTTATTTCAAAAAAGCATCTGAAGCTGTCTAATGACTTTCGTGCCGAGCGCATTTTCGTCTCCGTCATACTGATCAGCGGTATTGCAGATTTTCTGGGTATCGGCCTGGCCATTAACCTGGAGTCTACCACGCTGATGTACCTGCTTTTTGGAAATGCGCTTATCTGCCTATTGCTGGCGTATTTATATAAACGAGGCGCCGATAAATCTTTAATCGGACACGTTTTTATTGCTCAACATGCCGTGAGTTTCTGTTTTCAGGCCTGGATACAGGGAGGGATCATCTCACCGGGAAGTGCTGCTTTTTTTCTGCTTCCTGCCGTAGGGATGCTGATTCTTGGAAAGAAAGCTGCGACGTTTTGGTTGTTAATTACTACAGGTATCATTGTGGGTTTCTACGTCTATCAAAGTATTTATGAAGCACCGGAGATTAGCTACGATCCTG
>JBCCXH010000176.1:0-9790 GCA_039192005.1 Bacteroidota bacterium
CGGACAACTTCTTCGAGCTCTGCATCGACGACCCGGGGGATCTGGCGGTCAACGACGGCTCCTGCGTGACGGTGCAAGGGGGAGAGTCATCCGCGTGTGTCTCGCCGCAAACACAAAAAACATAGAAGAAAGAAGCGGACTAAAACCGTTCGAATGAAATCCTAACCTTGATGAAACACCTTATATTCTCTCTGATTCTTTTCATAGGCTGTCAGGCAACCAGTACCTCTGAACGACAACATAATACATCCCCTGAAACAGGTCCATTGGGTCAGGAGGCCATGATTTCTTCTGCACATCCACTTGCTACTAAGGTGGGAATTGACATTTTAAAAAATGGAGGAAACGCGTTCGATGCAGCCATTGCGGTACAGTTTGCACTAGCCGTCGTATTTCCAAGAGCAGGAAACTTAGGCGGGGGTGGATTTGCCGTTTTTAGAACAAACAATGGGGAAACGGGAAGCCTTGATTTTCGTGAGAAAGCACCGTTAAAAGCGGATAGAGACATGTACCTGGATCAAAGCGGTAACGTCGTGGATGGATTAAGTACCGTGGGCCACCTGGCTGCAGGAATACCTGGTTCAGTAGACGGGATGTTTAAGCTTCATGAAAAGTTTGGTTTCAAGCCAATGGCTGAGCTCGTACAGCCAGCAATCAACCTGGCTTTTTACGGGTATAAAATAACAGAAGACGGTGCTTTTCAACTGAACAGATTTCAGGAGGTTTTTAAACAGTATAACGGTGAGGATTTCTACCTGTTAAAGAAAGAAGGCTGGAAAGGCGGTGATAGCCTGATGCACAAAGACCTGGCCTTTACATTGACACAAATCCGGGACCTCGGCAGAGACGGGTTTTATGGTGGCATTGTGGGAGATCAGATGGTGAAGGAAATGAAAATTGGCAACGGTCTTTTTTCAATCGATGACCTGGAAGGTTATGAGGCCCGGTGGCGAGACCCGGTCATTGGAAGCTATAGAGGACATCAGGTCATTTCCATGCCACCTCCATCGAGTGGAGGCGTGGCGTTACTACAGCTATTGCAAGGAGCAGAGGCTTACAACATCAAGGAGATGGGCCATAATACCGCCGAAACCATTCACACATTGACCGAACTGGAGCGACGCGTTTATGCTGACAGAGCAACGCATTTGGGCGACCCGGATTTCTATGATGTTCCCGTTTCAATGCTACTGGACCGATCTTACAACAAAAAGCGATTTTCCAACATTAAAAAGAACAAAAAAACAGACTCTCAAAAGATAAAAGAGGGAGACGTGAAGGTGATAGAAAGCGTAGAAACCACGCACTTTTCTGTCGTGGATCCTGAAGGAAATGCAGTGTCTATCACAACGACACTGAATGGTTTCTTCGGATGTAAGGTCATGGTGAAAGGAGCTGGTTTTTTCCTCAATAATGAGATGGATGACTTTAGCGCGAAACCCGGCGTACCCAACATGTTTGGACTGGTCGGCGGAGAGGCAAACGCGATTGAGCCTGAAAAACGAATGTTGAGCAGCATGACCCCAACGATTGTAGCAAAAGACGGAAAACTAAAAATGGTGGTCGGAACCCCTGGCGGATCTACCATTATTACAAGCGTCTTTCAGACCATCCTCAATGTCATCGACCATGACATGTCCATGCAGGATGCAGTCAACGCCAAACGCGTGCATAGTCAATGGCTACCCGACCTGATATTGGTGGAAGAAGGCGGTCTTTCGGATAACGTTCTCAAAAAATTGAAACGAAAAGGACACGAAATAGACTTTCGGGAAAGTATGGGTAGAATGGACTGTGTCCTGATAAGGGAAGACGACCAACTAGAAGGTGGGCCTGATTATACTCGTGGAGATAACTACGCAGAAGGGTTTTAGAGGTTGATCAGTTCGCTCAACCTGGAGGTAATCATTTTCCTCTGGTAAATCGGTACTGCTCGATCAACAAAAAGTGAATCAAAGAAGAAGTTGGATAACAAATCACCCATCCAAGTATACCGGTAGTATTTAACAACTACCGGTTAGCGTCTCTGTAAGAAGTTCCGTCACACTTATAATCTTACCATTTTTTCACTATTCAATGTACGATAACGTCATTAGGTAACAAAACACGGTTAAACTTATTTATTTTTAAATTAGTCGAATAGTTTTTGGTTCTGAACCCTTAATACTGATATTTAAACATCAGCTTGTTGTGAATTTTAACAGATGAGAATCTCCCGCTCTGTCCTTCTCCCGTTTTTTTGTATTTATTACTTCTTCAGTACCGCACAGTCTCACGTACCATTTAAAAAAATCACAACCGACGAGGGGCTCATTGATGGCACAGTATCTTGTACGCTCAGGGATGATTATGGTTTTCTTTGGTTTGGCACCCAAAACGGCCTCTGTAGATACGATGGGTATGAGTTTGATGGGTTCCGAAATGAAAACGACATCAAATTATTTCCCTCTAACCAAATTACATCGCTAGCCTCTAAAGATACCCTCATATTTATCGGAACGATGTTGGGCCTATCACAATATGATTGGCGTAGCGAGCAGTTCTCTATGTTTCAGTTGGATGACCCGGATCCCAACAGCATTTCCAATACCCGCATTAATAACCTACAGTTGGATTCCAAAAAGAGACTATGGATATCCACAGATAAAGGCCTTTTTTTATACCAAGAAGAACGACAGGATTTCAAGCGATATGCGCCTTCCAGCACTCAATCTTCCATCATTATTTCAGGTGTTGTTGAAATAGCCACGGACCAATTTTTAGTGGCCACCAATAATACGATTGAACAGTTTAGCATGAAAACAGGAGCTTTTGAAACCCCCACCTACTATCTTTCGGACCAATCCGGCATTGGGATCAATACGATGTATGAAGATAGTAACGACAATATTTGGGTGGGCTCTACAGATAACGGCGCGTTTGTCTTCAATAGAAAAACAAAGAAAATCTCTCAACTAAATGAATCCAATGGATTTCTTGGAAATACCATCCGAGCCATACATGAAGATAAGGTGGGTAAGATTTGGATTGGTACAGATGGCGGTGGGATTAATACCTGGAACCCGTTCTCGGGAACATTTGAATATTACCTTCACGACGACTTCGACCATCAAAGTCTGAGTAGTAACGCTATTTACTCCATCTATGAAGACCCTGATGAGGTCGTATGGGTCGGAACCTACAAACAAGGATTAAACTTCCACCATCCATTACTTTCGAGGTTTGAAACTTTTCAATCCAACCCTTTGGGAAATGGGCTGTCTCATAACTCGGTATTTACCCTGTTCAACTACGACGATCAGGGAATATGGATCGGTACGGATGGAGGAGGCGCCAATTACTTTGACCTGAAGACCAATCGTTTTGAACTTTTCGAACATAAGCCGGACCTACCCAACTCCATCAGCTCTAACGTGGTGACGAGTATTTTCACCCGAGATAATAAAACCATCTGGCTTGGCACGTACCTGGGTGGGCTAAACAAATTAAACAAAGAGACGGGAGAAGTTTTTACGTTCAAACGCGAAGATAACGACGTCAACAGCCTGAGTTCTAATAGTGTATGGAACATCTATGAGGACAGCAAAGGAGACGTTTGGCTGGCCACGCAAGGTGGCGGAATGTGCCTATTTGACCCGGTTAAGGGAACCTTCCAACGGATGGTTTTTGATCCTAACGATGACAACAGCCTAAGCTCCGACTACGTGGGTTCCATCCTCGAAGATGGATTTCAAAACTTATGGGCCTCAACACTAAACGGTGGCATCAACCTCATGCAGGAAAACGGTAAGTTCACCCGGTTTATGCATGATAAACGTGACGTGAATACCCTGCCAAGTGATGAGGTGACAGCCATTAAAATCGACAGCAAAGGCCAACTATGGGCAGGAACAAAAAAGGGACTCTGTTACTATGATTATGCGAAGAAACGTTTTGTCAGATGGGCTTACAACGATCTGTTACCTAATAAATCGGTCAAAAGTTTTGAGTTTGATGAAAAGGGAGACCTTTGGATCAGCGGTACGGAAGGGATCTATCATTATCGTTTTGGCACGGATCAGGTTGACCAATACACAAAGTCACACGGTATACAGGGCAATGACTTTTACCTGGCCTCATCCATTAAAATGTCCAATGGAGATCTATATTTTGGAGGTACGGAGGGTTTTAGCCGGTTTTCTCCCGAGAAAGTCAAACCCAGCAACATCGACCCTAAGCTGGTGATCACAAAGTTTGAACTTTTTGGTAAAGAGGTGCACTTGAAAGATACGGTTCAAGGGAAGGTACTGTATCACAATTCCTTGCTTTTTCAGGATGAAATCACACTTACTCATAAACAAAACATTTTTAACATTACCTTTTCTTCGCTGGATCCCACATTTCCGGAACTGATCACGTATAGGTACAAACTAGACGGGTTTGATGATGAGTGGATGGAGGCGAGTTCAAAAGAACGTAAAGCCACGTACATGAATTTACCCGCCGGTGATTATGAATTTCTGGTAAAAGGCACCAATGCCAGCGGCAAATGGTCCAGTCATCACGCTTCGCTTATCATCCATATCTTACCTCCCTGGTGGGCCACCTGGTGGTTTCGGATCAGCCTCATCGTCGTTATTGTCACCCTTTTCATCTTCATTTATCGCTGGAGAATCAAGCAGTTGAAAAAACAACAGGTCATTCTGGAATCCAAGATCGAGGAACGCACCGCGGACCTGAAAAACATGGTGAGCATCCTCAAAAAGAACAGCGTACAGCTTGCAAAATCCGGTGAAGACCTCAAAGAGAAATCCGGAACGCTGAGCCTGGATGCGAAGTACCAGTCTGAATCTGCAAAAATCATAGAAGCCGATGTGGAAAGCGTGACCAGCTACACCAAGAAAAATTCGGAGAACTCAAAACTAACGAACCAAATAAGTGAGAATACGGTACTTCAGCTGAATCACATCAAAGAAGCAACCCTACACAACATGAAAGTGATCACCAGCATCTCACATAAAATGAAAGACATGGGAGAACTGTTCAGGCAAACGAATATCTTAAGCCTGAATGCCTCGGTCGAAGCGCAGCGCGCAGGAACCTACGGCGCAGGTTTTCGCGTCATTGCCGAAGAGGTACGAAAGTTGGCAGACCGAAGCAATGATTTTTCCAAAGAGATTGTCGTATTGACTAAGGAAGGGGAAGAAAAGACCCAGGAAGTGAACCAACTCATCATGGATTTCATACCGGAGGTGCAAAAGTCGGCAGACCTGGTACGGGACATTACAGTTGCCAGTGATGAACAAAACAAGTTTACAGAGAAGATCAACCTATCGCTTAAAACATTTTTCAATAAATCAAGGGAAAACTCTCAGGTGCTTGAGGAACTCTACATGCTTTCCATGCAACTGGACGAATCTGCCAAATACCTGAGTGATAATGTCAAAACGTTGAATTTGTAATGTAGCCTGGTTATTGTTATTGATTCAAACCTGAGCGATTAAAAAACAGTAAGCCAGCTCATCTAAGAGCTGGCTCCAAACAAAAAAACCTGTCAAGACCGAAGTTTAAAAATTAGTTATTGATTTCGATGATGTATCTAACGGTTAACTGTCGATCGTTTGGATAACTTCGGATATTCAGTTCCGATGAAGTTGGACCAAATGTCACTATAGTTGGACTGTCACCACCATCGCACCAGTAGAAACCATTAGATCCTACACCTGAATAGTTACCTCTAAATAATTCCCCACCGGGAAGTAGATTTAATCCAATGTCTCCACCAACTCTTAATCGTCCCAAATAATCACTCCCTCCTAAATAGTCGATCAGGTTTTGGTAGTCTTCCAACGTAGCAAGCCTCGCTCTCTGAGGAGCAGCATCAATGGCTTGTTGATACGTATAATATGCACCATAAACACCACCACCAACTATTCCGCTAAGTCCTCTATATCGAAAATTCTCTGCTATCCAAACTTGCTTTTGACCATTTTCAAGATCAATCACTATCGTTTCGTATTCTTCTGTATCACGAGGATCAATATAAAGTTCACCTGGAACAAAACTTAGCAACGGGTCGATTGGGTCATCAAATGTGACACTATCTTCATCGAAGTTTTCAATAACATTTATATCAATATTGAATGCTCCCGAGCGAATTGATCCATCAATAGTTACTGTATATGAATCTGCTGCTTTAGGATTCAGAATTTCACCAGAAACGATTCTAAGATTTTCCTGCCCATCAGTCGTTGTGTAGAATAGGTACGCTTTGACATCGACTTTATCGTCCAATTCAAAGTAACCAAAACGATCCTGAGTTCTTGAATAAGTCAAACTTCCTTTAGAAGTGGAAACGATGGAATAGATCTTATCAAAATCGTTTACTGTCGATTCCGTGTATTCAACCTTTATACGGAAATTGGCAGGATATGCTGTAATGATTACTTCTGTTGTATCGGCATCGACAACATCGAATGGATCAGAGGCTCCCTCAAAATACGGCGTATCAAAGGCTGCTGAAACAAGGTTGTCAGAATGCACTTCAACAAAGTATCTTCCTTCAAGAAGCTCAACAACAGTAGGGATTTGGACGCGGTCATCATACTCTAGAATAAGATCGCCATTTTCAGAGAAAATGAAAACACGCCAATTGTTTGTACTGATGGATGAATTCTTCGTTCTTCCATTTTGATTTTCAGATTGGATATCAATAGTCGCACTAATAATATCTTTTAGCTGAATGAATCCGGTTTTTTCTCCCGGTGCAGGAATAAGTTCATGATCGCTTTCTTTACAGGATGTGAAGAAAAGCATTAATACAATCGTGAATCCAAGAATGATCCAATTCTCGCGATTCTGTTTATTTTTATTGTTCATTTAATCTATTTGAATTTAAGGGTCTTGAGTATTTGCGGTACCAAGGCCTTTTTGTTTGTTAGAACGATTTATAGCTGGTATGAAAAGTTGTCGTTTGAGCTAGTCCGTTTTGATGATCTCTCGTTTTGCCTGATGCTGGCCATCATTAACTATCAGTAGATATATTCCCGAAGCAAGCCAGGAAATGTCCAGTTCCAGTTGTTGATCGACCGTCCGGACTCTTTTGTGTAACCACGTTTTTCCAAGTAGGTCATTTATGGTTAGCTCAACGTCAGGTCCCACCCATTTTGAGACGGTAATCTGAAGAATACCCTCCGTCGGATTAGGATAGATTTTCGATACTAACCCATTCGGATCCTCTTCTTTCCCCGTTCTCTCAAGTGTGTGTGGGGGATGCTCGTCAGCCAGTGTTTTCTGGTCTGCCAACGGTACTTGATAGTACTGTATCACTCCTTGTGATGCGCTTAGGGAATCGTTCGAAATACGTGTTACCGCAAGTTCTCCCACTGACCACGTGATAATCGTTGAGTGGACTGCCCCGGTTTGCCCTGCGGACGTCTGTGCCAGGATTCCCCAATGAACAAGGAATAACAGTTGTGCTGTTAATATCCTCATCACTGTTTCATTATAAAAGCCAGAACATAAAAGGAAGGCCTATTCTCATGGGCTTCATTTCCACCCGCAGCAACTATTTCATTCGTATTGATGTGGTTTGAAGTTGTTCTTCTCATGCCTCGAAAAGCCGATGCCGCATAGGTATTTCCTGCAGGAAAGGTATTTGCAGCACTTTCACTATTCATGTATCCGGCAAATACCCTGTTCCCATGACTATGGCCAGGCATTTGAGAAACTGTTAACGCTACTTCATCTGCTCCTCCGGTTTCACCCATGATAGCACCTCCACCACTCAAATTGCCCGGTTGATCGTAATCGTCTACATTGGGGTCGTACCCTGCGATAAACCTTCCTCTAAGGTCTGGTGTTCCATTAGTACCATCACATAAGAGCCAACCTATCGGAGGCGTATTTCCAGACCACATGATAATACCTCCACTTGGAAAAGAGCCATTGGTACTGGTAAATGCTGTCGTTTGTACGCTACCATCACCAAATTTGAGACCTCCCGTCGTTTCTATCTTTCCATCAACAGTGAGTTGTTCAGAAGGCGTCCCGGTACCGATTCCTATTTTTCCGTGTGTGTAAGAGAGGTTGCTCACGCTATCCAATACCCAACGTGCGGTATCACCAGAGACGGCTGCGGTAACTTGTAACGTTCCATCATCGAATAGTATGCCACCATTAAGTCGTATATTACCATTTACGGTTAGTTTCTCAGTCGGGGAATCGGTGCCTATTCCTACATTTCCTGATTTGTATGAAATAGCATCACCTGCTTTTGACCATACAGGATCTGGAGAGACTAAAGCAGTTGTTTGTAAAGTCCCATCGGAAAACCTTACACCTGAACCTGTTGCCAATTCGCCTCTGACGTGCAAATGACCCCTCGCAAAATCTCCCGTCATCAGGTAATCGGTCGAGTCGGGCCCATTGCCCAGAATGAAAACGTCATCCCTGGTTTCATCGTTTCCTACCTGGTAGCCGATCATCACGCTTCCGTGGCTGGATGAAAACTGTCCTACACCCTGCCCCAGGAAAACATTTCGACTGCCCGTAGCCCTCCACCCGGTGGAACTACCCATGAATGCATTTCCAAAACCATTGTTATGTGCACCCGCATTGACCCCCATGAACACATTGTTCCTTCCGGTCTTGTTGTTGTAACCTGCCCACCTGCCAACGGCGGTATTCAACGAGCCGGTCATCAATGCACCGGCCTGATTTCCAATGAGGGTATTAGAGCCTCCTGTTTGGTTTTGGCTCCCGGCATCGGTACCCACGTAGACGTTGTACTCACCGGTTGTATTTTTATTACCGGAAAAAGAACCGACAAAAACATTACGCTGGCCAGTAGTCGCAGACTGCCCAGCCTGCTGGCCGATGATGACATTGTAGGGACCACTCATGGAAGCCGAACCGGCATTTTGTCCCATGATGTTGTTACCAATTGCCGATGCATGATCGGGATGCGTATTTCCAATGGAAATAGTCGCTGATGATCCGGCCCGGACCTCATGATTGTCTGTTAAAGTCACACCATCCATACTGCCTGCATGTAGTGCATACGGAACGGAAAGCAACTGCATAGCTCCCAACAAAGCATAAGTAGTTCCTCCATTGGGATCGAGTTCGACCTGTAGGAAATGACTGTCATTTCCCCAGTCTATGGTTGTGAAATCTCCGCTTACCACCGTGCCTGATCCGATGATGAGTGAGAACATTCCCAGGTTGTCTGTGACGCCGTAGTGAACTTCTGAATACCGAACCGGACCGGATACCGAGCTACTACGCATACTGAATTTTACCGATATGTTTTGATTGACCAGGGGATTGCCCAGGCTATCCCTTGCCAGTGCCTGATAGTTAAATTTTTCAGGTGCCTGCGCCAGAAGCAGCATCATACAGGCAACTGATAGAAGCATAGATAAAAGTGTTTTTCTCATCGTTTTAAAGTTTTAGATTTTGATAAAAAGCCATTGCGTTGCAAAAGCATCATTGGGGTAGACGAAAAAAAACTATCTTTTTACCGGTAGAGTAGTGAAATTTTGATTTATCACTGTCTATAATAAGGTAGTAAATTGAAAATATGCTCTTTTATAAGGATTGACGAATCCAAAAAAACGTAAGAAAGTGTTGACTTATAAAAAGTTTAATAGGTAATACTTTTTAATTTTATATAACTGAAGGACAAATACCCGTAGCCTTTAAGTAAAAGAACCAAATAAAATCTATAATGAATTTTAGTAAGTGTAGATGTTTAATTAATCTCAAAACCATAAGAAAAAGATCAACTAATTAAATTCATGGATTTCAC
>JBCCXH010000177.1:0-9750 GCA_039192005.1 Bacteroidota bacterium
CCATCAACAAATACATGCTGACCGGTGGTATGTGAGGCTTTTTCGGAAATCAAAAACAACGCATTGTAAGCAATTTCCTCCGGGGTAGTCATCCGGTTCTCAAAAGGTATTTTTTCTTTGATGCCCGCCAGTTTTTCTTCCCCATTTTCGAGGGTTTTAATCCAATTGTCATAAGCAGGCGTCCAGGATTCTGCAATAACAAGACAATTACACCTGATTCCTTCATTGATCAGGTCCACAGCCCACTCTCTGGTGAGGGCAAGCACGCCTCCTTTGGACGCTGCATAACCAGACGTTGCGCCTTGTCCTGTATACCCTACTTTAGAACCTATATTGAGAATGCTGCCTTTGGATGCTTTTAATTTTTCCAGAGAAAGTTTTACTGCCAAAAAATAACTCACCAGGTTGAGCTTCAAAGACCCAACGAACTCCTCATAAGATGCGTCTAACCCAATCCCGTCATTCACACCAACGTTGTTAATCAACGCATCGATCTTCCCGTGTTTTTCAGTGATTTTTTCAAAGGCTTTTTCCATTTGGTCGGGCGAGGTGACGTCCGTCTGAGCAAACAAGGCGTCTACTCCTTTTTCCTGCAGCTCTTTTTCATAATCAAATCCCCGTTTGTTTCGATCTACAATGACGGGAATGGCTCCTTCGTTGGCCAACTCCTGAACGATGGTCTCTCCGATACTTCCTTTGATACCTGCCCCACCTGTGACAACTACTACTTTATTTTTTAGTCCTAAATCCATTCTTTTAGCTCGTTAGTTTATAAAATCGCTCTGCGTTTCCTCCCATGATTGCCTTTTTTTGAGCCTCATCAAAACCTGATATGAATTGATCAATAATGGCCTTCATCTTCTCGTACTCAGCGGCAAGCAAACACACCGGCCAGTCTGATCCGTACATGATTCTATCCACCCCAAAAGCATCAAAAATCACCTCAAGGTATGGAACAAAATGTTCGTATTCCCATTGAGACCAATCCGCCTCGGTCACCATCCCACTGACTTTACAGGATACATTAGGTGAAGCGGCCAGCTCCCTGATGTGCGATTCCCACTCCTCCAGTTTTCTTTCTTTTATCAAAGGTTTCGCAATATGATCCAACACAAAAGGCTGCTCAGGGAACGTTTTGCTCAATGAAATGGCAGCCGGAAGTTGGTTAGGGAAAATGAGTATGTCGTAGGTAAAATCGTATTGACCAAGTAGCTCAATCCCATTTTGAAATGCTTTGCCTAGCATAAAATTTGGGTCGGGCTCATCTTGTACTACGTGACGAAACCCTTTAATAACCGGAAATTTTTTAAAATGTGCCAGACGATCTCCAAGGTTAGAAGCTCTTAAATCCACCCAGCCTACAACTCCCTTGATAAAACTGTTTTGACTTGCCAGCGAAACAAGAAAATCTGTTTCCCCTTCAGATTGGTCAGCCTGGACAGCAACACAACCATCAATTTCCTGTTGTTGAAATATTTCAGAAAGCATTTCAGGGGTGAAATCTTTCTTGATGACCTCCATCTCATCGGACATCCAGGTATGTTTGGATGGATCGTAATTCCAGAAGTGCTGATGCGAATCAATAACCATGCGTTATGCTAATCTAAAGGGATACTTTTAAAGTTTGTAATGAACAATGTTAGTCATTGAAAAATATTTAGGATCTTGTGCTTATGGGCAAAGGTTTTACCATTTTTTGCCTATCCAATTACGTTTATATTTTTGCGAAGAAGATGAAATTATACTTATGAAATACATCGTTTGTGACGAACCCAACCAACTGACCCTTAAGACGAAAGAAGTACCGGAAAAAGTACCAGGAGAAGCACTGCTTTCCATCAAGAAAGTAGGCATTTGTGGAACGGACCTTCATGCGTTTAAAGGAAATCAGGCCTTTTTTACCTACCCAAGAATCCTTGGTCACGAGTTGGCCAGTGAAGTACTGGAAGTAGAGGAAAACGATCAGGGAATAAAAAAAGGAGATCGTGTTGTCATTATTCCCTACATCGACTGCCCAACATGTGACGCGTGCCTGGCCGGCAAAACCAACTGCTGTGAAGAGCTTCGTGTGTTTGGTGTTCATATGGACGGAGGCATGCAGGAAACCATCAGCTTCCCTACCCGATTGCTCATCCCGGCCAATCATTTGTCTCTAAACGAAATTGCCATCGTAGAACCCCTGGCCATTGGAGCACATGCCATTCGAAGGGCAGATGTTCAGGAAGGAGACACGGTTGTGGTCATAGGTTGTGGCCCCATCGGAATCGGGATCATGGGACTCTGTAAGTATTTGGGTGCACGTGTCATCGCAATTGATGTGAACGAACACCGGTTACAAGTCGTCAAAGAACATTTTGGAGTAGACGCCATTGTCAACGCAATGGAAAACCCGGTAGAGGAAGTCACCAAAATAACAGATGGTCACCTGGCCCTGCATGTTTTTGACGCTTCTGGAAACAAACGTGCAATAGAAAGTGGACACGAGTACATGCGGCACGGAGGAAACTATGTGTTGGTCGGGTTATATAAAGAGGCACTTTCTTTTGTTCATCCGAAAATCCATGCAAAAGAAACCACGCTGATGTGTAGCCGAAATGCCACATTGGAAGATTTTAGATTTGTCATGAAAGCTTTGAGTGAGAAAAAATTCAATACAGAAGCCTACATTACGAACGAGGTACCTGCGGAACAGATGCTGGATGATTTTGATAGTTGGACCAGTCCCGACTCCAAAGAAATCAAAGTGGTGACCAGTTTTTAATCCATACATACGTTACAAATCCAATGAGGACAATCATTCTTCTCCTGACTCCCTTACTTTTTTTCGCGTGTCAAGACGAGCCACAGGAGGACCTTCTCTATCAGTCGGATTGGGAATCATTGAAAAAACACGAGACCCCCGAATGGTTTCTGAATGCCAAGTTTGGCATCTACTGCCACTGGGGCCCCTATTCGGTACCTGCTTTTGGAGGCGAATGGTATTCTCATTGGATGTACGTCAACGAAAATAATCCTGAGTATCCTAAAGGCAAAGCCACCTTTGATCATCATGTGCGTGAATACGGTCACCTCGACCAATTTGGATACAAAGATTTCATCCCGATGTTCAAAGCGGAAAAATTCAATCCTGCCGAATGGGCGGAACTCTTCAAACGTTCCGGTGCCCAGTTTGCAGGACCCGTTTCCGAACATGCCGATGGATTTGCCATGTGGGATAGTCAACTCACAGAGTGGGATGCAAAGGACATGGGACCTAAGCGAGACATAATGGGAGAGCTGGCTCATGAGATTCGAAAGCGAGACATGAAATTTATCGCGACGTTTCATCGTCACTGGCTCCTTGCCTGGTATCCCACATGGGATAAAACCACGGATGCTTCGGACCCTAAATATGCAGGACTCTATGGGCCGAAGATGAAAAAAGGAGATTTCATCTATCCCAGAAGCGTGCATCAGATAGACGATGGAGTTGAAAAATACTATCCGATGGCAGACGAAGCATTCAACAAAGACTGGCTGGACAGGCTGAAGGAAATCGTAGACAAATACGAACCGGATATGGTCTGGTTTGATAACAAAATGGACGTAATTGGTGAGCCATATCGAAAAGACTTCCTATCCTATTACTACAACGAGGCACATAAAAAGAAGCAGGACGTCGTGGTCACCTACAAGTTTTATGACCTCGAAAAAGGAACGGCAGTTTTAGACCTGGAGCGTGCACGAATGAAAGAAAAAAAGCCATTTCCCTGGCTTACCGATGACTCCATTGACTGGGGCTCCTGGTCCCACGTAAACGACCCGAACTACAAATCAACTGATCGATTAATTGATTTTCTGGTAGACGTGGTAAGTAAAAACGGGGCGGTCTTGTTAAACATTACTCCCAAAGCAAATGGAGAAATTCCGGTCCCTGTACAAGAACGGCTGCTGGAGATGGGAGACTGGCTACAGCAAAACGGAGAAGCAATCTACGGCACCCGCCCGTTTGATGTATACGGTGAAGGTGATACCGAGATCGTAGAAGGCCATCTAAGCGAGCAAAAAAATGCAGATCATACGGCAAAGGATATTCGATTCACAACAAAAGGTGAAACACTTTATGCCATCTTACTGGCATGGCCGGAAGACGACGTGACCCTGATTAAAACACTTGCAAAGGACAATCCTTATTATCAAAAACAGGTTGGATCCATTGAATTACTTGGAAGCGATGAAAAGCTTACGTGGGAACAAACTCAGGACGGACTTTCCATCCGTTTACCACAAGAAAAAGCAGGTGCTCATGCGTTTGTTTTGAAGATTACAGGGAAATGACTTCTTAATTAGACCACAAAAACCTCAGTCTTCTTAAGTGCCTGTGGATTAAATAGCAATCCCAACCCGTCAGAGGGTAGGTAATCCAAAGTTTTAGCTATTTCGCAACCTCGATCTGTGTAGTCATAAACTACAAAGATGGACTGGGAATAGAACGATTGCTATCCTAAAAAATCCTCTAAGTAACTGGCTTTTTCGTACCTGTCATTTAGGTATTCCTCTATGCTTCTGTTGTCTTTGATCGGTCCTAAACCCGTATCAATCTGAATAATTAAGTTTCCATTTCGGCCTACTGAAAAAGTATCGGCGGCTGTTTTCATCCCAATTAATGTGTTTTAAGTTATTAGTGCGTAACGTTATCATAAAACAAAACCGTTCTCTTTGTTGTTTTATTAGTTTTGAATTTTTTTCATTTTTTTTAATGTCCTTACCCAGAAAATATTGAATCAGGGGTGTATTCAATAAAATCATCATCGCAAGTTGTACCATCCGGCTTACCTTCAAAAGGTAAACAGTGGCGTGGCCACAAGCTTTTAAGAGACAACCTTCCGGAATTCACCAAACCCCGAACGTTTTATTCACCAAAACAAATCGGCAAATAGGGTCGCCTTTGGATTAATGCACTATGTTACCCATCTCCATCTATCTTATCTTCTTTCGCCTGAAGGGGCCAAATGACCCAACTTTCGAGCCGTCGTGTTAAGTGGTATTCTTAGTTATTCAGATCCTATTGATCTTGGTGAACTATTTGAACAGAAAGTTAAACAAATATCTAAGAAGACCGAAAAAATCCAACATTATTTCTTACAACTGAAAGTATTTTTTAGAAAATAAAATTTTTCCTGAAGGAATACTTACTTCATATGTCTGTTGTTTGAGCTAATCGCACACCGTTTCGCTGACGAGCTGTCGCGGTGACGATGCGGAAGCTACTAGCCTCAGGCGGGCTTCCTCTCCCAGCCTGGGTGGTCCTACCACTCTCGAAGAAGAGGGAAACATAAGAGCTTAAGTTAATAGCATTGTAGGCGGGCCGTTTAAAACATTGCCCTGATTTTGGCAGAACGCCGAAACGAGTCCTGTCTACCATTTTGGTTCGTCTCAACACTTATCTGCGTTTAGTATAAATTCACCTGCGAATATTTATACTCATTTTATTAGTTTTAAAATTTCTTATCATCAGACAAACAGTTGATCATGTCAAAGCAAGTACCTGACAAATCGGATGTAAGTCGCTTCACGGCTGCCAGCCATCCAAAAACGACCAATAAACAATTCTATGCTGCTTCGTCAGTTGAGAATAGTCAACCCACCGCTCAGTTGCAGAAGCTACAGTCTCTGGCCGGGCAGAATACAGAACATCAGGAAATCGCCCGGCTGCAGGAATTGGCAGCTAGTAAAGCCTCTCAACAACCTTTTCAGCGGAAAGAAAACCGGACGACCTTGCCCGATCAGCTCAAAGAAGGCATTGAACACCTTTCCGGACACGCGATGGATGACGTAGCTGTACACTACCATTCAGCAAAGCCGGCACAGCTTCAAGCCCACGCCTATGCGCAAGGCAATCAGATTTACCTCGCATCAGGTCAGGAAAAATACCTGGCCCATGAAGCGTGGCACGTGGTACAGCAAAAGCAGGGAAGGGTAAAACCCACGCATCAACTTAAAGGAGACGTACGCATCAACGATGATACGAATCTGGAGAAAGAGGCCGATGCAATGGGAAGCCGCCTACAAAAATTCACCTCGCCCTCAGCTGATTTTCGTACGAAAAACCAAGCCGCCTCCGGGCCACCTCATCATGAAGTGGCTCAATTAGCCGTTAAAAAAAGTGCTGACATATCCAAAAATAGTTTCAATATCATTGGAGAGAACCACTCAGATTCAGGTGGAAAAAATAGAGAAAAAGAAAAGGAACTCGCCAGTGATGTTTTCGATCGTTCCGCAGAGCAATGCTACTGGGAAGAGCAGCAATTCCATTTAAAGAGCGGTAAAAAACACCACTATGGAGATCCATACGAATTAAGAGGGGCTTATCTTGTTAAACTAGGGGTAGATCAGGCGACAGAGATTCTGACGTTCTTTGCTTCTATTTCTACTTCGCTCAAAAAAAATCACGGGATGTTAGCTACTGAAAACGACCCATTGGCGAGCTTTCTGGCCGAAAATGGCCACGATACAACTGCCTACCAAACGACCGATACAGGCTCAGTGAAAAAATCTATAGGTCAATTAAAAACTGAAGTTGATGATTTTTCAAAATCAGCAGCTACACTCGAAAAAGAGTTGAATTTAATGGAAGATCCGGGGTACGAATCACAACTTGACGGAGATTTAGCACCTTTGGTCGCAATGCTTAAGGGCTTATCCGATCAAATGTTTACCCTTTATTTCAATTTCGATGATCGACTCAAAAAGCTTACGGAATTGGATTTGGAGAATAAAACTATAGTAGAGGAGTTTGTTGCTAAGGATGACCTAACGAGTAAAGCCCAAAAGCAACTAAAAGGCACCCTAAACAGAGGGCTGATGAAAGCAAACAACTTATACCTCAAAAAAATCGAAAAGTTGGGTAATACGAAGAAAGTTAAAGGACAGCTTCAAAACCAGCGTAGTTATTACATGCACGAAGCCGGAAAGCAGGCAGTAGAAAGAAGCATAACCGGGATCTGGAAAATAGGACAAAAACACGTAGAAGACATCGAAAATGGCCTGAAAGAAACAGAGGAAAGTAATCCTTACGTCCTGATAGACATGAATGTTTTTTGGAATAAATACATGAAGAAAAAATCCTGAAGCTGCCACTTCGGCTAAAAGCATTGCTAATTCCTATGACTTACTTTTTAAAGCTATTAAAAAGTGGCACCTAACATACAGAAGGGTTGCGGAGTCAATTCACGACCACTTCATTAAAGTAGTTCATAAAGATCCTCCTGGCGTGTGCCACCTGCTCTTCCGTATTGGCAGGCACGTCTTTCAGTACGTATTCTTTGTTCAATAGCTCCCATTTATGAGTACCCAACGTATGATAAGGTTGGATCTCCAGCTTTTCGATGTTGGCATACTCGGCAAAACGCTGTCCCAGCCGATGAAGACACTCCGTCTGATCTGTCCAACCCGGCACCAATACGTAGCGCAGCCACATTGGCTTACCGATAGTCTTCAGGTAGCTCGCAAAGTCAAGCGTTTTTTCATTGCCCTTGCCTGTCAGTGACCGATGTATGGATGCATCGATGTGCTTTACGTCCAGTAGGACCAGGTCTGTAAGGTCCAAAAGCTCCCTAACGTATTTATTCATTAGGTAGCCATTGGTATCCAGTGCCAGATGTATCCCGGCTTGCTTTAGTTTTTTGAAAAGCGGTATCAGTCCTTTTGCCTGGAAACAAGGTTCCCCGCCGGACGCCGTAAACCCTCCACCATTGGTAAAGTAGGGTTTCATGTGCATCACCTGTTCAAAAAGCGCATCAACAGTATAAGGCTGCCCCTCACCAAAGTGCATCGTGTCAGGGTTGGCACAATACAAACATTGGAAGGGACAGCCCTGGAAAAAGGCCACGAATCGGATGGCCGGTCCATCGTAGGTACCAAAAGACTCCACCGAGTGCACGTTGAGTTCGCCTTCCTTACGCTTTACCTGCAACGCCGGCACGATGGACGGGTCCGTTCGTGTTGTCTCCATCAGACTTTCTCAAAAAAGCTACGTGACAACACTTCCAGTTGATGCTCACGGGACAGCCTGACAAAGTTCACCGCATACCCCGAAACACGAATCGTCAATTGAGGATGGTTTTCCGGGTGCTCCATGGCGTCTTCCAACACTTCCCGACTCAACACATTGACGTTGAGGTGGTGTCCTCCTTTGTCAAAGTATCCATCGAGGATAGCCGTCAGGTTTTGAATCCTTGCCTTTTCATTGGCTCCCAGCGTCTTGGGAATAAATGAAAGCGTATTGGAAATGCCATCGAGTGAGTCTTCATAGCGCAACTTGGCCACTGAGTTAAGGGAAGCAATGGCCCCATGCGTGTCACGTCCATGCATCGGGTTGGCCCCGGGCGCAAACGCAACTCCTTTTGCCCGACCGTCCGGAGTGGCCCCCGTTTTCTTGCCATACATCACATTAGAAGTGATGGTGAGGATGGACATGGTCGGTTCTGCGTTCTTGTACGCCTTATACGCCGCTAGTTGACGATTAAACGCCGAGGCTACATCCACTGCCAGGGTGTCCACCTCGTCATTATCGTTGCCATAGCAGGGAAACGTCCCTTCAATGTCAAAATCTACCGCAAGCCCGTTTTCATTACGGATGGCTTTAACTTTTGCATGTTTGATCGCGGAGAGGGAATCGGCCACAATGGAAAGACCGGCGATGCCGTAGGCCACATTGACGGTAGGATCGGTGTCTACCAACGCCATTTGTGCCCGCTCGTAGTAATACTTGTCGTGCATGTAATGGATGATGTTCATCGCATCTACGTACACCCGGGCCACCACTTTCATCGCAATTCGGAAGTTGGCCATCACCTCCTCAAAGTCCAGGTAATCGCTTTTCAAGGCAGGAATACCCCTCACGACCTGCTCACCTGTATTCTCACACTTTCCACCATTAATCGCCAGCAGCAACGTTTTAGCCAGGTTGGTACGCGCACCGAAAAATTGAATTTGCTTCCCGATCTCCTGAAAGGAAACGCAACAGGCAATCCCATAATCGTCCGATTTACGGGTCAGTCGCATCAGGTCGTCGTTTTCATACTGAATGGAAGAGGTGTCCACTGACACTTTCGCACAGAATGCTTTGAACCCTTCCGGCAAATCCTGCGACCATAAAACGGTCATGTTAGGCTCAGGAGAAGGCCCCAGGTTATAAAGTGTCTGTAAAAAACGAAAAGCAGTTTTCGTCACTTTGTGGTATCCATCCAGGCCGATGCCACCGATGGCTTCCGTAACCCAGGTTGGATCTCCTGCAAATAGTTCATCGTATGCTCGTGGCCTCAAGTGACGCACCATCCGAAGCTTAATGACGAATTGGTCAATCAGCTCCTGTGCTTCGGCCTCAGTGAGGTGGCCGGCTTCCAGGTCACGCTCGATGTAGACATCCAGAAAAGTAGAAACGTTTCCGAGGGACATGGCGGCTCCATCTTGCTCTTTTACGGCAGCCAAATAGGCCATGTACACCCACTGCACCGCCTCCCGGGCATTTTCAGCAGGTCGGGAAAGATCCAGTCCGTAGTACACACCCAGCACGATCATCTCCTTTAGTGCCTTGATTTGTTCATTCACTTCTTCCCTCAGCCTGATTTGCGCATCAGACATCGGTCCTCTCAACGTATTCAGGTCATCACGCTTCTCCTCAATGAGTCGGTCTGCCCCGTACAGTGCCAGACGCCGGTAGTCGCCAATGATTCTACCTCTGGCGTAATTGTCCGGTAGCCCCGTCAG
>JBCCXH010000178.1:0-9723 GCA_039192005.1 Bacteroidota bacterium
CCGGTCGTTCTTGATCGGGCCTTCCTTCTATTGTCATCACCCTGATCAGTCCGTTTAAAGGCAAGATCTTAACCTGAAAAATTCAGGCGTTATTTATTTCTGCTTTGGTATTTTGGTTTCCTCCGCCCTTGTTGTGTCTCTGACCAACAAGTAGATGGGAAACCCGCTGGTGTAAAAGGAGATTAAAGGTTCCCGACCCATGTTTCGTCTCTCTACGAAACATGGGTTTAGAACCAATAACTATAACTAAAAGACCTAACCATCAACCACCTAATTTTTTTTAAATAGGTGCTTCAGCTAGTATGAAGTGCCTGCAACACTTAAACATCACAAATTATGATTATTTGGAGTGGCAGAGGCTTTTTGGCCCCACTTGTATTTATTAGCACAGGTGTGCTTTTCACCTTTTTGTTGCCAGAAGGACAGTCCGATCTGGCCGTGTCTATCGGCTTCATCCTTGCAGGTGTGTTCAGTTGGGTCATGGGCCGTAAATGGAACGGCGAAGCACCCAAAACCTACCTGGATCAAGCGACCAACCAGCAGGTAGTCGTCAAGCCCAACCATACCCTTTTCTGGATCAAAATAGAGTATTGGGGCATTGTTTTTGGTGCCATCGGCTTGTTCAGGATCGTGACCAGCTTACTAGTCGGGTAGTCAGTACCCCGGCTATTTTAGCAAAAGCTCATGGGGTCGTAGCATTTCGCTGCGACCTTTTTCCCAACAAGCAGATAGGAAGGGTCTTGAGCGATAACACCAGCAAGGGGCGGGGGCTAGACAATCGGCCATCCTACCAATTGAAAGATCAACCCTTATCATGAGATTGCTTCGCTGCACTGCTTATGACGCACTTTGTAACTACTTGTAGATTAGAAAGATACAAATTGATGTCATTGATGTTTTGTGCCTCTAATTGTTAGAGGTCACCTCTCGCAATGACGGTAGCAAAAAACGACCATCCTCCAATTTTCAATTCCCCCCATTCCAAATCAAAAAAATCTAAAATCCCCTCAATCTAAAATCGATCCAATCTTCAAATCAACCGTGCTTGAACTCTCCTACACACACGACTGTAGTAAAAAGCAACAATCCAAAAAATTCAAATCCTCAATCGCCTCAATCCAACCAATCCAACCAATCCTTAAATCGAACCAATCTAAAATCACCAAATCTCCCAATCGAAAAAATCCCCCAATCGAATCAATCGACAACCGTGAAAGCGAATAAAAAGAGGGTTCATGCTTTGTTAAGATCTGGAAAGTAGCTACTTATGACAGTAAGTCTGAAATTTGAAAAACAATTCGTTTACTTTTTAATGATCACCTGAATGAAACAATTCATTTACCTATGTTGCCTCCTGGCCTGCATGGTATCCTTTGCCCAAACCGCGGAACAATTTACAGATGCCTCAGCACGAAAGCAGGATGACTTTGCCAGGACCTTACCGGAACTAAATGAGGCTCCCGAATTTAAAGGCCTCTCTCCCATCCAGCAACAAAAGCTGATCAACGACCTGGCAGAATCCGAAAAAAACACCGACGAAGTCTCTAATGGACTGGCCGGTGCCATGAGCAGTACCCCTACATTGATCGATGCATGGAAAGTTCTGGACGATGCGGGAGTAGAACAGGCATTAAGGTCTGATCCTGATAAGCTTGCAAAGGTCAATCGTTACCTGGATCATCATCCGACTAATAAAGACCGGTTTGTTGAAGACCTAAAAAAAACGTCTGACCCGGAAAAATTTATTGATAGAACGTTCTGGATAGATGCTCTCATTCAACAATACGGGAACGATGTTTCACAGTTTACTACCCAGGGGCTTTCAAGAACGGACGTTCCTCCGTCAACGGTAGATGACATGCTTCATGCTTCCAGTGCTCCCGCTGACATCAGGCAGGGCATCGTCGATGATTTGATCCATTCCGGAAGTACAGTGCCTTTTAAGGTGGATATACAGGCTGGCGATGCGCTTTTTAAAATATCACCAAAAGGTAATGGGGTGTCGGACTTCTCTCCTTACTGGGTTACTAAACGTGAACTTGATGATGTCAGATCAGAAGAAAATTTGGAACAGAAGTTAGGATTGCCTCTTGGCAGTCATGGCGTAGAATACGAGGTCTTTAAGATCACTGCAACAACCGATGTCAGCGCGTTTACAAGTACAATAGCTCCGACACTTCAAAACGGGTACGCCACCATTGGAGGGGCTACCCAGACGTTGGTACTTGATCGAACGTTGTGGAGTGCCGCAAGCAAAGTAGCAACCTTTATTCCTTAATGCGATGAAGCAAATAAGAGCGCAACTGCTAACGATTGAATCTCATTCTATTATGGAGCAGTATGATTTATTACTTCAGTTGTCAGAAGCTATCCAGACCGCTTATGCGAATGATACCAGTATGAATGAAACCGGCCTGGTAAAGGAAATCTCCGATAAAATTCACGCACTTCGTTACAAGATGGCCTATAACAAAGCTACTGATAGTGGTTTGAAGGACACCAAACTAAAACAGGCCTGGGAAGAACTAAACAAATTGAAATAAGCTTACGAACTTGACTTATGTAAGGCTGACTTTTGGTTATCGGTTGGTAGAAACCAATAAAGCCTGACCTTACCACCCGTGTGAATGCGAGCAGGAAAAGCAACCCACAACCTTGAAATTGACTCCTTAACATGATTCCCCATCAAGAAAATCACTCAATCAAAAAAATCCTCAATCCAACCAATCCTTAAATCGAATCAATCCACAATCCAGCCAATCTAAAATCCCTTCAATTTTCAAATTAACTCATCAACCCATTTTCAAATCAGCTAATTTTCAATCCAACCAATCGAGAAAATCTAAAATCCAAACAATCTAAAATCAAAAAATCTTCCAATCGAACCACCCTTTCATAAGATTGCTTCAGTCGTGCCTCCTTGCTTATGACGCACTTTGTAAATACTTGTAAATTAGAAAGATACAAATAGCGTCATCGAAGTTTTGTAGCCTTGGTTTACTAGGGCTTAGCCCTCGCAATGACGCAAGAAAGAAAATAAATCCGCCAATCCAATCAATCTCTCCAATCGAAAAAAATCGACATCCAGATGCCCATATTTAGTGAAAATATGAATACATATCGTTATTTTGTCTTTGTAGAACTAATAGTAGCATGACAGAGATCATTTTTATTGTAGAAGAATCGATGGAAGGTGGTTACGAGGCCAGAGCATTGGGTGAGTCAATTTTTACGGATGGGGAGACCATCGATGAGTTAAAGCATAATATCAAAGAAGCAATTCACTGTCATTATGAAGAAAACGCTCCCAAAATAGTACGTCTGCACTACATTAAAGAAGAGGTCTTTGCTGCGTGAGTTTACCAAGAGATGTATCGGGCAAAGACCTGATCAAAATGTTAGCATCATTAGGCTATCAATCTACCCGCCAAGTAGGTAGTCATATTCGGCTGACTACTAAAGAAAACGGCACTCACCATATCACCATTCCCAATCACAAACCGCTCAAACTTGGTACTTTATCCGCAATACTAAAAGATATCGGCCAGCATTTTGGTAAGACCAAAGATGAAGTCTGGAATACCATAAGTAGGAAGTAAGAAAAGGTTACTATTCAGTCATGTTATCTTAAAACCATTTCAAAACTTGTTAGTATACTGATTAACTCAGTCCATATTGCGTCTTAAATCCACAAACAAATAGAATGCTCACCGGTGAAATACCAGTAAGGGCATGAAAAACATAAGCAAGAAAAGTAATCAGCTAATTTTCAAATCAGTAAATCTTCAAATCAACTATTCAATCCTCAATCGAATTAATCTAAAACCGATCCAATCTTCAAATTAACTCATCAACCCATTTTCAAATCAGTAAATCTCCCAATCGAATCAATCCCCCAATCAAATCAATCCAATAACGCTTTCTTCCAGTTCAGATACCCCACAATGGACAACACAAAGTAGCCCACCATCAGGCCGGCATAAATGTCCAGTGATTTGCTGAAATAAAGCCCTACGGTGACTCCATTGATGACGATCCAATAGATCCACCCGGATAAGATCTTGCGGGCTTCCAATATGCTTGCCAGAAAACTAAAGATGGTCGTGGTTGCATCCAGGTAAGGTTTATCGGCATCTGTATACGTTCCAAAAACCGTCCCCAAGGCAACCGAGAGCACGATCCCGATGGCAATCGCCATCCCATGAAACTTGCCTTTCCAGGTCGACACCTTCAGCGGAGCTTTTGGCCTCGACCAGTTCCACCAACCGTAACAGGCGATCATCACGTAATACCCGTAAAGAATGGACTCTGCATAGAGTTTTGTTTCCACAAACAAATAGCTACTAAGTAGCCCGCTAACAATGGCCAGCGGCCAGCACCAACTGTTTTGACGGATCAAAAGGATGAGGTAACCCAGACTACTTACGGTAGCTCCTATTTCAACCCATAAAAGTGTGTTCATCTGATTTTCAACATCCGTTATTCATGGAAAGCGCATCAGCTTTTTGTGATTTCCTCAACGAGTACATGAGAAATCAGCTCATCTGCGGTTACTGTTTTCGATTCCAGGCCTTTTGAATAAATCCATTCCAGGTAGGTTTGGACATTTTCCGTTTTCATTTCCCCCCAATGGTCCCGGTTCCCAAAAGCGCCAACGGAATAATCAATGGTCGCCAACAGGTCAATGTCCTGGTCTTGCGCCGCTATGTGTGCGGACAGAATTTCGGCTGCCTCTTTCCTTTCGTCCATGGTAAACAAATAGCCCTGTTTAGTGGCCAATAGGAAGCGAGAAAAAGCATCCATCCGTTTTGCTACCTGCGACTCAGAGGCTACCAATACCGGAGAGTAGGAATACGGAATCTGAAAGTCCTTCATCTGAAAAGCATTGAACTCCAACCCTCTGCCCGAAGCCTGGATGCCTTCCCAGTTAAGAAAGATCCAGGTAGCGTCGTACTGCCCCTTTTCTATGGTTTCCCAGATGCCCAGCTTGCTGGGATACGCCACATTTATCGTCCCGGCCCCTCCATCATTGACGATCATTTGTTTGACGATCTCATCCTCGTACCGTGCCTGATACGAAGCGTAAGACTTTCCGTCCAGTTGCGCGGGAGCTTCGATCCCACTTTGTTTTAACGTCACAATGGCGCTGAGGTCCTCCTGATAAATGGCCGCCACGGCTTTCAGGTCAAACGGTGTTTCCTTCGTCCGATAACTCAAAACACTTTCCATCGGGCAGAGTGCAAAGTCAGCCTGTCCCAATTCTACTTTTTTCGCCGGAGTTATGGCGTAATTGTCTTCGGCCGGAGATACTAAATTTACCTCCAGCCCTTGTTGGCGATAAAACCCTTTTTCAAGGGCGACAAAAAACCCAACGTGATTGATGTTGGGTGTCCAGTCTAAGGCTACGTTGATCACTTCCATGTCTTTATAAATAATTAGGTTAAAAACGAACGTTTACACTCAGGAAATAATTTCGCTCAGGTTGCGCCAGAAACCCGGGTTCTACATTCATTCCATCAAAATTTGAGTCGGTTACGGCGCCAAACACATAGTAAGATTCATCGAACAGGTTGTTGACGAATGCAGAAACGGTGATTCCATCGGTAACTTTTGCTTCTACGGATGCATCCGATACAAAAGAAGAAGGCACGGTAAAGGTGGGGTCATTGGTCAGTTCCATGAACTGACGGTCCATGTACCTCCCAGATAGGCTGAAGGTCAACTTTTCCGTGGCATTCACCCGGATTTGCGTGTTAATGATCCAGTTCGGGCTTAAAATCTGTTCATTGTCATCCACGGAGTTGCCATCCACTATCAGGTCTTTTACGCTTGTATTCAGATACGCCGCATTGCCACTGAATGTGATGAGTGAAGTTGGGGCGTAAGTCCACGTAAGCTCGGCACCTGATCGGGTGCTTTCGGGTATGTTTCTTCGCTGCCCGACACCGAAGTCCAGAATGGCCCCATTTGGAGCAATTTCGTCTTCGAAACTCATCAGAAAGACGTTCCCATCGATCACGAGGTTTTGCTGGTTGAGCCTCGCACCGATTTCCAGGTCATTGACGGCTTCATCCCGGAAAGGCTCTCCGTTACGTACATTGTCATAATTGGTATCATCCAGTCTGAATCCCCCGAAAATGTCAATCTTCGTCGGCTCCCTGTTGCTTCTTCCAAAAGAGGAGTAGACGGAAAAAGACTCACTCACTTCGTAGCTCGCTCCGACCCTCGGATTCAAAAACGTCCAGTCGAACGCAAGGTCCCCTTCAGGTGCGATGCCCACCGCATTGAAATCCGGTGAGATGTTCAGCCGGGCACTCCTTAGTTGCACATCTCCATAAAGAGAGAGGTTTCCGGTTACATAGCTGGCTTTTGCGTACGCGCTGAATTCGCTTTTGTCGGACTTCTCGTTATAAAAAGGATTATCCAGGTCGGTTAAGGTGCTTTCCTCGTTTTTACGCTGAAACTGGTACCCGTGGACTCCGGTATTCAACTCCAAATCTCCCCTGGTATACGTCAGGTTTGCGATGGCTCCGAAGTGGTCGTTTTGAAGTGGAAAGTTCGTTCCGAAAGTCACAAAATCCCCTCCGGCCCCGCCATAGTATGCGGTGATGCCGAGTGTCAGGTCATCATTCAAATACCGGTTGTATTGAAGCTGCGCCAAAAACTGTGTAAAGTCGTCTTCGTCGTTTTCACTTAGTAAATTAGTAGTAGGATTGCTCTCCAGAATGGACCTTTCCACCGTCTGGTACCCCAGTCCGTTTTCAGATCTTGCAGTGAAAAAGGTTAGTTTCAACAAGTCATTTTCGCCGTAATATCCTCCGGTAAGAAAAAATGAAGTCGCGTCGGTTTCCGTATGGTCCCGGTATCCAGAGCTGGTCAGTTTGCTAAAACTCGTAAGAAACCCCCACCCTTTTTCGTTGATTCCGGTGAAATGTTGGAAATTTCCTCGATAGGTATCAAACGAGCCGGCACCCAGTTGCGCTTCCGAATAGGCTTCTTTTCCAGCAAGGTTGATGGATTCGAAATTGATGGAGCCGCCATAGCTACTTACCCCATTGGTGGAAGTACCGACTCCTCGTTGTACCTGGATGCTCTCAAAATTGGAAGCGACATCGGTAAAGTTGGAAAAGAAGACTCCCTGATCGATCATATCATTGAGAGGGACTCCGTTTAGCGTGATGTTGATTCGTTCCTGATTGATGCCTCTCAGGCGAAAGGAACCGTAATTTGCGAAAGATGTACCCGACTCAGAAAACGCATAAAATCCGGGAGTCAGGTTAGACAGCATAAATATCGGATGTTGACCGACATACACTTCTTCGATTTGTTTTTTAGTAAGATTAGCTTGTGGAACAGGTGCTTCCTCTGCCGCTCTTACGGCCGTGATGGCCACTTCCTCCAGCGACATTGTCTTCAGGGAATCCTGACTGTAGGATAGCTGCCAGCACAGCATCAATGTAACAATAATTAATATTCTCATTTCGTCATTTTTTTCACATAAAAACCATCAGAAAGTGGGGAACTTTCCGTCCCACCTTTTTTATCCAGGAAATTTACTTTCAGCATCAAACACCGAAAATTCGGGTTGGCTCAATGAACAAGTAATCGAGCCACCTCTGTAAATAATTCCTGAATGATCAAGGTTCGTTTATCATACAAGTTGATCAGAATCAACTTTCTTCCCTACGCCGGCATTACCCGGATCAGGTTATGGGTATGATCTCAGCCCTGTCTTTCACTACTAAAAGACAGTACGGCACCCCGTTTCAGTCCGCAAACATAAGCCTGTAACGGACAGGTACCAATAGCTAGTACTGGTAATATTTGAGATCGTACCGGTTAATCACGTGGTGATCATTCTTCAGGCGCCTCGAAAATGAGACGCGATTGCCCGGATCGCTGAGTCCTTGCGGTCGTTGTTCCGGCCCTGAATCGTGGCATAAGGCAGATCATGTCGTTCGAGATACGACCTGAAGAGTTCGTAAAAATGATTTCGGAGGTTAGGATGTTCACGTTGAGGGTCAAACGCCCATTCGATGTCTACATACGTGAGCAAATAAAATTCATACGTTCTGCTTTTTAGCTGCTCCTCAATCCAGAAGTCGGTCGTTCCGTATTTGTGATCACTCCAGATTTTAATGGTGATCAGGTTGGTATCACAAAAGAGGTACTGGTTTGCCTCCTTTCCTTTTTCGTCTTCACTTACCAACTGTCCTTTGGCAATGGTGATCAGGTCCGATTTTTCATACGGACGATCCAGTTGATCGAGGTAAGTACGGGCAAACTCCGGTACCCACTCCGTGTGAAAGTGATCCGCAAGTTCTTGGGATAACGTACTTTTCCCTGTCGACTCCGGTCCGATGATGGCAATCTTTTTGAGTCCTTTCATCTCTTTAATGGCATTATTAAACTTCACGTGTTTTTCTTTCTCACTTCTTCATGAGTTTGCTGTTCTATGTGACGTTACCAATGGCTTGGAATTCTGGTTTACCACTTTCATCGTCAATGATAAGGCGAACGTTTCTATCTGTCCATTCAAATCCTGGCATCGCTAAAATACACTTGATGTGGCGTTCGAAAACAAAAAAGTATTTCTCGGTAAGGGCGCTACATGCTCAATAATCATTCTCTTCTTACAGCCCTCCGGCCTGCTTTATTCCTCAAGAAAGGCTAAAAAAAGGTCCGCGAAACACGCGAACCCTGATGTAAAGTTTCCTGTTGAAGGCGATGTCGCCTTAGCTATCGTATTGCCTACAGGTCCAGTATGAATATCTGATTGTTTAGAAAAACCCTTTCGTATCCATCATCCTCATAGGTGAAGTCTGCATCGAACCTGACCTCATCAAATTTATGATCTATTCCAGGGCTGGAATAAATGGTTTTGCTAATCGATTTTTTATCTCTGCCGTCTTTTCGTCCTGTTTTATCCGGCTGGGCAATACGTGTGCCATTTGGTGTAATGATGGTCGCGTTCGCCAAATAACTGATCGCAGCATAATGCATTTTATCGTCGCGCCATTTTCTTCCGTCTTTTTTCCTCCCTTTTATTCTTAAACCTGCAGAGGCATAAGCAAAATAGGTACGATTCCAACTGATGATGTGGGCGCTCAAATGACGAATTCCGCGAATCCTTCCTCCGGTTGCTGTGACAAAGTCCCCGTCGTATGGCTCCAGTTTGATCGGGTCATCTTTCCTGGCGTTGTCCAGGTTTTGGCTGTGCGAGTAGTCATTTTCTCCGAAATAGATTGGAATCTTTTTAGTAGCAGCCACTCCACTCCAGTCCATGTTTGCGGCGTACGCTTCCTGTTCAACCATGATTTCCTCTTTGTCCGTGATTTTGTGGATCATGTCGCCGATTGAATACAGCCCTTCTTCATTTAAAATCATAGAGAATGCAGGGTCCGGTACGTCCAGTTCATTGTCTGAAGGTTGTGCTGAGTTTTCCAGCGACTGTATTTTGGCATAAAGTGTATTCACAAAGCCAATAGACGAAAGAAAATCAAGTCTTTCGGTATCGTTCATTTCATTGAAGGTATTCATGTACGCTTCAAAGGTTTTCAGATCTTTGAAATGAAGGATTCCGTTTTTTACGGTGAGGTCAGGTTCTTGCAAGACAGGCTCTTCTGCGGATTCGTCACAAGCAGCCAGTAGTAAAATGAGACCTAAAAAATAATGGGTCAATTTCCCTAAATTCATAATGTGAGTTTTAAAATTTGAATTACA
>JBCCXH010000179.1:0-9665 GCA_039192005.1 Bacteroidota bacterium
GAAGCTGGAGATTCGTTGTTGATTCGGGTAATGGTTATACTCAGATCGTCTCTCTCAGGTGTATTGGAAACAATACGTACGTTTCGTCTGAAAACGGTAATGGCCCCATGAATTGCAACCGAAACTCCGTGGGCTCATGGGAAAAATTTGAATGGGCGGTAAGTGGGAATACCGTTTCTTTAAAAAATAGCGGGGCATATGTCAGCTCTGAAAACGGTAACGGCCCCATGAGGTGTAACCGAAGCTCGGTCGGAGCATGGGAAAAGTTTGTTATCGAACATAAAGGAAATCAAGTGTACGCCTTCAAGTGTAGCAATGGAAAGTACATGTCTGGAGGAAGTCCGATGAGGTGCAATGCAAATGCTGTCGGTGACATGCAAAAATTCAAGGTTTCCTGGGGCCTTTCTGCAAGAATTTCTCAGCAAGAACAAGTATCAGTGCCTACTCTTCCGAACACGGAAATTAAATTCTCAATCTATCCCAATCCCATTTCAAGTGGGGAGCATGTATACATGAACTGGTCACCAGTAGAGGAAGCTACCATTATCACGGCGTTTGATTCAATGGGGAGGAAAGTTTATGAAAAAACAACGAAGGAAAACAACCTTACCATTCCCTCTGAAACGTTTCAACACAAAGGGCTTTATTTCATTAGTACTTCTGTTGACGGGAGAATGCTGAAAGTACTGGTAAAGTAATAAACAAATCGAGCCAAAAACCATGCTTTTTTTAAATCAGGGCTGCTGGATATAAGTCCGTGCAGCCTTGATTTGGATGGCCAAACTCAAAGAGCAATCTATTGGTTAAGGGGGGTAATTTTTTAAAAAATAAGCAAATACACCTTTCTATGTAGCTTTTCATAGCTATTTGAAGAATACACCCCCCATTAAAAAGGAAATAATTCACGATCGAGGATCTGCTGGTAAATAATTTTAGGTTGAATTAACCCCGATTCTTACAGCTATGAAAATCATAGCTTGGAATGCACATTAAACAACTAAACCTAAAGCGATGACAGAACTGTCACCAAGCAATATTTACTTCTCTAATACACTCCAAATCGTATCATGGAGCGTCAGGAAAACGCTTTCTTACCAAAAGAAAGTACGTGAAACGTTTTCTTCAAATAACTTAAAATTATTGGTAACAAAACCTCCCGACTCGTAGTTATCATAACCTACGCAAATAACTGCGCCCATTCCATGGAATCATCTTGGATGATACGCTAAAACGTATCTAAAGCACATCACAGGAAATTACCTGAACAATATAAGTACGCACTATCTAAATGATATTTTGTCATTGATGCTCAATAAATGAAGCATGCATGAAGAAAGAAATCTTTGCTCATTTACTTAAAACAGCGAAATGATATAAAGTAAAGAAACCCCTTGAGTGATGCACTCAAAGTCATTTGAATGCATCAAGCAAAACCAAGAGTTGACCAGTAATCAACTTTTTGAACCTTATAAATAAACGCATTAAAAACCCAAATTTTCAACATTATGCAACAGTTTAGACGCTTATTATTCATTCTCACCCTTGCAGTCAGTACGCTTACTCTTGCCGAACCGCCCGAAGCTCCCGATGGAAAGAGGTGGACCATCGTAGGTAACATGACCGATGAATTTAACGGTAACTCATTAAACCTGGATAAATGGGGCATTAACTCTACTGGATGGAGAGGAAGGCCACCGGGCAGATTTCTTGAAGACAACGTCAGGGTATCAGGAGGAAGTTTACAGTTGACAGCCTCAAAACTCGATAACCCGTTTCCTGTAGAAAATCCGTCGCCAGAAGATTTGTATCAGACCTGGACGCATGGCGGAGCGTTGGTTGCCAGTAATCACAGAGCTACTTACGGATACTATGAAACGCGCATGAGAGCCAATAAAACCTTTATGTCTTCTACATTTTGGTTGATCAACAGGCGTGGTGAAGGAACAGACTGTGACTTGAGAGTAACAGAATTGGACATTACAGAAACGGTAGGGTGGAATAGTTCAGATCGGAATTTTGTCTTTACGACCATGAGTAGCATGAACTCCAATACCCACAGCAGGCAGACAAATTGCGAAAGCACACCGGTTGGTAGCCAGGGGGGAAAGGCAGAAATTGGAGAAAACGCCTATGAGAATTACCACATTTACGGAGTATGGTGGAAAAGTAAAGATGAGTTGCTTTTCTATTTAAACAACGAATACCAATACACCATTAAGCCCCCTGCAGATTTCGATTTGCCTATGTACCTACGAATGGTAGTAGAAACCTACAACTGGAATGCGCCTAACCCTGGTAATGACGGGATAGACGGGTCGCTAGCGGAAAGAACGACGTATTACGATTGGACCCGAACCTGGGAGCTTGTGGATGAAGACACCCAAACCCCGTTTCGAGGTCAAACGACCACGATCCCGGGAACGATTGAAGCAGAGCGTTTCGACGAAGGGGGACAAGGAGTGGCTTACAATGACTCCAATCCAAATAATAACGGATCTGATGTTGCAAGAGAGAATGAAGCAGTCGACATACAAGCCAGAGATGGTGGAGTGACCATCGGGTGGACGACGAATGGAGAGTGGCTGGAATATACGTTAAATTCTCAGGCAGGAACTTACGACCTGGAAGCAAGAGTTGCAGCCGTTACTTCCGGAAAATCCATTGTAGTGAAGCTGGACGGGAGTAATATAGGTACGTTTAACATTCCAAATACAGGAGCTTGGGAATCATTTCAAACGATTAAAATCCCCAACGTCAATGTTGGAGGAGGTAACGGAAAGGTCCTCCGTATTGAATTCGTAGGAGGAGGAGTAAACCTGAACTGGATCAGGTTCAGCCAGGCAAATACCGCAAGGACGAGCGCTGTTACCCCAACACTTTCGCCTACGAGTACACCAGGCAGTGAGCAGATCGATGTATATCCTAATCCTTTAATCGGAGGTAACGAGCTGACCATAGATCTTAATTCATTGGGTGATAATGTAAACGTCTTGGTATTTGATGCCATGGGTCGCAAAGTTTTTGAAAGCTTTTCTAGTGATCGCTTTTTAAAGCTGCAAGCGGAAGTCTTCCCTACCAAGGGATTATACTTAATCCAGATCAATAGTTTTAATCGATCGGAGAAGTATAAACTGCTTGTCAAATAGGCAAGCGCGCATTAACCCAGCCGCTCCGATTTTCGGGGCGGTATTTTATTTAGTAGTAAATATCCTGGGACTGGGAAATGAATGAGTGCGAAGTGACTTGATTTATTGCCCCGACTCTTAATATGATAAGGCTTTTCCATGGTGAGGATTTAATTCGATAACCAATACTTGTAACCTTTCCTTTACAGAACCCCTCATTAATACCACTTATCACCCCCGCCAGTTTGGCCATCTAAAGTAGAAAATTCAAATTAGCTTTCTTTTAGAGTGTGCTGATTGAGCACACGTTGAAATATGTTTTGGAAGCTTACTCGTAAGACTTTGGCCCGTAAAACTTAAATTGATTTGGAGAACCTTTATTTTATAGCCATCATCCCGCCTGAAAATATTCAAAATGAAATTACGCTACTAAAACACGAAGTCGCAAAACATTTTGAGAGTAGCCATGCACTCAACTCACCTCCCCACATTACCCTTCATATGCCGTTCAAATGGAAGGATAAAAAGCTTTCGGCACTCTATCAATTAATGAACGAAATCAATACAGGCTTTCAACCTTTCAAAATTGAGCTAAGGGATTTTGATTTTTTTGAGCCCCGGGTCGTTTTTGTGGATGTGGTTGCAAATAAGAAGTTGTATTTGCTACAGAATGAGGTGGTAAATGCATGTAGAAAGAAACTGAAGCTCGATCATGCCAATTATAAAAACCAGGCATTTCACCCACACGTCACCATTGGGTTTAGAGACCTAAAAAAGCGGCTTTTTCCTCAAGTTAAGAGGCATTTTGAGGGTCGAGAAATTTATTTCGAGTTCCAGCCAACAGTAGTAAACTTGCTAAAACATACCGGACGACAATGGGAAATTGTCGATCTTGTAGAAATAAATAAATAACTATGAAAAGATACGTAACCACCATCACCTTACTGTTTTTTAGTAGTCTCCTATGCTTTGGACAAGAGGCAGATGAAAGCTCCACCAAGACCACAGAGGGAAATCAGGTATTTATGCACGTAGACTTACCTGCCGAATTTTCCGGAGGATCCATTGCAGAGAATAAATATTTGGGGCAAAACCTCATTGTTCCTGAAAATGTCGGTGATGTAAATGGGAAAGTCTTCTTTGAATTCATCGTCGAAAAAGACGGTTCATTGTCCGACATTAAGATGATCAGAGGGTTGGTTCCTTCAGTAGATAAGGTAGCGATGGACGTAGTGAAAAACATGCCTAAGTGGGAACCTGCTTTTAAGAATGGAGTGCCGGTAAGGCAACGCATGCAATACTCCATAATGGTGAGAAGAGTAAAAAAACAATGAAATGATTAGCTAATTTTTTTAGTAAACTAAAATTATTAGTATTTTTATCCTGATGAAAAAATCAGGATACGCAGATCTTCCACTACATAATGGCACGGTACCCAAATGGCTGGCCGAAAGGATGTCATTACTAGGAGGAGCAATCACAGAGGCCGTTCTCATGGAGTTTGGCAAAAAAGAGTTCATTAGACGAATGAGCGACCCGGCATGGTTCCAGTCGTTGGGATGTGTGATGGGGATGGACTGGCATTCTTCGGGGATTACTACTTCTGTTATGGGAGCGCTAAAAAGAGCGATCAACCCGAAAGCCAGAGAGTTTGGGATTTATGTATGTGGTGGTAGAGGCAAACACAGCAGGAACACGCCCGAGGAACTTATGGAAGTTGCGAATCGAACCGGCCTCGATGGACATCATCTGGTGAGAAGCAGCAAATTGGTAGCCAAAGTAGACAATACAGCCATACAAGATGGCTTTCAGATTTACCTCCATTCCTTTGTGGTATCCGATGAAGGAGATTGGGCAGTCGTTCAGCAGGGTATGAACGGAGGCACCGGATACGCGAGGCGCTATCATTGGTTTTCCGACGAGTTGAAAAGTTTTGTAAACGAACCGCACACCTTTATTTATGGTAAAAACCAAGGGTACATTTTAAACCTTACCAATAAATACGCAACGGCAGCCAGAAAAAACATCGTAAAGATCGGAAAAGAAGACCCTGAAAAAATGATCCGTGAAATTCGGAAAATCAGGCTCCCAAGGCATCACGATGTACAAGCAAAAGATGTGGATCTAAAAAGGCTGGGTGCTGTTTTAGCCATCTCTAACGAGCTCCCTACGGACCATTTTGAAGACCTGTTGTTAATCCAGGGTTTAGGACCCAGAACCCTTCAGTCCCTTGCCCTTGTCAGCGAAGTCATTTACGGGACACCGTCCAGGTTTGCAGATCCCGCACGGTTTTCTTTCGCACATGGAGGAAAAGACGGTCATCCGTTTCCAGTTCCTACTAAAGTGTATGATGAAAGCATTCGGGTATTAAAAACGGCAGTAGCGAAAGCAAAAATTGGAAATTCAGATAAGCTCAATGCACTCAATTCACTATCCAAAGCTGCCGAGAAAATGGAAAGCAATTTTGTGCCGAATGGCAACCTGGAAGACTACATTCAAAAAGAACGACAAGATTCGTGGAAATATGGAGGCAGAACAGTAAATGGATATGCTAAAAAACCTAAGGTGATTCAAGGGTCATTGTTTTAACTTGCCCAATGTGAAGTTCAAACTATTTTTATTAATACTTATAATCACCACCTTCTTATCACAGGCACAGGTTCATAACCAAAATGATACCATAATAGACGGCACGGTATACACCTTAATAGAAGAGCCCGCCGCCTTTCCCGGAGGAGTCGTAGGTTTTTACGACTATCTAGGTAAAAATGTCAAATATCCCAGGCTTGCAGCCAGGTCTGGAACAGAAGGCAGGGTTTTCGTGCAATTTATTGTAGAAAAAGACGGAACAATATCCAATGTTGATGTTGTCAAAGGGATTGGATCAGGTTGTGATGAAGAAGCTTTGCGAGTGATGAAAATGATGCCTAAATGGAAACCGGGAAAGACAAATGGAGAGCCTGCACGACAGAAGCTGGTTCAGGTCATTGAGTTTAAGTTGACGAAAGCGAAAAAAACAAAGAAAAGAAACCACTGAGAAAGTACCACCTGCCACGAGGTTTTTTGGCCGGTCATCCAATCCCTATAGAACCTTTAGTTTGTTTTGATGAACGGGCAATGTCCCACTTGCTTTTAATTGATAGATTGTGCTAGTTTTGCATCTTTATCGTTCACAATACCAAAATAATGATAAAAAAAATCATAATTGCTCTTCTATTTGCATCTCCTTTCATCACATGGTCACAGCAAAAGGGGCATCAGCAAGATTCACTCTCCGAAAAAGCCTCGGAAGTTTTTACAATTGTTGAAGAGTCCGCGACTTTCCCGGGAGGGATGAATAGTTTTTACCGGTTTTTAGGTGGTAATATCACGTTTCCTCCTCAAGCACTTGAGAAAGGAGTAGGAGGAAGGGTTTTCGTGCAATTTATTGTGGAAAAGGATGGCTCCATCTCCAACATTCAGGTTGTAAAAGGAATTGGTGCCGGGTGCGATGAAGAAGCAGCTCGTGTGATACAACTAATGCCCGACTGGATTCCTGCGAAATACAACGGAGTACCAGTGCGCCAAAAGATGGTCCAGGCGATTACTTTCGCAGTAGCAAAAAGAGGACAAGGTGGGAAGCAGCTATTAGAGAACTAAACCTGCTTAATAAGATATTAATTTCTTTTCTCATCTGTTAAAAAGTGATAGAGTTTATCCTGTTAATCACCCTTTAATAGTTTTTAAATTTTCATAGTTCACGATATCAAGTCATGCCTAAATCAATCATACTCATCGTTATTCTTTTTATTCCTTTCTTGTCATTAGCACAAGAAGTAGAAGACCAGGTAGATTCACTATCGACACAAGCCTCGGAAGTTTTTACAATTGTTGAAGAGTCCGCGACTTTCCCTGGAGGAATGAATGGGTTTTATCGGTTTTTGGCTGTTAATATTAAATATCCTGCATTAGCCACCATGTTGAAAGTAGAAGGAAGAGTTTTCGTGCAATTTATTGTGGAAAAAGATGGTTCCATCTCCAACATTCAGGTTGTGAAAGGAATTGGTGCCGGGTGCGATGAAGAAGCAGCTCGTGTGATACAACTAATGCCCAACTGGATTCCTGGGAAGTACAATGGAGAGCCGGTACGTCAAAAGATGGTTCAGGCAATTTCTTTCGTAGTGGCAAAAAATGAACGTGATTCAAAAAAGAAAATGAAAGAGCTGCGGAAAAAGGTGAAGAACTAACACTTTTTTTAACACAAACTTTTTTCATTCATAACGTTAAATCAATGATAAAGACTACCATTCTTATTGCCATACTTTTAGGTCCTTTACTGCTTTTTTCTCAAAAGAGAGCGGAACAAATCACAACGCCAAAAGAAGAACCGAACGACGAAGTTTTTACTCTGGTGGATGAAATGGCTTCATTTCCTGGTGGGAAGAAAGCGTTACAAAGGTTTTTGACGACCAACTTGGACTATCCAAAATATGCATCGGAAATGGGTATCGAAGGGAGGGTATTTGTTCAATTCATTGTGGAAAAAGATGGAAGCATTACTAATATTTCCGTAATAAGAGGAATTGGTGGAGGATGTGACCTAGAGGCCGTGAGAGTAATCTCCGCTATGCCGACATGGATTCCGGCAAAATTTGAAGGCGAGCCGGTACGCCAAAAAGCAGTTCAGCTACTCAGTTTCAAATTCAACGACATAAACAAGTCACGAATAAAAAAATCACACTTCAATTAGTTTTCCCACTCAAATAACTCTTCATCGCCACCATTGAAAAGTCTGGCACTTTTTACTTTCCCATGGGCTCTGACATGAACAATGTTCTCCTGATCTTCATACGCATCCATTAGCATGCGGTTCACCACTTTTATTGATTTGAGTTTTTTTACTTTTTCGACTTCCAGGTACACCCACATCACGTCACTATCGATCTCCGCACCTATATAGTTGAGGTCCATTAGCCCTTTATCGCCATGCAATTTGATGTTTTTCAATGCGTATTCTCTCAGGTTTTTATTGACAAAATCCCAGTCTTTCTCAGAGGTAATATCCAGCGATTTATTATCTGTAGTGGCTCGCAATGTTTCCTCCAAATCATCCAGGAAAATACGGGAACTTATCTGAAGTGATTTTTTTTCTTCCTTGTATTCAATATCAGTCACACTCACATGAAATGCATGAAATGATGTGATTAATAAAATCAGAGATTTAACTATCATAGACCAAAACTAAACAATAGACCGTACCTTCCTCTATACCTATTTGATGAGGCACTATCATTTCAATAGAAACTGGAATTACTGCATAGGGATCAATTATATTCGCTACATGTCTGAATTTGCACTTTATTACGGCTTGGGTTTTGATCACATCCTTGATGTGAAAGGGTACGATCATATCTTGTTTGTTGTTGCCCTTTGTGCCCTTTATCAATCCTCTGATTGGAGAAAAGTCCTGATTTTGGTTACATCCTTTACCATAGGACACAGCATTACACTGGCGCTTGCTACACTTGAGTACGTCTCTATCAATCAGGACCTAATTGAGTTTTTGATTCCGGTGACGATTTTGTTTACTTCCATTTCCAACCTTCTTACCAAAGAACATAAAATAGCCCAGGGTACCATTAGAAGAAATTACATTTATGCTGGTTTCTTTGGGTTGATTCATGGGCTTGGATTTTCAAACTACCTAAGGGCACTCATTGGAAAAGACTCCTCTATTGTATTGCAGCTTTTTGCCTTTAACATTGGCTTAGAGGTCGGTCAAATAATAATTGTTGCGATCTTCATGATGATCAGTTTCCTTTTCGTTTCGATTGGAAGTGTTTCCAGAAGAGATTGGAAAATAATCATTTCCTCGGCTGTTGGTGGAGTGGCGTTAACGCTGATGATAGACTCTGCTTATTTGAATTAACCTTTACAAACCATAGTCATATTAAATATGAAACATAACTTTTTATTGATCACAGCACTGCTGGGATGCGTATTCGCTTTTGCTCAAAAGCAAAAAGACGTTGAGTGGGAGCAAAAGTTTGAGCAACTAGGCACACAACTCCCTACGCCAAACAGCTACAGAACAGCCTCAGGAGCTCCTGGAAAAGAATATTGGCAACAAAAAGCTGATTACAAAATGGAAATCACCTTAAACGATGAGGACCAATCGATCACCGGGAGTGAAACCATCACGTATTACAATAACTCTCCGGATGATCTGGAGTATCTATGGGTACAATTGGACCAAAATGTAAGAGCCAGAGATTCAGATACCCCATTAATTCGGGGAGATGAGATGAAAGACACACTCAGTGCGTACGCAGTCTTTCAAATAACAGGAGACCCCGACTATAAAGGTGGTTTTCAGATAAAATCAGTGAAAAGCGGCGGAAAAACTATGGACTACATCATCAATAAAACGATGATGAGAATTGACCTGGAAAAACCGCTGATGTCAGGAGCCAATGTAACATTCAGCATAGATTGGAAATACAACATCAACAATCGAATGACCGACGGAGGCAGGTCAGGGCTTGAATATTTCCCAGAAGA
>JBCCXH010000180.1:0-9628 GCA_039192005.1 Bacteroidota bacterium
CTTTAATTGTTGCTTTAATTTCTCCTGAACTACTAACGTCTACATCAAAATCTCCTTCTGTAACAATATCATTTTCTGCTACTATGGAACTGGAGGAACTGGCTGCGAGCCCACTTATTGAAACATAGGTAACGTATACCTCAATATCCACGTTCTTAGTGCTTTCCCACCAATTCTTATCTAAGTGAATTCTGAGCTTTTCTCCGCTCACTTCTGTCAATACCTCTTCTATATCGAAATTATCAGCAATAACACGAGCGGATTCTTTATCACCCTGCTTTAAAAATACATCGATGCCTTCACCTACGGATATCTTAGAGAAAGGAGGTAGTTTTCTTGTTTCCTCTGATTGAGCAAACGAAACAACGGCAACAAGGACACCAATGGCAAGAGTCAATAATTTCTTCATGTGTTTAAAGTTAATGAAGTGATGCAAAGCACCCGATGTTTGCAACCGTCTCCGTAGGATCTGGTATTATCTAACAGCTAACCGGGCTGCCTATTCACCTCATGATTAGTTTTAATTCTTTCTTCTAAGAGATTAGAAACTGAAAGAAAGGTTGCATCTAAAGCGAACTTTTATGTTTTTTCTGATATTCATCCCAGGCGACCTCTTTGTAATGGTCATCTCCGATAAATATCAGTATAGGTTCCATTTGCTTCGGCTTTAAGTAACCTGCAATTGGCTGGATGATTCTTAGCTCTTCATCCATAAATACCGTCGTCGGATAACTTAGTTTATTATTTGTTAGGGCTGCAGCAAGCTCATGCACTCCCCTTCTCCCACTGGGAACGAAATTAAACGTGTGACCATCGAAATCAACGGACTCTTTTTGTTCTGCGTTGAACTTAACGGGGTAAAAATTTTCATTAATGTAGGAAACAAGCGTTGGGTTGCTATACGTTTCCCTGTCCATCACCTTACACCACCCACACCAGTTTGTGTAAAGATCTACTAACAATTTCTTTGGATTTTCTTTGTGCAATTCAATCGCCTCTTCAAAAGATAACCATTTCACGTGAGTCTCATCTTCAGGAATCGACCTCCATCCACCGATAGAGGCCACCAACACAAGGCCAAACAAATATTTTACTGCTTTCATAGAACTTTATACGATGTTAACCAACCAATAAGTTTCATTTCCTTAAAGTTAGTTAACATCATCCGTATTAACGTGTCGCCACAAAAACACCTTCTCCTTTAAATACTTTTGTTTTCACCGACTCGTCTGCAAACGACTCTTCTTTATTGGCAGACGACCGAATCACGAAGTTGCTAGGTGTGACATACCCTTCTACAACGAGTTCCGGCTGATCTGCGAAAGAAAACGTGATGGTGTGGGTCGGGTCTGTGCTCACGGGTTGATCGAAAAATGATTTACTGGAAACGTAACTCAACCCTTGTAAGAATGTGGCCACGGCCGCACTGTCAGCTTGTTGATCGCTCAAAAACCAATCCGTACTTTTCGTTAAGGTAAAAGCACTATCGGGATAGTCAAACGTTACGGAGACCAATGAGTCTTTTTGCAGTGAAAATAGTTCGCTATTTCTGTAGTCGTTAGGTTCTTCTAGGATGCTCATCTTCATGAAGTTGTTGGCCACGTATACATTTTCGTCCTCGGTAAGACGAACGAACGTGTAAAAGCTTTGCTGGCCCTGTACGCCAAATCTTCCCAAAACGATGTCTGTGAGGATGTTGTCTCCATCAAAAACCTGGACACGTGTACCCGCAGAGTCAACGGCATAATCCTTCCATTTATCTTCTTTTCTAGCAGCTAGCCTACCTGGTTTAATGGTATTCAAAGTACTCAGCATGTTTTTGATGCTTCCTTCTCTTGCCGCTTTTTTCTCACTACCTAGTGCTACTTCCCATCCATTTGCTGCCTTGCTGAGCTTCACCGTTCCTTTCGGAGAGGAGATTTCAATTTTGGAGACTTTTGCCGTGTCAATGGAGACCAACTCAGACCGAAGCGCTTTACTCTTTCCTCCTTTTTTATTGAGTCGGATCAGTAAAAAAGCGACTGCCAGTATTCCAAAAATGATTAAAAGATTCTTAATAGATAATTTCATAACTATTGATTCAAATATTAGTCAAAATTTCCCTGCATCCATTTCTGACGCCTACGCTGGTTCCGAAGTCTTCTAAAAAAAGCATAGGCGAGAAGAAGGGCGATAGGTGCAAAAACATTCCCGTACTTAATCAGGCTTTTGGTACCATCTTCCACGCTGTCTAATGGCCTGGATGTAATGCCTTTTGTTCTTAAATCAATCAATCCGGTATCGTCTGATAACCAATCAATGGCATTGGAAGCAAAGTTGACATGATCGGGTGCCACTTGTCTGGCGGCCTGTCCTTCTCCGTTGATGAAGAAATCTCCGTTTCCGATCACCACCATTTTGCCAAGACCGTTACCAAAACCCTCTGCTGCTATTGCAAGCGACTGAACACCCGTAGCAAAATCAGACTCTGCCCATTTTTTTTGAATGTCGACATAAGCGGGAGCGCTCACGGTTCCCGACAGCTCCGAGGTGAATGCCAGCGGCGTGGTACGAATCGTCGTGTCGCCCGGATTGGGAAGGACGGTACTCGCAAACGTTAGGATCATTTCGTCCAATCCACGCGTCAACGGGTGATCTTCAAAGTTGGAAACTCTTGGGAAATAAGGAAATTCTTTCTGACTGTTGATCCGGAAAAACCCTTGCTGCTGTGTGACCGTTACGGTAGCACATTGTGCATCAATCACGAAATCCTGCCCAATAGAAATGCCTTTTTGCGCCAGCCATCCGACCAGACCAATGTCTGAAGCTTTTGACAAAAGTCCCTGCTGCAAGTCACCCGTCACCGTAGCGTAAGCAATGAAAAGTTTACCTCCTCCGTTCAAGTAGGCATTCAATTTCATAAAATGAGCTGCAGGTATGGTATCTGAAGGGGCCACCCAGGCAATGGCACGGTAAAAAGAAGGGATATCTTCTGTATCTGAAATCGTATAGGGCTCTACTTCATAAAGGACACTTAGCTGCTGTTGCAATTGCGGCATGGAGCTAAGCGTGGCTTCACCATGGCCGGTCAATAATGCCACTTTAGGTTTATCTGCAACCGACAGTTTTTTGATGGAAGTGGTCAATTCAAATTCCATTGCTGCTCCGGGCTGGACCAGGGGTATAATCTCCACGTCATCATTGAGTTGCAACGTGGCTCCCATGTAGGCTCTCATCTGTTCAACACGGTCGTTTTCTGTCACGTTGATCATCACCGGACCAATGCCTTTTTGCTGCACTTCCTGTTCTTTGGTTTGGTCTTCGTTCGGATTGATAAACTCGTAAACCACGTTTCCTCCTGACCTTTGTTCGTATTCGATCAGCATGTCTTCAAAATCCTTTCGGTTATTTAAAAGCTGGGGAGGAAGGTCTTCTGAAAAATACGCGGTGACTGTAATGACGTCATTCAAATCGTTGAGAACGTCCTTCGTTGCATCGCTGAGCGTATACCGCTTGTCTTCGGTAAAGTCCAATCTAAAGTATAACTGATTGGAAAGTAGATTGGCCACGATGACAATGGCCACAATGACGATAAGTTGAATAAGGATTGTTTGTTTTTTCATCTTACTTCCAATTCCTTTTTGATAACATAATTTGTGTAGTAATTAACCCGATGGTGATAAGGGATAAAAAGTAAATGATATCCCGACTATCGATCACGCCCCTGCTCAGGGACTCAAAGTGTGTCCGCATGCTCAGGTAGTTGAAAAACTCAGCGATAAATCCGGTGAGGCCGGAACTGAACGCATCGAATAGTAAATGGAAAAATGTGCCGATCAGTAATGCAAAGAGAAAGGCTACAATCTGGTTTTGAGTGATGCTGCTGGCGAATAAACCAATGCTGATGTACCCGGCAGAGAGTAAGATCAGACCGATGTACCCACCAATAACTGATCCATCATCTACATTTCCTAGTTGACTGACGGTAACGTAGTAAGGAATGGTACACAACAGGGCGATCAGAACGAGGAGCAGGCATGCCAGAAACTTTCCCGCGACGATCTGTCCGTCACTAATGGCTTTCGTTATCAGAAGTTCTATAGTGCCTTCTTTGTTCTCCTCCGCGATCATCCGCATGGTGATGGCGGGGATAAAGAAAAACAGGGACCAGAAGGAGACGTTATAAAAAACGTCCAGACTCGCCTGACCCAAAAGAAAGACATTGGATCCGGGAATCAACCAGGTAAACAGTCCGCTTAAGCCCAAAAAAAGAACGATCATCACATAGGCAATCAATGAATCAAAAAAAGCTGCGAGCTCTCTTTTAGTAATTATCCAAACTTTACTCATGACTTAATTGGTTAGGTCTCTAAATACGTCTTCTAGTCTTGTTTCAATACCTGTCATCTCCATCAGGTACCACTTTTGTTTTACGCAAAGGTCAAAGATCTCTTTGCGTGAACTTAAATCGGGCTTACTTTGAACACTAAACCACTGATTTTTTCCTTCGATGGCTGTTACTTTTTCTACAGTCTTCAACCCAACCAACTCTTTTTCTACCTCTCCTTCCGCTTCGATGTGAACCGTCAGTAACTCTTGCCCCTGCGCTTGCTGCCTTAATGTATCTGCAGATCCATCTGCAACAATTCTTCCTTTATTGATGATCAAAATACGATCACAAGTGGCTTCAACCTCGGACAAAATATGAGAACTCAGAATAACGGTTTTTTCTTTTCCGAGCTCTTTAATCAGCTTTCGGATCTCCACGATCTGGTTGGGATCCAGACCGGTAGTCGGTTCATCCAGTATGAGCACTTCAGGATCATGAATCATGGCTTGAGCTAACCCTACCCGTTGACGGTATCCTTTTGACAGCTCGCCTATTTTTTTGTGCTTTTCTACATCCAGCCCACATTTTGAGATCATCTCTGAGATCCTGGATGGTATGTCTTTTTTATTTACTCCTTGTATTTCTGCACTGAATCTAAGATATTCTACAATGGGCATATCCAGATACAGCGGGTTATTCTCCGGAAGGTAACCGATTTTTTTTCTTACGGTTTCCGAATCTGATAAAATAGAAGATCCTTCGACGTTTACGTCTCCTGAGGTAGGAGCCATAAAACAGGTAATCATCTTCATGGTGGTACTCTTACCGGCACCATTAGGTCCCAAAAATCCAACAACTTCTCCAGTATTGATCTTAAAGGAAATGTCGTTTACTGCTTTTTGGACCCCATAATTCTTCGTGAGGTTGTCAACTACGATTGCCATAATTGGTTTTTTAGCTTCAAAACGAGTGCAAGTATAAAATCTCGAATAGGAAAGTTCAAGCCCGTACACTTGTTAAAATTTGTTAAGACAAAAATACCATGATCGGATCCCCGCCTGTTCGTTTGTCAATCGTATGATGCATGATGGTTTTTAGAATTATCATTTGTTAATGGCAACAAGGATAGATGACCTTATTCATCATTCATATGAAGGATTCTAAATAAACAAAGCTACCCCTTCGTCGAAAGCTTTATCACGATGTATGGAAATACTGATCGAATAGGATTTATTTGCAGGTTAATCGTCTGGAATGCTACTGGATGAAACACAAATAGCTACTTTAAAAATGAAAATCGGTCTACTTTCGGATACGCATGCTTACCTTGATGATAAAGTTTATGATTACTTCAAAGAAGTGGACGAAATCTGGCATGCTGGCGATATCGGTGATGAACATGTCTTGAGTGCACTACAAAATTTTAAGCCGACAGTAGCCGTTTGGGGAAACATTGACGGAGGGAAACTCAGAGGGTTGTGCCAGGGAGACGAATTTTTCGAGCGCGAAGGTGTTCGGGTATTTATGACTCACATCGCCGGAAAACCACCTAAATACAATCCCAGAATCCGAAATATCATCAGGGAATACCGACCTCAGTTATTGGTTTGTGGGCATTCTCATATTTTAAAAGTCATGTTTGACAAAGAAAATGACCTCATGTTTATGAATCCCGGAGCTGCAGGAAAGCACGGTTTTCATCAGGTAAAAACGCTTTTGAGGTTTGACCTGAACGATGGAAAGATTAAAAATCTGGAAATCGTTGAGATGGGTGCAAGAGCAATGGCTACTAATTGAACCAATGCTCCTTTGAAAGACGAGTACCCCCTATCCTTTCGTGAGATACATCCCGATTCAACATCAGGTAAAAACCCGTCCACTCCAATGGTACTTTTGTTGGATGGAGTCAACAACCCTCAAAACATTGGTGCACTCTTCCGTTTGGCAGATGCGTGTGGGATTTCAAAGATCTTTGGATACCGCCTGGATGTAACTCAAAACATGGACAAAATTGACCGGGTTGCACGTCAAACTACGGCGAAAATTACTTTTGACATGCTAAGCCGATTAGATGAAGTAGAAACCCTATTTAATGACTACTACCCAATTGCGCTTGAGTACACCAACTTAAGCATTCCGTTTCATCAATACCAGAAGTCAGGAAAATGTGTATTGGTTATAGGAAGTGAGCAACAGGGAGTTTCTCAGGAACTTCTGGAACTTTGCCAGATCAGCTTACATGTCCCAATGCTGGGACAAAACAGCTCGATGAATGTCTCGGTGGCCAGCGGAATTGTGCTGTATCACTTATTGGGGAACTTCGGGAAAATCTAAGGTTGGCTCTCTGAACTAATGACCTGTAACCCGGCTTTGAGATCCCATCTTAACTGTACACGCTCAAACACGTCCATCATTTACGGCCTCCCTTATAAATCCTAAGTTCGATTTAAAGAAGGTACGTCATACCGAAAAAATAGATCTATTTTTTTTCCGACCAGAATGCTCCAACGCCTCTTCCAATTGATCTGCTTATTTTAGAGCATGAACAAATTCGTTTTTTTTGGTTTATTGATTAGTCTGGCAGGATGTTCGTCCTCTAAAAAAACCTCACGTCATCCCTCCGCCCTCAAGGCTTCACTTTTTTACAAGATGGAAGCACGGCTTGGAGAAGGGGCCATCTGGAACCATGAGACACAGGAACTTTTTTGGGTAGACATTGTCGGAAAACGCCTCCATATTTTGGAACCGGCCACCAGGGAACACCGATCGCTACCCACACCTTCCATGATTAGTACGGTCGTTCCTGTCACTGACAGCCTCTGCATTGTGGCCCTTCAGGATGGCGCTTATTTCATGGATACGAATAACGGAGACCTGACCCACTATGTTTCTCTGGATACTGCCAATACTGAAACGCGCTTAAATGATGGAAAATGTGATCCCGCAGGGAGGTTTTGGGTGGGTTCCATGCATATGCCTGGTAAAAAAGCAGATGGAAAGTTATACATGATCGAAGAAGATGGAAAGGTAGCGGTTCAAATGGATAGCGTGACGATTTCGAATGGGATCGTATGGACGAAAGATCAAAAAACGATGTACTACATTGATACGCCAACGGGTGAGATCAGCGCGTTTGATTTTGATCGCCGCACCGGAGACATTGGCAACAGGCGAACAGCGGTAAATATTCCTGATACACTGGGCTTCCCCGATGGAATGGCCATTGACGAGGAAGATAAGCTGTGGGTAGGACTGTGGAATGGAAACGCAGTGGCCCGATTTGATCCTGAGAACGGGTCGTTGATGCAAAAAATCAAGGTACCCGCACATAATGTAACGGCATGTGCATTTGGAGGAGAAAATCTGGACTCGCTGTTCATCACGTCTGCCAGGATAGGCATGACTCCTGAAGAGTTGGAAAAATATCCTGACGCCGGATCAATATTTGTTGCTGTCCCGGGAGTAAAAGGCGTAAAAAGTGATTTTTTCAGATTGGAGGGGCATTAAGTTGTATTCTTTAACCTAATCAGATACGATCCTCTTTGAATCCGTCTATTGATTTAGCACTCTAAGGTATTTAGGCCACGGCCCCGTCTCTTCTTTGTATTGTTTGGCCATCACCCGACTAATTTGCACGATATGCCCCAGGTCATGTACGGTCCATGTTGCGAGCATATTGCGTAGGGTAATGGGTCCGAATTCCGGGTGAATTCCTTTTTTGTTCAGGTCAGTTTTAGAAAGATTAAAGCTTTTCAATGTCTTCACGTTTTCGGTTCTTAACTCCTTGAATTCCCTCACCAGGTCATCGATCGTTTTTCCTTTGCTCTCTTCTTCTTGAGCAAATCTATCAAAGGGGATGAAACGCTTGTCTTCTTCAAATAAGATAATCTTTGTTCTGGGAATCCAGTCTGTCTTTTCCCCATGAATCAAATGTCCTACCACGTCAAAAGGACTCCAGGTTCCTTCGCCTTCGTTTTGGTGAATCCAATCGGTGCTGATCCCACTAAGAAGCGAAGAAATCGTGGTCGGGGTGTTACCAAGAAGTGTAACGGTATCCTCCAAAGAAAAATCCATATTGAAAATTACGACTAATTCTACTAAAACGGAATGCTATCAGAAAACAGACCCCCTGGTCTTATCTGCTGCTTCAAAGTGGAAATGATAGGGGCGTCTTCTGAATGCTGAAGTCCTATCCTTTTTTACTTAAAAGAGGTATTTCTGAACTGAAAAGCGTAACCGGATAAACGTAAATAAGTTGATCAAAAATGGTCCGTATTCGATCGGTAATATTAACTTTTCTACGCAAGCAATCTCAATTATTAGATGCGACAACTTTAGAACCTCGACCCTGTTCACTTATGAAAAGCCCGGTAGCTCTCGTTGTGACGTTTTGATTAAAACTATGACCTGTTTAATTCCAATACGTCCTCTTTTTTTTCCACCATCTTTACTTCTTTCGCATCAAAAAACTTTGTATTAATTCTTCTTAAAAGATTTGGAATCAGTGATACGGTAATTAATACACCGGATAAAATGAATACAAATAGTAAATCGGCACTTTTTTCCCCATAGGTACTCAGTGCCAGAATGATCAATGTCGATAGCGGCAAGGAGAGCGCCAGCATGTTCATCCCTAAGTCCAGGTTGAACGTTTTTGCTTTCTCCGAGTCCTCACCCATTTTATTGATTGCACTCATATGGGCATACGGCCAAAAACTACAACTACTCTGAGGAAACAAGATGATAAGCATGGCTACCATCGGGTCTGAAATTTGCGAAATCATCAATACCAGTCCACTGAATAGGAAGGCGCATCCCGACCTGAATAGCAAAATAGACCAAATGACTTTCAGCTGCTTCCAGTCCAACTTAACGGATATCCCGATAAATACGAGTACCAAAGGCGTCATCATCATGCTCAACCGATCCACAGCACCTCTAAGAAAAGAAGGCATGGTCTCGTAATTAATGCCTATAAGTAGCATACCTATACCAGCGATAATCACCAGGTTTACAGGCTCCTGAATCAATGATTTTGCCAAAGATTTCAACTTATTTCCTTTTCCGGAGTATTCGACATACTCGTATTTGTGGTACCATTTTAGGGCCAGCAGATACAGGATAATCAGGACAAAAACCTTGTTGCCGATATCTGCAATGGCGGCATTTGCCAACGTTGACTCCCCAAAATACTCCAGGATAAATGGAAAACAAGAAAGCCCCGGAGCCAGCGAAGGTAAGAGCATCTTAATGGTACGAACGTCTACGCCGTTTTTTTCCAGTTTAAAGAAAGAGGCTAAGAAGTAAACGGAAATGAAC
>JBCCXH010000181.1:0-9576 GCA_039192005.1 Bacteroidota bacterium
CTTCTTTGCTCGACAGGTGGCTGTACACTATTTGCTTCCTCCAGTCGTAGGTTCATCGCTCTGAGTCCGGCTTTATTTTCTACCTTGAGTCTAATGCTAAATTGATATTGTACTCCGTTTTCAAAAGCGATCTTATTTTCCGTACGAATAAAGTAGCGGTTTCTGTTTTGTGAACCTACCGGGTTATCTACCTGAACCACACCTCCTTCATTAAGGACTATTTTTAGCGCACCAGACCCGGTCTCGCCTCCTGTTGCATCGCGAGTAATGCTGGATCCGACTAAGAGGTTGGGGTCAGCTGCTGCGCTTCCATTGGCAATCGGATTGAGTATCCACCCGGTTGCATCTGAGTCAAAATCACCGGATACTCCTCCATCTACAATAAGGTCACCGGTAGGAAGGGTATTAGTGACGCTTACGTTTGACAGGCTATTTACTGCCAGGCCTTCCGTTGTAGTGATGCCCGGAGCGTAGGTAATGGAGATGGACTGTCCTGCGGTGACTGCAGTAGAAAGCTCAACAATGATCGTGGTCGCATCTCCGCTGGCAAGTGACAACGTAGAAATGGTAGCAGGAGAGCTATCCACGTTGACCACCATATTGGAAGCATCCCCGGATGGGTCATTAATATCTTTGTCAAATTTTAGAGAGATCGTCAATCCGTCATTGGATAACGTAGCACTTTCAAACGATGCAGGACTGGGAGCAGGGGGAGCAGCGGGTTCACTTACTGTTACATAATCGGCCTCTTCTTTTTTGAAATCAAGTCCGTTTTTCGAAGCAGTCAGCGCCACGTCATAGCTACCTGCTGTTTGGTACGTAACCGTTACCTGATTTGCAGATGCGGATGGTGGGGTGCCTCCTTCAAATACCCAGGCGAGTGTCGCTCCTTCACTACTTGTACTAGTATAGGTCACCGTCATGCCTTCTTCAATGGAAGTCGATGTGCTTGTGAAATTAGCTGATAAAGGAGATACCGATACATAGTCAGTTGACTCTTTGGTATCTGTTGCACCTTCTAGCGAGGCGACCAATTTCACGTCAAAATCACCAGCGTTTGAGTACTTTACGGTTACTTCTTGTGCAGTAGAGGTACTTGGGTTTCCTCCCTGAAACGTCCATACCAGCGCGGCACCACTGGTGCTATTACTGGTATAGGTAACGCTACCACCTTGTTCAATGCTTTTTACGTCAGAAACGAACGAAGCTAATACGTCACCTGCTGCTACTTCAGAAACAGTTACGGTGTCAGGAAGAGAAGCTTCAAAAGTTCGTTCGTCCTCTACACGAGTTATCATCAGACTGGCGCCGTATTTTCCAGGGGTGTTATAGGTTACTACGGGTTCGAGGTCAGTCGATGTGGCGGGTTCGCCACCTTCAAACGTCCATGCGTAGGTGATCTTTTCAGGATCGAATCCATCGATGGAGTACGTAACGTTATCGCCTGCTTTGATCTCGTAATCAGAGACGGCAAGGGCGAATTCCAGATCAGGAAGGATTTCTTCTTCTTCTGAATTTTCTTCACATGCGGAGATGCAGATGAACAAACCGAGGACCATCATCCAGGGGTACAATTTTTGGGTTAATGAATTAAACATTTTGGGTAAACTTTTAAAAATGAGGTTAAATTATCAAGTGATAAAATTAGATTGTATTATGGAAAGTTCTGTTGGTATTAAACGATGAAAATGGCCGGTATATCGTAAAATACCCCTATATGAAAGGCGCATTTGTCCCCCTTAACTAAAAAAATGACCTCGGTTGTTATTATGGGGAAATGAATGTTTTAAAAGGGGAGTAAGTGAGATGGATTTGTTACTGGCTTTCGACCTTCCGTAACGTGATTTTTTAAAAAAAAAGAAGCCTGGTTTTATGACAAAACCAGGCTTTGGTAGACATTTAGTGAATAATGAAACGTTAAGGTGTGACTTCTGTTATTGAAATGTCATCGAAATAGACGGTTGTCGTTTCCCCATTCCCTGAGGTGACTTCTTCGCCAATCATCTGTATTTCAATGACACCGTCTCCAACCGTACTTCCGGATACGTTGGAAAGATTTCCTTCAACCGTTTGCCAGTTTCCGGACGGATTGTTTGTTAGGAATTTCTTTTGTTCGGGAGCTTCCCATGCACCGTTGGCTTTCTTCAGACGTACAGTCATTGATTTAAACCCGGCAGAACCTACTACTTTGAATCTGACGAAGATTTTATATTGCTTTCCGCTTTCATAGGATATGCTGTTAGTCGTGCGAACAAAAAAGTTGTTTTTGTTTGAAGAGCCTGATGGATTATTGATTTGAATGACGCCTCCTTCATTCATGACTACTTTAAGTGCTCCGGTGCCTCCAAATCCTCCAGTTGCATCATGGCTAATGCTTGCACCTGCTATCAGGTTTCCGTCGACCTGATTTCCCTGAAATGGGTGGGTAGTCAAGTCCCAACCTGTTGTTCCAGAGTCAAAATCGCTCGTTACTCCACCATCGGCGATGATGTTACCAGTAGGAAGGGTATTAGTGACGCTTACGCCTGACAGACTATTCACTGCCAGACCTTCCGTTGTGGTGATGCCCGGAGCATAGGTAATGGAGATGGACTGTCCTGCGGTGACTGCAGTAGAAAGCTCAACAATGATCGTTGTCGCGTCTCCGCTGGCAAGTGACAACGTAGAAATGGTAGCAGGAGAGCTATCAACATTGACGACCATATTGGAAGCATCTCCGGACGGGTCATTAAGGTCTTTGTCAAATTTTAAAGAGATTGTCAACCCATCATTGGATAACGTAGTGCTTTCAAGCGATGCAGGACTGGGAGCAGGAGGAGCAGCAGGTTCACTCACTGTTATGTAATCGGCCTCTTGTTTTTTGAAGTCAAGCCCGTTTTTCGAAGCGGTCAGCGTCACATCATAGTTACCAGCTGTTTGGTACGTAACCGTTACCTGATTTGCAGATGCGGATGGTGGGGTGCCTCCTTCAAATACCCAGGCGAGTGTCGCTCCTTCACTACTTGTGCTGGTGTAAGTCACCATCATGCCTTCTTCAATGGAGGTCGTCGTGCTTGTGAAATTGGCCGATAGAGGAGATACTGATACATAATCGGTAGACTCTTTGGTATCTGTCGCACCTTCTAGTGAGACGACTAATTTGACATCGAAATTACCGGTATTTGAATATTTTACGGTTACTTTTTCTGCGGTAGAGGTACTTGGGTTCCCTCCCTGAAACGTCCATACCAGCGCGGTACCGCTGGTGCTGTTGCTGGTATAAGTAACGGTACCACCTTGTTCAATGTCTTTCACATCAGAAACAAACGAAGCTAATACGTCACCTGCAGCTAATTCGGAGACGGTTACGGAGTCAGGGAGAGAAGCTTCAAACGTTCGTTCATCCTCTACACGAGTTATCGTCAGACTGGCGCCGTATTTCCCAGGGGTATTATAGGTTACTATGGGTTCGAGGTCGGTCGATGTGGCCGGCTCTCCACCTTCAAACGTCCATGCGTAGGTGATCTTCTCTGGATCGAACCCATCGATGGAGTAAGTAACGTTATCGCCTGCTTTGATTTCGTAGTCAGAAACGGTAAGGGCGAATTCCAGATCAGGAAGGATTTCTTCTTCCTCTGAATTTTCTTCACATGCGGAGATGCAGATGAATAAACCGAGGACCATCATCCATGAGTACAATTTTCGGGTTAATGAGTTGTTCATTCTGGGTAAACTTTTAAAATGAGGTTAAATTATCAGATGATAAAATTAGATTGTATTATGGAAAGATGAGTTGGGATTAAACGATGAAAAAAAGTGGTCTGTCGTAAAAATGCCCTTATGTGAAAGGTGTATATACCCCCTTAAGTAAAAAAATGACTCCTATGGATGGTTTTCCTCAGAAAATAGCAAAAAATCAGTTTTTTAATCACTGAGGTCGGATTTTTTAAGATCAGGTAGTCTTTTTCTTCTATCTACTTAAAAATATGCCCCCCTTAAATTGAGTGTAGCGCGAATTGGGGGGGCTTATTGAAAGAGTCTCTTACTTATGGTGAAAATGGGATCGCGTAGTGTGATGCTTAATTGAAACAAAGGAGTTTCGTATGGTGAAGCGTGTAATTGACATCAACTAAAAAAGTTAAGCACTGGCTTTTTTAGTTGATGTCCTTGGGTACTGTCTCAGGAAGCTTATAAAGATGTAGCTAAAAAGATCTTTCTTCAGTTGTTTCCACAACTTCGTATTTATGCTATATCCTAATTTCTTTAGTCTCCGCAAAAGCGGGCTGGACTTCTTTCATCCAGGAAGGATACATACCAGGGCCAGCTCGGTAACCCTTGTTTCCATTTTCTTCCCCAGTGAGTTAAATGACCTATTGATTTTTCTTAACCTAAGTCGGATTTAAAAAAAACACACAACCATTCAAAGCCGTAAACTCTTCAGGCATGAATGTGAGATGCCTGATAAAATTGCTCGTTATTAAAATTCACAGAACTATTTTACCGACATGATGTGCCTTTTTAAATCGAACTTGGTTTTTCTTAGCTATCTAAATATATACTCTAGGGCTTAGCCTTTTTTTGCTTCACCGGCTAGCTCCCATGTTCTGACCCAATCATAAAAGGTCGTTCGTTCAGTAAAGGTGCCGGTCATTCCTCCATCATCGGGAACAGGGTTCCAGTTGTAAGTTTCTACTACCATTTTAAGATACATTTTTAAATCGAAGTCTGCCGGAGGCTTGACGGTATATTGCAGGTCACCATCCAGGTAAAACTGGATTTCATTTTTATTCTTCCACCATGCACCGTATACGTGGTAGTCATCGTACACTTTTCCGCTGGTTGCTTCATTGTTCCCACTTTTTCCAACGGGAGTGTCATCGCATACCGTACCTCTGCTATGTGTGTTAGAGTGCATGGACTCGTCAAAGTTTTGGGTCCACTTGGCGGTGGAGTTGATAAATCCCACGCATTCCTGAATGTCTAGTTCAGTAATTCTTTTGTCACATTCTTTGCCTTCGTTCTTTTTGTTAATTAACCAGAAGGTAGATGACATAAAGGTTTTGTTTGCCTTCATACGGCACTCGAAGTAATATCCCGGGAAGGCTGGATTCATAGATGTAAGCATCCCACCCTGATGGGTAAATTCTGCTCCATTGACCGTTTGAGGTGCATCCAGTTTCTTGCTAGTGATCATTAGGTTGCCATCGCTCACAGATACGGCCTCTTTTGTGAAAAGGCCGGGCGCGCGCCCCTTCCAGCCACGCGGGTCGGTGTTTTGCCATTTGGCGGTATTGAGGCTGGAGCCGTCAAATTCATCGGAAAGCTTTTTGACGGCTTGCCATTTCTTGCCACTCGGCTTAGGATCTTGTCCGGGGTTGAAGACAGGTTCCTGAGCCATTACATGAATGGACAGAAGTAAGCAACCCGTGATCATAATCAATTTTCTTTGCAAGAGAGGAGATGTTTTGTTTATTCGCATAATTCCTGTGTGTTTTATTTTTTACAAGATCTCATTATAAATCTCATAATCCGAAAATTTATAAATTTATCCATGTTCTGAGTGGACAAACATTTGTGCGGAGATCGTTTCTCGCAAAAGTGGATGGTTCCATACTTTTTATTAGGTTGTTGCAAATATCCGGTCAGTTTGCTGCGTTTCATGAGGATTTACCGGGTATAAACTCAACTTAAATGTGTAGATCATTCATTTTTTTTCTATTCCTCCCTTATTTCGCATGGTCGCAAGTCATTCCGCTATGATCGGATCAAGTCATCCCAAACAGTTTGGGTAATCCGACCCAGGAAAAAAATCCACCAAGAGCCATTCAGTGGATTACACATGTAGGTGTTCCCACATTAGAAGTATTTATTCCTTCTGAAAAGACAGCTACCGGTCAGGCGGTTCTTATTTGTCCGGGAGGAGGGTATTTTGGAGTTGCCTATGATTGGGAGGGAACGGATGTAGCCAAATGGTTAAACGGTTATGGGGTTGCGGCGTTCGTATTGAAATACAGGATGCCCTACGTAGCTTCTGTTGACGTCGATCACCTGGCACCCATTCAAGATGCAGTCAGAGCGATGCAGCTTATTCGTTTCCATTCAAAAAAATGGAACCTTGATTCAACGAAGATTGGCGTAATGGGTTTTTCTGCGGGAGGGCATCTGGCAAGTACGCTAGGGACAAATTGGGAGCAAGGGGTGACATCGGTTGATGACATTGGTAAAGTAGATCCTCGCCCGAATTTTATGGCACTTATTTATCCGGTAATATCCATGAAGGAGGAAGTTACCCATGCCGGATCAAGGAAACACCTTTTGGGAGAACACCCTTCTGATAAATTGATCCTCCAATATTCTAATGAGCTGCAGGTAACAAAAGATACGCCGCCAACCTTTTTGGTTCATTCTCAAAACGATGAGGGCGTGCCCATAGAAAACAGTCTGTTGTTCTATCAGGCATTAACAGAGGTTGGAGTGCCTTCATCTATGCATTTATATCCGAGTGGAGGGCATGGCTATGGGTTGGCGAGATCAAAGGATCTAATCGGCGACTGGCCGGACCAGTTTATTTCATGGATAGATGACTTATAAGACATAATTGATTCATCGTCGCTTATCATGAGTTGTTAGTTTGCGCTTTAAAAATTTGATGAAATGAAGACCATAAGGGGTCTCAATCATCATGTAGCGAAAACAACCCTGCCTTTCAGTAGGCTGGAAGTCAAATTTCTAGATATGAAAAAAATCACTTACATACTGCTTTTTACATTTCTTGCCCTTGGTTCGTGCAAAGAACAAGATACCAGCGCAAGAGACATTGTTGATTTTAATTTCGATTGGGAGTTTTATCTAGGTGAATTGTCCGACCCAGGCAATGAGGGGGTGAAGTGGAATCCAGTCAGGCTTCCTCATGACTGGAGTATCAGGGAATCGTATCAGCAGGAAAATACCGCGGCCAGTACCGGGTTTGTTCCCGGAGGTATCGGCTGGTACAAAAAGTCATTCCGGCTCCCGGTGTCCGAAAAAGACAAATTGGTACGGGTGGAATTTGATGGGGTGTATTGTAACTCCGAGGTTTGGATCAATGGTCAACACCTTGGGTTTAGACCCAATGGGTATGCAAGTTTTTCTTATCCGTTGACGCAACATCTAAAGTTTGGCGAGGAAGCCAACGAACTACTGGTAAAAGTGGATCATTCGGCCTATGCGGATACCAGGTGGTACACCGGGTCCGGAATCTACAGAAATGTACGTTTGGTTAAAACTTCCCCTACGTCTATTCCTCAATGGGGGGTGAGGATCACTACTCCGGAAGTGAGCAAAACATCTGCTACTATCGAAGTGAAAACCAAAGTTGAGGGTGTGGTTACTTCAGACGGAGAATTGGTGGTTACTGTTTTTGATCCTTCAGGAAACTCAGTAGCCACTCGTTCAATATCGCTCTCCGAGAGCAAAGCGTCCTACCTGGCCAGCCTCGAGGTCAGCAACCCATTATTGTGGAGTACAGAGAAAGCACATCTTTATACAGTCAGAACAGAAGTAAAGCTCAATGATCAGTTGGTAGATGAGGTAACGACAACTTTTGGAATCCGGACTTTTAATTTTGATGCGGATAAAGGCTTCTCTTTGAATGGAAAACCCATGAAGTTGAAAGGGGTCAACCTTCATCACGATGCAGGTGCTGTAGGTGCTGCTGTCCCTAAAGGAATATGGGAATATCGGGTGAAAAAACTAAAGTCCATCGGGGTGAATGCCATCAGGATGTCGCACAACCCACATTCGGTGGAGTTAATGGAGGTATGTGATGAGATGGGCATGCTGGTGATGGACGAGTTTTTTGACGAGTGGCATCGGCCTAAGGGTAAGAGCATCGTGTACCTTGGGGATGAAAAAGCGGATCACGATCAAGAAGCCAAAGGGTATAGTACCTACTTCCTGGAATGGGCAGAGCGGGACCTAAAAGATCTGATACGAAGGGATTATAATCACCCTTCGGTGATCATGTGGAGCATTGGAAATGAAATAGAGTGGGCCTTTCCAACGTATTCGGCGGCATTTCGCAAACTCAACCCAGGTCTGGATATTCGAAAAGAGGCTCCTGTCTTTGATCCTGAACAGGTGCGTCCTGTTGTCAAAGAGGTGTTGGGGGAAAACGATTCGTTGGCCATCGTGGCGAAGCTGTTGTCTCAATGGGTGAAAGAGGAAGATGCGACGCGTCCGGTGGTCTGTGGAAGTGTGCGCCCTTCCGTTTCACTGGTAAGTGGCTATGCGGATGCTTTGGATGTGATGGGATTTAATTACCGGCAAAAATCTTACGATGCCGCACACGAAGCGTACCCAGAGTTGAAGATCATTGGCTCAGAAAATTGGGGGGATTATCAGGAATGGAAGCATGTGAAGGAGCGTGATTTCGTCGGAGGGATGTTTGCCTGGACCGGGTTTGCGTACATGGGTGAAGCGGGTCCCTGGCCCCGAAAAGGGTTGGAAATTTCGTTCTTTGATTATGCCGGATTTAAAACACCCAGAGGCCATTTCTTTGAATGCTTCTGGAAGGAAGAACCGAAAGTATACGTAGTCACTACTCCTGCTTCCGTTTCTGAGTTTTCTTACTCGGAAACGAGGGGATGGTCTTTTGAGATGCAAAAAACGCCTCCTCCTGTATGGAGTGAGCTGAGAAGATGGGAATGGTATCAGGTAAACGAGCATTGGAATTATACGGATCAAGAACCCATCGTTGTCCAGACCTATACGAACTGTGAAGTGGCAGAATTATTCCTGAATGGTAAAAGCCTGGGGAAAAAGTCCCGTATGGATTTTGAAGAAGACAACATCATTAAGTGGTTGGTGCCTTATGAAAAAGGAAAACTCGTGGTGAAGGGATACATCAATGATATCGTGGTGGATGAGTACCAGCTTTCCTCGACTGGTGCGGTTGCCAGCGTAGCGTTGAAAGCAGATAAAGTAAGTCTGCAATCGGATCGCTACGACGTAGCGCATGTAGAAGTAAGCGTTTTGGATGCATCAGGATTGCAGATCAGAGATGTTGATGTCCCGGTCTCATTTCGTGTATCAGGGGAAGGAGCAAAACTCCTGACTGTTGATAATGGATGGGAAATGAATGTCGATAATCACTACAAAAATACGGTGAGCTTGCACGATGGTAAAGCCATGGCCATTATCCAGGCGACTGATCAAAAAGGACAGGTAGAAGTGGTGGCTACGGTCAATGGGGTCGAGAGTAATCCGTTCGTGATTCTGGTGGAGTAGCTTACTGCTGTTGACTTAAGGTTTCGAACCGCTGCCTTGGCTCTACGGCTCAAAGCAGACTATCCCAAGCTGACCAACCATGACCTGAAGCTTTCGGCTTACCTGAAAATCGGTATCGACAATAAACAACTGGCGAGTATGATCGGAATTGACCACCACTCGGCCAAAAATTCGGTGTATCGTCTCAAGAAAAAAATTCAGCTGGAACCCGACGTGGAGCTACGGGAGTTTATTATGAATTATTAATGGGTGTGGGTATGTTAAGTCAAATGGGTGATCTCTTCACTTTGATTGAAGCACTACAACAAAAAAATCCACATAAGTTTGATC
>JBCCXH010000182.1:0-9544 GCA_039192005.1 Bacteroidota bacterium
CTTTAATTTCCGGTAAAGAAATAAATAAATTAGGATACGTACCCAAAATATAGCGAGTAATCGTCTCCAATTCTTTTGCCGTAAGCCACTGCTTTTGGTAAGAAAGATGGCTTTCCAGTATCATTCCTATGGCGATTGCTTCCCCGTGCAATAGTGGAGTTTCAGAATCTAAAAAATGACTTTCAATGGCGTGACCCAGCGTATGTCCAAAGTTCAATACCTTTCGATACCCCTGTTCGGTAGGATCTTTCGATACTACTTCTTGTTTAATCGCAATTGATTTTGGAATCATTTCATTCCAGTTCAGGTCGTTAAAAGTGGTCGTTTTTAAATATTCCCAATGTGTTTTATCCGCTATCAGCGAGTGTTTGATGACCTCAGCAAACCCGGACTTCATCTCTCTTTGGGGAAGAGTAGCTAAGAACCCAGGGTATACAATGACATGATCCGGTTCTCTGAAGAGCCCAATGTGATTTTTGAAGCCTTCAAAGTCTATTCCCAATTTCCCGCCTATACTGGCGTCTACCTGGGAGAGTAGGGTACTGGGCATGTTTACGAATTTGATGCCTCGTTTATACGTACTGGCGGCAAATCCACCCATGTCTCCAATGACACCTCCTCCAAGATTAACGAGAAGTGATTTTCTAGTAAAAGCATGTTGGGTCATGTGCGACCATATGTGGCTGCATGTCTCCAGATTTTTGTTGCTTTCACCACTTTCGATTTGGATGATGGAGGTGCCTTCTACCTTTACAAGCGGTAGGCAGTGTTCGAAAGTGTTTTCATCTACCAGTACAGCGATTTTATCAGGCCTCCATTTCTCTACCAATTGATCAAGAATCTGTGTCGGGTGGTTGGTAATGGTGAGGTAGGATGGAAACTGTGTCAAGTGTGTATGATTTACGAAGAAAAATTAAAACGTTATTCGGATGGTTGTGTTGCCTATCTTTGCGACCGATTTTCAAAAGTATGCAATCTGAAACAATTCAATTTGATGACACTGAAACGGCTTTTGCTTATCGGACAAAAGAGCAGTTGAAGAAATCACATTTTGTTTTTTCCACCATGAACTATCCTTGGATGGTAAGGCTTGGGGTGTGGGTGACCAACCGGGCCCTGAGGATAAAACTGCCCGTAAGGAAGATAATCAAAAACACACTATTTAATCAGTTTTGTGGAGGGGAGTCCATCGAAGACTGCCGCCAGACCATCCAGCTTTTAGGAGAGCACAACGTACAAACCATCCTTGATTATTCTGTGGAAGGCGTTAAAAGTGAAGATGGCTATGACGATGCTAAAAAAGAAGCACTACGGGTAGTTGAGTTTGCTTCCCGGTCCAATCACATCCCTTTTATTGTTCTGAAGCTTTCTGCCTTAGGTTCTACAGAACTCATGACCAAAGCACAGAACAAAGACCGTCTGACGGAGATGGAAAAGACGAAACTATACTATTGCGAACAGCGCGTGATAGAGATCGTTCATAAAGTGTATGAAAAGGGGCTGATGGTCATGTTGGATGCGGAGGAATCGTGGTTCCAAAATTTTACAGATGGAGTAGCTCAGCGACTCATGGAAAAGTTTAACAGGGAGCGACCGGTTGTTTTTAATACCTATCAGCTTTATCGTCAAGATGTGCTTAACCGACTTAAATTTTCCTTAGCAAAGGCGACAAACGGAGGTTACTACCTGGGAGCAAAGTTGGTAAGAGGTGCGTACATGGAAAAGGAGAGGGAACGTGCCGAACGAATGGGGTACACCTCGCCCATACACGAAACCAAAGAGGCAGTAGATAAAGACTACGATGCTGCGCTCAAGCTGTGTGTCGAGCACATCGACCGGATGGGACTTTGCGGAGGGACGCACAACGAAACATCCGCTCGCTATTTAGTAGCATTAATGAACGAGTCCGGTCTATCTCCATCTGACCCAAGAATTTATTTTGCCCAACTACTTGGAATGAGTGATAACATTTCTTTTGTTCTAAGCAACAAGGGATACAACGTAGCGAAATATGTTCCTTACGGTCCCGTGGAAGATGTGCTTCCCTATTTGTTTAGAAGAGCAGATGAGAATACATCCATTGCAGGGCAGAGTAGCAGAGAGTATACCCTCATTAAAAAAGAACTAAAAAGAAGGAATACAGTACCAAAGGTTCAAACCATTTGACAGAAAATGCAATTAAGCGAACAGGAATTAGAAAGACGTAAATCGCGTGAAGAGTTGATGAAAATGGGGATAGACCCCTATCCGGCGGCTTCATACCCTATTAATGCAACAACTAAAGACATACTTCAACATTTCGATGAACGACCCGATGATTACAAAGAAGTATCCATTGCAGGAAGGCTGATGAGCCGACGAATCATGGGTTCAGCTTCCTTTGCGGAGATTCAGGACGAATCCGGGCGAATCCAAATTTATCTCAGACGGGATGACATCTGCCCGGAAGATGATAAGACACTTTACAACGAAGTGTTCAAGAAGAAGCTCGATATCGGAGACATCATTGGAATCACCGGGTACGCCTTTAAAACCCAGATGGGGGAGATCACCATTCACCTGACCAGCCTGAAATTATTGACCAAATCATTGAAGCCTTTACCCATCGTAAAAGAGGTAGAAGACGAAAAAGGAAACGTCACCACCTACGATGCATTCAGTGACCCGGAGCAAAGGTATCGCCAGCGTTACGTGGATTTAATTGTTAACCCGGAGGTAAGATCCGTCTTTGTTCAGCGGACCCAATTGATTAACTCCATTAGAGGATTTCTCTCAGGATTGGGCTACCTGGAAGTAGAAACCCCCATCCTTCAGCCATTGTATGGAGGAGCGGCAGCCCGTCCGTTTAAGACGCATCACAATACCCTGGATATGACGCTTTATCTCAGGATTGCCAATGAGTTGTATTTGAAAAGGCTCATAGTAGGTGGGTACGATGGCGTATTTGAGTTTGCCAAAGATTTTAGAAACGAAGGGATGTCCCGGTTTCACAATCCTGAATTTACGCAAGTAGAGCTTTACGTAGCCTACAAGGACTACAATTGGATGATGGATATCATGGAGCAGATGATTGAAAAAGTAGCGATGGATTTGCATGGAGATACCAAAGTGCAGGTAGGTGAGCACGAAATCAATTTTAAGCGTCCCTGGAAACGGTTTACCATGTTTGAGGCCATTCAGCATTTTACAGAAATTGATATTTCTGAAATGAATGAGGAGGAGTTGCGTAAGACAGCAAAGGAACTGGAAGTGCCTTTGGACGATACCATGGGAAAAGGCAAGATCATCGACGAAATCTTTGGGGAAAAGTGCGAGCCGCATTTGATCCAGCCGACATTCATCACGGACTACCCCATCGAAATGTCGCCTTTAACGAAAAAGCACCGGTCCAAAGAAGGACTTGTCGAGCGATTTGAAGCCATTTGCAATGGGAAAGAAATCATGAACTCTTACACAGAGTTAAACGACCCTGTGGATCAGCGTAAACGTTTTGAAGAGCAGTTGGAGCTTGGAAAAAGAGGAGACGAAGAAGCGATGACTCTTGACGAGGATTTCCTTCGGGCACTGGAATACGGGATGCCACCAACAGCAGGTGTAGGGTTGGGTATTGACCGGCTATCCATGATCATGACCAACTCCAATTCCATACAAGATGTCTTGTTTTTCCCTCAGATGCGACCAGAGAAGAAAGCAGTGACGATCGAGCTTGGTGAGGAAGAAAAGTTGGTTTTGGGACTGATAAAAGAAGAGCGGGTGGAGCTAAACGCGCTTAAAGAGCAGACGGGGCTATCCAATAAAAAATGGGATAAAGCGATCAAAGGGTTGAGAAGCGCCGACCTGGTCAACGTAAGTAAGACAGAAGAGGGCTTGTTTGTGAATAAGTTAGCATAGCGTTGTCGCAAATAACAACCCTTACTTTTTTCAAATACAAGAGCTTTTTAGCCAAAATCTGGGCTTTTGGAATGATGCAGTTTGCGCATTCATCTTTAAAGAATTCGAAAGGACTCCGGTTTTATCGGTTGTTGGGATCAGGGAAAGGTGAGGGCTTCAATCCTTTCCCCGACTGGTCCGTGTATGCCTTGCTTCAGGTGTGGGACTCAGAAGCACACGCGAACGAGTTTTTTAGCCATTCTGATTTAATCCAGCGTTACAGGGCAAAGACCAGGGAGGTATGGACCATCTATATGCGATCGATGGTAGCCAAGGGGTTGTGGGATAAGCAGCAACCTTTTGAAAAGAGTAAGGAGCTGGACAGTGAAAACCCAACCATTGCTGTCATCACACGAGCAACGATCAAGACTTCTCAACTCCTCAGGTTTTGGAGGTACGTGCCCACTTCCGAAAAGCCCCTTGCCAAAAGCGATGGCTTGCTTTTCAAGAAAGGGATTGGTGAAGCGCCTATCTTCCAAATGGCCACCTTTAGTTTGTGGAGCAGTGCTGATGCGCTGCATCAATTTGCGTACAAGAGTAAGGAACACCGTGTGGCGATTGAAAAAACGCAGGAGCTAAACTGGTATAGCGAAGAACTTTTTTCCAGGTTTCAACCCTATCGCTCTGTGGGAACATGGAATGGAACAGCCCCTTTACCAGAACTTAAAAAGAGCGACTAGGGCCCGCCTGAATTCTTTGCGGTTCAATGAAAAAATGATTTTGACGTCTTCCGATAACGCACTTTCGCTGTCTAAAAACCTTAACAGTCTGGGGACTGGGTGCTTCGTATAAAATGTTGAAAAGACCTCAACCCCTATTTTGTTGACACGAACCAAAACATTTAAGAAAACACGATCAAAAAGATGGTGTTTTCGGTTGTGGATTCCTTTATGAGCTTTTCTTCCCTTTTTGAGGTTTTGAATGATCTTCGTAGTGTTCCGGTCTGCGTTTTTAAACGAATAGCCCGATGAAGGTCGCACCCACCCTCCTGCGGTACCAATTTTCGTGACATGGGAGGAATGGTCGCGATGAAACGGGTACACGGTCATGGGTATTTGCCCTTTTTCGATTTCCAGGATTTTGTATTCCTTTAACTGAAGAAAGTCTTCCACGTATTTTCGGAGCATTTCATCATACTCTTCGTCGGCTAACATTTGCTGGTCAAACAAGGTAAACTCTACCAGTGCTTTTGTGGAGGAAAAGGGGAGGATATAAGTAAAACTAGTGTGGTCTTTCCACTGCAAACGGTAATCCATCATGGTGAATACCTCCGGGTTAAAAACATCCGTTGCGGTTTCAATGACCCACCCTTTAAAGTGCTGAATCAATGCATCGTACTTCCTGATGGTTTTTTTAAATCGAGGAGCGATCCGGCTATCAAAAATTTGATCTGCTTTGTAGTGAGCCTGTGCCGTTTGAATGCTGCTCGGGTTTACCCTGATTACCTCTTCATCTACCCAGGTAACTCCTTTGTGCTTTTTTATGCGGGAGGTCGTGTAGGCGTAAAAATCTGCAGCACGTACGGTTTTATATTGATAAGGCTCAAAAGAAAGCTCGACCTGCTGGTCACTAATGAACAGCCCTTCTTTCCATGACCTGATAGCGAGGGCGTCCCATTCAGATGTTTCTTTTTCCCAAAACGACCACGTTTTATCATTTGCATTTTTCTCTTCCTTTTCCAGGATGATGATCGTTTTTTCTTCAAAAAATGGATCGCTCACCATTTTGAAAACGAGCTGAAGGCCGGCAGCACCTGCCCCGATAACGGCGTAGTCAAAGGGTTTAGTAGACATAGAAAAATGCAAAAAACATTAGTTGGGCCAGGTAAAGATGTTTTGAAATATCAAGATTTCCACCTTTTATGTACCGATGGTAAATGAGGTGCATCACAAAAGAAATAATGAACCATGAAATGTAGTTGATGAGTGGGGGGTGCCCAATCGCCCAGTACCAGAAGTCAAAAGTGGGGGCTGAAGGCTCAATGAAGAAGTCCAGAAAGACCATAAGTGCGGCACCAATGATCGATTTGAAAGCAGGAGGAATGGCCAGTTTGCTTACCATAGCTCCTGAGGTTAAGACCAGCATGGACCAGGTAATGCCCATCATGAGCGGGACACCTCCGATTTTCGTACCAAGGTTGTTTCCATAATAATACTCGCCGAAAAGAAAACCATAGGTCACACCAATCCATTCCACGAAAAAGCCGATGGCAAAAAATAACAGGACCGATGCGTATTTGATCATTGACCCCATCGGGTAGAGGAGAATGAGCAAAATGAAACTAATAAGAAGTGTGAGCGGTGTCTTTGGGATAAACCACGTTTCATAACCTAAGACAATCCCGATGATACCGGAAATATGAAACAGCCAAATAAGTGCGATGGCTGCTACGCGTATGTGTTTTCTCATTTACTGTTTGGAATTAAATCAGAAACGATTTTTGCTGATAAAAGACAGAGGGGAATCCCACCTCCGGGATGGGCCGATCCTCCGCAGAAATACAAGTTTTCTACTGTAGAAGAAAAATTAGGATGGCGAAGAAATGCCGCCAACTTGGAGTTACTTGATGTTCCGTAAAGTGAACCCTGATGGGATAGTGTCTCCGTTTCAATCCGAACCGGATCCAGAACAGTCTCCGTTTCAATAAGAGGTTCGATGGCCTCCCCAAGATTCATAGATAGTTTTTTTAAGATGCTTATTTTTGATTGTGCTTTTAAAGATTCCCAATCCTGACCGTCGTTTCCGGGGGCATTGATCATCACAAACCAGTTTTCGCAGCCATCCGGCGCTTGAGACGGTTCCTCTTTGGACGTAATGTTGAGGTAAACCGTCGGATCATCGAACAAGCTTCTCTTGTTGAAAATAAAGTCAAATTCTTTTGGATAGTCGTTGCTGAAAAAGATGTTGTGTAAGTCCAGTTCGTTAAATGTTTTCTTAATGCCCCAATAAAAGATGAGCGCGGAGCTGGACCTCTCCTGAGCTAAAATTTTATTGGGCTTTTTTTCTTTTTTCAATAACGTCTGATAAGCTGAAAACACGTCCATGTTACACACCACTGTTTGTGCTTCGTATTGATCTTTCTCTGTTCGGATGCCGGTCGTTTTCTTACCATCTGTAAGTACCTCTTCCACGCGTTCGTTAAAATGAAAGCTGATGCCCTGCTCTACAGCCAGTTGATGCAGACTTTTGGTGATTGAATGCATGCCTCCGGTAGGATAGAACGTCCCAAAACGCATTTCGAGCTGCGGGATTAGTGACATGATGCCGGGAGTGTGATAGGGATTGGAGCCATTGTAGGTGGCGTATCGATTAAAGAGTTGAACAAGTTTAGGGTTGGAAAAGTACGATTCATTGACTCCGTTGAGCGAGCCGAGCAGGTCCAACTTTCGAAGGGAAAAAAGTGCCTTTAGCGTTTCCTTAGAAAGGTAGGTGTTGAATTTATGAAGGGATTTTTCCAGAAAAATGGAAGCGGTACGATCGTACTTTGTGCGACTGTTTTTGAGGTATTTCTCGATGTGTGCTTCGGGTTCTGTAAATGTGGTCGCAGCTTTTGCAACAAACTGTTGCTCATCTGCATCTACGGTGAATTGGGTGCCATCGTCCCAGAAGTAGTTGCAGATGGTGTCCTTTTGTTGGTAGTGAAAGTACTGCTCGGAATCCAGCTCATAAAGGTCGAATAGTTCATCCACCAGATGAGGCATCGTGAAAAGGGAGGGGCCATAGTCAAATTGGTATCCTCGGGATTCAAACGCATGGAGCTTACCGCCAGGGTAGGCGTTGGATTCAAAAACCGTAACGTCGTATCCTTTTTTTCTTAGCCTAAGTGCAGCAGACAGCCCGGCAATTCCCGATCCGATGACGATTACTTTTTGAGACATATCGATCAAACTTGAAACAGTCGTGATTGTTCTTGGGTCTTAAATGATTTCTGATTTTTATCTGTATGATAAAATCTTCTAAATAAATAAACTTGGTATTCTAATCTATGCTCTCTAACAGTTCATCAAAACTGGATTCCAGGTCTTTTTCTAAAAGTTCTTTGAATTTGGCTTTAAGGGTATTGGGGATGGGCTCTTTATTTCTTTTTTTGTGGAAAATTTCAGAAAGAACTAACTCTACTTCCTTCAGGTCCTCGAACTCGATTTTCTTCTTTGCGAGTGGGGTGTCTGCCACACTTTCGTTGGCACATAGTTGGTTGTAGTCGTTTACTAATTGCTCAATGTTTGACAATTTATATTTTTTTTCATATAGTCCCTTTTCTATCACTTCACAATCATTTAAGTATGGAGTTACCCTGGATCGAAAGCCAATGTTTGAGACAGCAATCCCTTCTTGAAACTTTTTTGTGAGGTAGTTTGTCCTAAACTCATTTTTTCCCTCTTCCCGAAACTTTAAGTGACTTAAATAGCCCGAAGTGATGAGTTGCATGATACGATGTTTTCCGCCAAATTGAAGAATCCGGTATTCTGTACCATTGACATAACAACTTTTTAGTTGGTAGCTTTTAAAGACTTGAAACGTTTTGTCAATTTTAATCTTTACAGACTCCAATATGGTTTGCGTTGCTAAGAAAATTACTTTACCGTAAAGTGTATCCCCGTTTGTTTTTACTAAGTAGCTGTCTTGTGCGTAGGTATTAAATGTAAGGATGAATGTAAGAATTAAGAAACAGAATCTTCGCATGAGTCTTAGAGCTTTAATCAATTGGCAATAAAACTATACATATAATATTTAATGGGTCCGTTCATCTGTGTTCATCGTAATTAGTTACTTTGCCTTTTAAAAAACAGGACATGCTAAAGAAAATATTGATTGGTTTGGGAGTGGTGGTAGCACTCCTGGTGATAGCCTTTTTCTACCTGAATTATCAAAACAGGAAGTTGAGCCCAGCGGGTAAAGTGTCCATGGAGACGGAAGACCTGACGATTGAAATCAACTACTCTCGCCCTTCGGTACGAGATCGGCTTATTTTCGGACATGAAGAGGAAGATGCGCTTTTACCTTACGGAAAATATTGGCGGCTGGGAGCAAACGAGCCTACGGACATCACCATCGAACAAGACTTTCTTTTTGATGGTAAAGCGATGAAAGCCGGAAAGTATGTACTCTATGCCATCCCTCGAAATGGTGAGATGGAGCTCAGACTGAACGCAGACCTACGTTTTTGGGGATATTCTGAGCCCGATTACCAAAAAGATTTGTTGACGGCCGTAGTGAAAATGGAGTCGGTAAGTAAAGTGGAAGAATTTACCATAAAACTTGAACCAGTGAAAGGTGGGGCGAACGTGGTGTTTTTATGGGACAGGTATCAATGGCAGGTTCAGGTTCTAAAAGAATAAAAAAGCCCTACCTGCTTGGGTAGGGCCGCCTATTCACCAAATCACCACGTATGGTACTCTTTAATTTTTTAACCAAACAATTAACAGGGATCTTATTTAATTGTTTGAAAAAAAATATTTTTTTTTAAAAAAAATATTGATATCCGATTAAAACTTTCAAAATTCAAGAAAATCCTTTTATCGTTTTCTGGAAAAGATTTTTCTTCAAGCCTGAAAACTACCGCGCGGCGGACCGTCCCCATCGAACGTCGACCCGGCCTAAAGGGAGCAACTAA
>JBCCXH010000183.1:0-9538 GCA_039192005.1 Bacteroidota bacterium
AGTAATAATTCGTAATACGTTCGCAACTGTCCATCAATGGATTGAGTCTCCTGATCGTATCTAGCTTTTGCTTGTTCCCATTTTTCCTGATAGCCCACTCGTGCATTGGCCGGACTAATTTCTGTTAATAGCTCGTAAATGAACAGGTTGTCTTTATTGGTAGGTTGTTGATCAAAGCCTTTTTCGAGCGTACTTAACAGTTCGTATGCCTCCTTCTTCTTACCTTGCTTATATAAGTTCTCTCCTAAATCGACCTTTAAGCGAAATGACTTGTATGGAATGTTTAAATCCAGTGCAAGCCTCAAATAATCTTCTTGTTCTTCGTACTTTTCTAAATAAAAATTCAATCTACTTAAACTTCGAAATAATTGATATTGAAGCCTAGGATTTTTCAAATTCTCTTTATCGAATAGATCAATGGCTTCTTTTAGAAAAGCCTCTGCTTTATCGTAATCATTCATGTCGATATGAGCTTCGCCTATGAGCCTGAGTGCTTTTGCTTCATAGTTTATATTTTTATTTAGTCGAGCCTCTTGAATCAATGTTTCAAAAACTGTTAATGATTGATTCAAATCGACCTCTTGTAAAACCAACCCCTTACTATTCAGGATAGCCATACGTTCTTTGGCTAAGTCTTCGGGAAAGCGATTGTAATGGCGCAAAGCTGCGTCGTAAAATGTAACTGCTTTTTCGTACTGGCTGTATTTTTCAGCAATGAAGCCCCTGTTTCGATAGATGTGACCTAACAGCTTACTATCTACCTTCTCACTTGCGGCCAAATCATACTCTGCCTGTACGTAATGTTCAAGGGCAGCCTTATGATCTACATCTCTCATGCTGTAGTAACCCATTATGAAGTTGGATATGGCTTTAAGATAAGGATCTCCTGATGTTTCAATCGCTTGCAATGCCAGTTCTTTTTGTTCAGTTTGAGAAAGATCTACTTTCATATTCCAGTAATCAAATAATTGATTAGCTGTTGGCTCTTCCGATGAATCACTGCAAGCACTGGTGAGAAAAATCAGGCATAGCTTTAGTGTGACAGTAAAATATCTATTCATCATCGTGTTTTGTTTATGGTTTAGAAATGTGTATCAATACTACTAATTGTTATTTAGCGTGGTCCCGCTGGATCGCCTTCAATATCTTTAAGGGGATCAGACTTTTCGGAAGGCTCGTTTTCCGGTGTGGGTAGCTCCTCCTGGCAAGCTGCCAGTGAGCAAATGACCACAACCAATAACGCACCTCGTTTTACTAATTTTTTCATGTTCATAATGGTTAATGGTAGCTGGCCTAAGATAATTAGGTCTTAGGCCAGAGTATACGGGTAGACTAGTTTACGCATTAAAAGTAACGGAAAAGGTTAGCCGCTCAAAGAATTTGTCGAACAACTTTATACAAAAAATTTCCTTGTTTTTTAATGAAAAAAGGGGATTTACTACTGATTAAAGAAGGTGGGAAAGCTATAGGTCATTGGTTAGTGAGGACACTAACCAGGGGAGGGGACATTTCCCGAACAAGCAGTGCATGGTTTTAGGGGGAAAAACTAAAAAGAAACTTTCAGGAAGAGATTCGCAGCTGGGATGCTGTTGTCAAAAGATCGACCATATCCCGGTATGGCATATACATCTACCGGGCTTTGTTCGTCATAATCAATCAAGACCCGCAAGCGTAGGTTGAGGCCAATGGCGAATAAGTCACTCAGCTTTCGGTCTGAGTAGATGACCGCTTCAAACCAGGAGGCAGTAAGGCTTTCTCTTTCAATGGGAGGGAAGGCCACGTCCTGAACACCTGAGGTGCTGATGATGTTGATGCGGCTGCTTTCGTCAAAAGTACTGGTGCCGTACCTTAAGGTGACCCCCAGTTTGTTTTTCGGCTGAAACTGAGAGTAGTAACCTGTACCCACCCGGTAATACATACCGGTTGATTCGTACATGCCGTTTGCAAAAGCCTGATCAGGATTAAGTGTGGCCATACCCGCTTCGATGATCAGTGGAAACTGCTCTAAAAACAACAGTTCGATGCCTCCTTCGTATTTCGTCTCCTGGCTGGAAGGAATGGTAAGCAGCTTTCCGTAATCGATGTAGATGGAAGGTGTCAGGACTCTTTTTGATACCTGAATGGAATCTTCTTCAGGTTGATCAACCGTGGCTTCTTCGGGTATCGGTTCATCTGGCTGTTCCTCTTCTTGTGCACAGACAAGAAATGTAAAAACCAGACTAAAAGTAAAAAGTATAAGTTGCTTGCCCATCTAAACAGTTTTCTTGACATGATACCAGCGAGTCAAAGGAATTGCCTTCGTTAGTAATCATGGCCGCTATATTTCTGGCTCGTATCAGTACGTTTCTGTCGGCATCCACTTCCTGAAAGAGCTCGTAATCCACCGCAAACGTATTGATTTCATCTCCAATAGTGACTGCGTAGTTGAAAAAAGAGGCATTCGTTGATAAGGGAACCCGGAAAGAGGTCGCACTGTCCTCAAACGTCAACAGGCCTCCGGTTTCAATGATTTCGATAGCGTCAACAAAAAGTAATCCAGAGTTGATGGTAGCAGTGGTGGTATTCAACGTGTCTAAAATAATCTCTTGAGCATCTTTATTTTCTTGTGGTGTTGTTCTATTTGAAGTTATTCTTATAACCGAGTCTTCCGCCTGCATTTTTTCAAATTCAAGGTCTTCGCCGTCCTCAATACGTCTGTTCAGGTCAGTAATGCGGGTATTTAAATGAGTCAAAATGCTATCGATGATTCGAAGCTCTTCATCTAATTCCGTTATGAAGGAATTAATCTCTTTCCTTCGTACGTCGATTTTATCCAAACTGTCCTGATTAATAAAAACCAGGTTAATCGTCGGTTCGAATAAGATGGAATCACAGTCGTCGCACGGGTCGCAGGAGGCGATGAGCAATGTCAGTACGAATAAGTTTAAATAGGATTTGATCACTTTGTAGGGATGTTCTTCAAATTGTCTAGCTTCTCTTCTGATGATTACATCGGGTCCACGTCAAAAACCAGACCAACTGATTTAAAGGCGGGATGTTGGCGCATGATTTTTTCACAGGACCAAAGATAGTCTTTTACGGCTGCTAAGTTGATGCCCTTTTTGGCAATTTTCAGGGTGATCTCGTGTAAGTACTGGTTGCGGATCTTACCGATAATGGGCTCCACCGGACCGATGATGGGGGAGGTCCCCATGCCTTTTCGGAGTTCTTGTGAAAAAAACTTAGCGCCTTCCAACGAGGTTTGTTTTTCACGGTGCTTAAAAACCATACGAATGATGCGACAAAAAGGAGGGTAGACAAATCCTTCCCGTTCCAGAATTTCCCACTGAAAGAAATGCCGGTAGTTTCCATCCCTTACCCTTTCCAGTACGGGTTGTTCCGGGTCATTGGTCTGTACGATGACCTTCCCGTTTTGAGACTTTCTTCCGGCTCTTCCACTTACCTGCATGATGAGCTGATATGCGCGTTCATGTGACCGAAAGTCAGGAAAATGAATCATCCGGTCGGCATCAAAAACGCCCACTAGGTTTACGTGATCAAAATCCAGTCCTTTGCTCACCATTTGGGTGCCTACCAGAATGTCAATCTCTCCTTCTTCAAATGCTTCAATGATTCGTTGGTAGCCGTATTTACTTCGGGTCGTGTCCAGGTCCATGCGCTGTACGATGGCCGTCGGGAACAGGATTTTTAACTCTTCTTCCAGTTCTTCCGTACCAAACCCTACGTTTCGTAATTCTTTGCTTCCACAATTGGTACAATCCGTCAGCATAGGCTGGTTAAACCCACAATAGTGACACACCAGTTTGTGGTTGAATTGGTGATACGTGAGGCTCACCGCACAGTTGGGGCACTTCGGGATGTGTGCGCAGCTCTCACAGGAAATGTAGGAAGCGTATCCTCTTCTGTTTTGAAACAAGATGACTTGTTCTTTCTTTTCCAGCGCAGCTTCGATCGCTTCAAATAAGGTGGAGGAAAAGTTTCCTTTCATTTTTTTTCGCTTCCGTTCTTTCAGAAGGTTAGCAAAATGAATAGCGGGTGCGTGCGACTCGCCAAACCGCTGGTCCAGTTCTACCAACCCATATTTGCCATCCAATGCATTCTGATAGGTTTCAAGTGCAGGCGTTGCCGTGCCAAGCAGTACGTGTGCATCATGCAGGGTGGCCAGGTAGATCGCGGCATCCCTCGCATGATAGCGAGGAGCAGGTTCGAACTGCTTATAGGAAGTTTCGTGTTCCTCATCGACGAGGATTAACCCTAAACGATCAAAAGGAAGGAATACCGCACTGCGTACACCTACAATGAATTGATATTCCTGATTCAACACTTTTTTCCAGACTTCTACTCGTTCATTATCAGAGTAGCGCGAGTGGTATACGCCAAACGTATTGCCAAATACCCGATGCAACCTGGAGATGATCTGTGTAGTCAGGGCGATTTCCGGTAGCAGGTACAAGACTTGTCCGCCGGACTTCAGTTGCTCTTTGATGAGTTCGATGTACACCTCTGTTTTTCCACTTCCGGTAACGCCGTGCAGCAACGTTACCCGATGTGACTGAAAAGACTGGTGGATTTCTTCTAACGCTTTCTGTTGTAACTCGCTGAGTTGAATCGGTTCCGAATGGGTAGAAGGGGTGTCTTCCAGTCTGGAAACTACTTCATCCCATTCTTCAAAAACGTTGTTTTTAACCAGTGTTTTTAATGACGAGGCACTGATGTCCTCAGATAGTAAGGAGGATTTTAAGATCCCCGGATGGTTGGCCTTCGAATCTTCAAGTACAGGTACTACTCTCAAATAAGCAAGGAGCACGTCCAGCTGTTTGGTCTTACTTGCCAGTTGTTCGAAAAGCGTTTCCAATTCCTTTTCTTCAGTTAGCAGGTGGTTTAGCCTGACTTTTTTAACCTTCTTTGGTTGGTAGCGGTCTTTTACCTTTTCATACACGTCGATCAGGCCCTTTTCAACGAGTTTTTTGATCAGGCGCTGGGGGTGCTTCAAGTCTACAATCCCGCTTACATCGGCCAGCGAACGTTCAGATTCTTTCAGGCTTCTCAGGAGCCTCCATTCCCGCTCCTCCAGGTCCAGGTCGTCAGGATTTACATTGTCCTGAATGCTGATAAACGATTGGCTTGAAAGTTTCAAAGCGGAAGGAAGCGCTGCGTTGATCACCTCACCGATGGTGCACATGTAGTAAGAGGCCAGCCACGTAAAAAAGTCGAGTTGGGACGCGTTGACAATGGGTGCATCATCCAAAACATCTAAAACGTATTTCGGTGCGTACTCCAGCTTTCGCTCATGAAATCCAGAAATGATCCCGGTGTAGATTTTTTTGGGTCCCAGCGGAACAATCACCCGATAGCCAACACCGATATTGCTTTTCAAATCAGCAGGTAAGCGATAGGTAAAAGAGCCCGGAAGAGGTAAGGGGAGGATGACTTCTACGTCTGTCAATGGCATAAGTTGCCAAATTAGTGCATAAGATCGAATCTGATGTAACTTGAATGGGTTATAAACTTTCCGTCACCAGCTCGGATTTCCCGGCCTGGATGCCTTCAATCCATACGTGTCGCTACGCGGTATTTATGGCTATTTTATGCCCAGTATTCAATTCATTCGCTTATTGCGCTTGAAATAGCCCTAAACCTTAGGTCTTTTGCACGTTGGATTTTAGTGATAAAAGTTTATTGAATGAGTAAGAGGAAGGAGTTTCAACTCATGAAATTCACGATCTTTTTCTGCTCCGCTTCGCATCCTTCTATTTTCTTTCTTGCGTTGGCGATTTTGGCTTCTAAATGGGTAATGTCCTGGGTAATTCCGTAAAGCCCGATGACCGTTTCGTCTTTTCCATACAAAGGAAATTTCGTCGTTAACAAAAACCGGATGCTGCCATCGGTCTGGCGCTCGGTGTTGATGTGGTCAGCAACCTCACCGCCTTGTGTTAATAGCTGTTTTTCCGACTCACTGTACCTCGTCGCTTCCTCTTTCGAATAAAAATCAAAGTCAGATTTACCAATCAGACTCTCAGGGGTTTCTCCTGGGAAAACGCTGACCATCGACTTACTCACTCGTGTGAATTTCAAGTTCAGGTCTTTAAAAAAAATGAGATCTTCGCTACTATTAAGAAGGGAATCCAGGAGCGCTTTTTCTTGTTCGTAGGCTTCTTTGATTCGGAAGATTTCGTCTGCTTCTGTTTGCACCTCACCCATCATTTGCCGGATTTGGCCAGACGAGTCTGCAGAGGCGTTGGATAACTTTCTTATTTCTTTGGCTACCACTGCAAACCCTCTGCCTTGCTCCCCGACACGGGCGGCTTCGATGGAGGCGTTTAAGGAAAGCAGGTTGGTTTGAGACGCAATATCAGAAAGTACATTAAGTACCTCTCGTATCTTCAAAGATGCTTTTAACATAGAGGTATGCGAACTATTTGTACTTTCTGATTCTTGAAACATTGACGTCTATTATTACTAATGAACAAAGGCTTATTTCAAAGATATATTTTACTTAATCTCGATTTATTAATATTCTATTGGGCCCTTATTCTTTTCTACAGAGAGGTTATTCTGAAAGACTAATGTGATTGAAGCAGTTTGTTCAATGTCCACTCTTACCGGTTTGTTATGAGTTTACCAGATCAATGGATCATCCGACGGATAAAAAATAAACGCATTGATTTACTTATTTTGGATGTGAATGGACTGGTTTTTTTCGGAGTATTCTTAATAAATATCAATCGTAATCTCTGGGAACCGCTGCTTGAGTTCCATGTGATAGTCTTCTGAAATGGCCCTCGAAGTTTCGATTGGATCCTGGATAACTAAAAGTCCCCAGTCATCAAACTCCGGGAGGAAAATACATGCTTTCTGTATTTCCAGGTAAAGCGTTTTGTTGCCGTGCTTTACTTTTTCCAGCGACCGGACTGTTTTCTTTTTTTCAATGATTTCCTTTTCGATGTCGAAATACTTCTGGGCGGTCACACGATCAAAAAAATCGAATACGCTTTTCCCTATCACCTCACGCGTTTGCTTGTTGTATTGTGAGGCTGCCGCTTTGTTGAGCATGTAAATGGTGCCCTTAGCATTTTTTACTTCGATGTTGGCTTTCAACCGGTCGATGACTTCTGTAAAGACCCGGTTTTGTTTATTGAAAGACTCACCCGTTTCAATGAGTGTATCCGTATCTTTTCCCAGTTCCTGGATCAGCTCTTCCATTTCCAGAAGCTTTTGAATCTTGTTGGCGGAATTATCAGAAGCTTCTGCCAGCTTTTGGATTTCCTTTGCTACGACAGAAAACCCCCGGCCATACTCACCCGCTCTGGAGGCCTCAATGGAGGCATTGAGTGCCAATAAGTTAGTTTGTGTCGATATGTCTTTGATTTCCTTTAAGATCGCATTCATCTCCTTGGCTCTCTTCTCAAGTTCGCGTACAGAGCTTTTTGTGCTATTGGTAATTTCTGTTTCTTTCACGTAGGCGGATTGTTTCGTCTACTAAATATACAGGTGTTTGTTATTTTAACGATAATTGAACGATGGCATCTTTCGTATTATTGACCGGTCTCTTACAACTTTTGTCGTAACACACGTAAACGGTCGTCTTATCGTTAATCACTCCTTTATTTTCGAATAAGGGAGCATACCGTTCGGACGATGAGCCGGTCAGGATTTTGTTTGGTAGGTACAAACGATTGATCTCCATCCCATAAGACTTGAATTCATCGCCGATGACCACAATTTCGGCAAAAGGAGTTGTAAGTTCCAGTGCCAGCGTTCCCCAGTTGGACATGTATTCCGGTTCTTCTTTGATCAGGTCCCTTACCTGGGCCAGCATGGATTTTCCACGACTGATCAGGCTTTCATCATAAAAATGAGTGCCTAGATGGATCAGGTTCCATGCCATCATGGAGTTTGAGGAAGGGATGACATTATCAAACAGTTCTTTTTTTCGTACGATGAGGTTTTGGGATTGGTCACTGGTGAAAAAATACAACTTCTCTGTTTCATCGTAAAAAGCATCGCCTGCTCGTTTCATTAGCTGTTGAGCCAGTTCGAGGTACTCCCAGTCAAAGGTGGTTTCGTAATAGTTAATAAACCCTTTGATGACTGCGGCGTAATCTTCAAGAAACCCTTCCATTTCCTTATCTGGAAATCGCTTTAGTTTTCCATTTTTCACTAATTCACTTTTAATAAAAGCGGCATTTTTCTGTACCATTTCTAACAGTAAGGGTTCGTTTAAAGCCTGATATGCTTCGGATAACCCGGATAAGGTAAGACCGTTCCACCCCGCGATGATTTTGCTATCCAGACCCGGACGTACCCTTTTTTCTCTTTCGATCAGGGCTTTCGTCTTGAACTCCTTGACAACGGCAACCAGTTCCTCCGCTGTCAGGTCAAATTTCTTTTGAATTTTCTCCTGAGAGGTCATGACTCGGAGTACATTTTTTCCTTCCCAGTTGCCTGATTTTCGTACATCGTAATAAGCAGCGATCGGTTCGTAGTTGGCCCCGGCTACTTGTTGGATTTCTTCGGAAGACCAAACGTAGAATTTTCCTTCTTCGCCTTCGCTATCGGCATCCAGCGCAGAATAAAACCCACCTGATGGGTCCATCATTTCCCGGGTGAGCCAGTCTGCCGTTTCCAGAATCACTTCTTTAAACTGGGGGTTTTGAGAGAGTTTGTACCCGTTGGCGTAGAGGCTAAGTAATTGCCCGTTGTCGTAAAGCATCTTTTCGAAATGAGGGACGTGCCACTCGCCGTCTGTACTGTATCTGGCAAAGCCTCCGCCTACATGATCATAGATGCCTCCATTGGCGATTTTTTCTAATGTGAAGAGCAGGTGATCCAGCCCTTCCTGGTTTTTGGACTGGAAGTAGTAGGTAGCGAGAAGTTGCCATACGGAGGGCATGGGAAACTTGGGGGATTTTTTGATTCCACCGTCTACGCTGTCAAATTTGCGAGAGAGCTTTTGGTAGATCTCATCTACGTCCTCGGTGGTCAATTGATGATCGTCACCTTCCAGCTTGTACTTCTCTGATTCTTTAAGTCGCAGACTTTCGGTGAATTTTTCAGCGGATTCGTCAATCTGATCTCGCTTGTTTTGAAACGCATCCGTAATGTTTGACAAGAGGTTCTTCCAGCCTTTGTTGGGGAAGTACGTTCCGCCATAAAAGGGTTTTTGGTCCGGGGTTAAAAACACATTTAATGGCCATCCGCCGTTTAAACCCATACTCTGCACCGCATCCATATAGATCTGGTCTACGTCTGGTCGCTCTTCACGGTCCACCTTGATGTTGATGAAATTTTCGTTCATCAAACGGGCGACGGATGTGTCCTCAAAAGATTCTTTTTCCATGACATGGCACCAGTGGCAACTGGAGTACCCGATGCTGACCAGAATGGGCTTGTCTTCTTCTTTGGCTTTTTCCAGGACCTGCGGCGTCCATTCTTCCCAGTTGACCGGGTTGTGGGCGTGTTGTAAGAGATACGGACTGGTAGAGTTGATTAATGCGTTGGTATGGTCAGCCATGTGTTGACTCTTTTGAGAATTACA
>JBCCXH010000184.1:0-9509 GCA_039192005.1 Bacteroidota bacterium
ACGTGAGTGATGCGATTTAGCGGAGAAGGTTCGTGGGTGTTTTGGCTATAAGGAAAACGGGTAAGCGCTCGCTCCGTTGCCTGATGATCCTGATAAAAGCGTTGCTGATCTGCCAACGCATCTTCGGCATAAGCTCCTTCATTGGCAGCCGTGTAAGGCAGGTATGCTTTTACTACCCGACCATAACGGTCATAGACTATCGGAGCCACCAAATCTTTACGTGAGGTTGAGCCTTCCAGAATGTTGGTCTGCACTTCCCTTCCCAGCCCGTCGATGTAGCTGGTGGCCACTTGTACCCTGTCCACTGAAGAAGTCGGTGCCTTCACCTCATCAATGGTTTGCAAAGGAACTTTAGGCGTATACTCTCTTATGGAATTAACCTGCTGCGAAATTGCTTGTTGTGCCGTACAAAGCAAGAGGCACATGAACACCAGGATGTTCTTCATTTTTTTCATGATCGTGTTCTTTTAGAAATCTTAAAATGGGATAATTTGGGTTTGAGTGCGGCTTATCGAACACCCACTGACGGTACACCTTACCTGTGTGGCATTGGCTGCGTAGGTAATCGAAGTGCCATTGCCTACATACTTCCACGTATTATTGACGTATTGGTACCAGGTGTATCCAACAGAGGTGCAATTGGTAGTGACAGAAGCGCTGGCCCTTCCTGAGTCCGCATTAACGCTAACATTTAATGACAGGTAGTAGTCCGGTTCCGGCTCATCTCCAATTCGAAACGGTTGGCTTTCCGCTTCTACCCCTGTATTGGTCCGTATCCTGATCTTATAACCACTCCCTGTACCTGAAGATGGGTTGACATTCTGCCATGTGAAAGACCCTTGTCCCGGGCCCACAGGAACGTTTGACCCAATCCGCTGAGAAGAAGTACCTTTTATTAAATCAATGGTGCAGGTACTTCCTACATTGTCTTCATGGTTCCACGTAATGGTCGCCGGCCTGTTCCGTTCCCATTCAGTTGTGGCTATCGGACTGATGATAAAAATCTCCTGTGGCGGAACCACCTGTAACGACAGCGTAGCTGTTGCCGATTTTCCGAAAGAGTCAAATACACGCACACTTACCTGATAGGTGCCGGTAAGAATAAAAATATTCTCAGTTCGCCCTCCCTGAGCGGGAGGATTATTATCTATCCACCACTCGTAGCGGGCATAGACTCCGCTACCTCCTGTCGGAACTGCTGTAAAGGGATAGCTTTGGCCTGGCACAATGTTCCCCGAACTTCCATCAATGGTGACCGTCAGCTGCGGTATGGAAAGCGTTACCTCTTTGGTTTTCGTAAAGACCCCATCACCGGAGGCGGTCAGGGTCACGGTATGCGGCCCTACTGAACTAAACGTATGGGTTGGTTCTTTGACGTCAGACGTCGTCCCATCCCCGAAATCCCAGGTGAAATTGGTCAGGTTCAGGTCATCATAAACAGGGCTAAAAGTTAAGGTAGCTCCTGCTCCGGCATAACTAAAGTCGATGCTTTTACACGGATCGTCGCTGCTTTTGATTCCGTTGTAGTATTCGTAATCCAGTGCTTTCAGAATCTCTCCCTCGTGGTTTTTAACACGAATGAGACGATTTAGGCAATCGTAATCGTAAAAAGTCGTGCGGCCATTGGGAGCCGTCAGAGATCCCACCAGCCGTGCATCATTGTACGTCAGGATTTTCACCCTGCTTTGAGGCAAAGCAGACCGCAGCACCCCAAACTTATCCCGAATGGCCTGTCCGCTCAAACGATGGTTTCCACCGACCGTTGTTCCACTGTTCGCTATCGCCCTGTGAACCTGACCATAGGTGGCATTTACCACTTCCACGATCGGTAGGGTGGCATGGTAGCCCCAGACCAAAACGTTGGTGATGCCATCTCTTCTGATGATCTCCCTGACGTTGCCATCCGGGTAGTACGTATACCTGGCCCCTTCGTCGTTGAACGTAATGTCTTCCGGAAAAGGAGTGGTAAACGTTTCGCCGCTTTCGCTTCGAAACTCCAATACCTTGTCAGGTAGCACCTTTCCGCTGAAAGTGGTTTTCTGTGCATAGGTCAACTGTTTATCCGACCCGTTGCCTTCCTGATACCATACCTGGGTTTCCACCGGTGTATTGATGACGTGATTCTGTATCAGCCCGACAACGTCTTCGTCGATGGTTCCATCTTCTTTTCGTATATCTGACGGGTACAGTGTTCTGGTTATTCGTTGTTCATCGTTACCGATCAATTCGGTGACCTCAGAAAGTTCATGATGGGCCTCGTTTTTATAGCGATAGGTACTCGACTTGGTAAAGGCCTGATCGTTTTCCTGGTCGTAGGTATATGCTATTGTTTCCGCTAGCTGGCTGTAGCCGGAGGCATACTCCGAAGTAATCTTTCTTGTATCGTAGTTTGAACCGTCCCGCAAGTGCGTGAAAACGAAATCATACCCCTTAATGACACCGTCTTCCAGGTGGTTGTATTTATTAATGGTTTTTTGAAGCAGTTTCCCGGTACGACTGAACACTTCGATCGTGTCATTCAGGCCTTCTACCCAAGAGTAGCTCTTTTGATGAGGAAACGGGTAGTAATCAGGGGCAGACACATCGAAATCAAACTGGTTGGGGTCCAGGAAACTGTACTCTGTCCGTCCATTTTCCCCATTGCTCCCTTCTTCTACAATGACATGCCGGTAGTAAATGGGCGAATAATTCCGACCGCTTGACGGGTAGCTGGTCAATGTCACCCTGGGGTTTAACGGATGCTCAAGAGAAGGGCCTACACCGGGTTTGGACGGCACGTAAGTGATGTAAGAAAACTTGTTCACCTTTCTAAGCACGCCACTTGACGCTTCAGACCCATAGGAAAGTACGTACTTGTAGTTTTTACTGGCGGTCGCCTTTTCACCATCGTGACTGGTGATTTGCTTTACCCGAAACCCACCTATTTTTTCAGGGGTTTGGAATGGGGAAATGAACTCATTTTTTTCGAATTTAACCAGAATAAGGGCATTTCCAGGATCAATAGGATTCCCAAAATCATCTATAGTTGGCAGGTCATTTCTTACGTATAAGTAATAGGTGCCTTTCGGTAGAAAGAACTCCTCATCGTAACATTCAAGCTTTCCATTTACACACTTACAGCCGTTCAGTGTATTATCACATACACCACTTTGAACACTTGCCTTTCTATATTTTTCATTTCCAGAACTATCGTAGATAATTACCTCCCTCATTCTTTGATTTGTGTCGGTATTCTCATCCTCTAACGGGCCATCAATTTTGGTTGAAACCGTAATGTGCTGATCATAGTGGAGGGTAAAATTCGTAGACCTCGCGTCTCCTGAGGAAATCCCGTTGTTTACTTGAACCATTCTGCTATCCTGAGGTACGTTTATACTGTAATTTGTATAATCATAATCCAGGTTAAAATACGCATCATTGGGTACCTCTAACCTGGCAAATTTTGGATTAAAATCATGTCCTTCGTACTGAAAGGAAGTATATCCACCTGTCGGGTAAATGATTTTCTTTAACAGTCCAAACGAGGCTGCAAGGAAGTCAGGTTTCCTATCTGCACCTTCAATTAATCTCCTAACTGGTAAGGTTCCAAAATCATATCTTGCAGTTGTTCGTATCTGGAGCGTCGGAATTAACGTTGAGTTATCTTCTTTCCCATTGTAAAACCCCCAAAAGTCCTGTCCTTTGGACCTGACCGATGGTATAGTGGTGTTTTCGTTGTATTCAAAAACATAGGGTGAGGACCGAATGCCATTCGCACCAGTTTCTGTGACTTTCTCTAATTTCAGTCGCTTGTGAAATACTTCTTCATCGGCTGGGTAGATCAGGTCGCTTTCAAAATAGTCATAGTCTAAGGAAAAGGATTTGATCAGTTGGTTTTCGTTATTGTAGATCTTGATTTGATCCAGCGCACGATCACGTACCATCCAGGTGAGGTGTGGAAGGTCTTCCCTGGGTGTATTGGCATCGAACACTACTTCGTACTTTGCGGTCTTGATGGACTTCAGGCGCTTGGAAGCAAACTTTACTACATCATCGCACCTTGATTCAGTTTCTGTGCCACTACGGTATAATTTTTGGGTGAGCGTTTCGACCAAATTGGCCTGGGTTGCATTTGCAAAGTTTTCGTAGGTAAGCGTTATTTCATCATACCCTCCAGGCGATTCGATTTTGGTTAAGTACCAACTGGAAACAAACTTGTAATTCCGATGCCCTCCAAGCTGAAAGGGCGTACACCGGTCTTTCGTATCGGTAACAATGGTGCTTTCAAACGTATACCTTGTACCATTCTCAACGGTGATGACAAAACTGACGAGGTCTCTTGTATTTAATACCGTACCGTCTTTGGTCGTCCTCGATTCTTCAAACTCAATCTTAAATTTCTTACTCGGGGTAATGAGTTTCACTTCTTTGTCCCACTTGATCAGGAACCGGCCCGAATACCCGGCAAAGGAAAAAGTGAACACATCGGGTTGTCCGTCCCATGTTCCGTCAATGAATTTTTTTATGTTTTCCACGTCCTCAGAGTTGGTAGGAGTATTCAGGTTTTCGGCAATTCGACCGGATTCTTTGAAGTATCCATTATCCGCCACATCCAGGACTCCTTTGATCTGTCGGTTGATGACTCCGCCTGCCCGGAGGCTCCACCCGAGCCCCACCCAGGAAGCCGACTCTGTCACCTTGATACCACCTGCATGATAGGTCAGGCTGATCGGTAAGTCGAGCTTCGTACCGGATGCGTTGAATATGGGAATCGAAATATCAGGAATACCCGTATGCAGGCTAACCGGAATTTCTCCATACTTCCCCAGGGAAGCGGCGGTAGGTTCTGGTGGAATGGGATTAGGTAGAATCTTTTCCTGTGCCAAACCCAAAAATGGGACAGCAAGCAGGCAACTGATAAGAAATAGCCATTTGAACAAAAAAGGGACTTTTCTGCTACTGGCTTGACCATTAGTTATTGACATTAGTAAGTGTATTTTAGTAATTCAGTTCATTTATGTGGCAGGTTCGGAAAAGGTTACCCCAAGTCATGGAACTGGTTTATGTATATGAAGTAGTAGATTAGCGTGTCTTTAACGTTCTGCTATTCGGGGTTCCTTTATGACGGACTGTGACATTAACTAAATGAGAAAGAAAGATCAGCGATTGGTAAATGGGTTTATCTCAGGAGATTTAAACGTACTTGAGAGGTGCTATCAGGACCATTTGCCGTATGTCATTCGGTTTATCATAAAAAACGGAGGAAGCGAGGAGGAAGCAAAGGACGTTTTTCAGGATGCCATGGTCATTACCCATAAAAAGTTAAGGGAACGTGATTTTGAACTAACCAGCACACTGGGTACGTACCTGATTGGTGTCTCCAAGAAAATATGGTCCAACAGGCAAAGGAAACTAACAAGAGAAGTGAAAATGGAAGTAACTTCTGATTTGGAACATCCTGATGATGACGTTTTGGAAAAATGGGATGAAGAAGAACGGGTGAATCTTTTCCAAAAACACTTTCTGCGATTAAGTCAAGATTGCCAGGACTTGCTCAGGCTTTTTTTTGAAAAGAAGAGCATGAAGCAAATAGCTGAGATGAGAAATACGACCGAAGGGTACGTAAAAAAGAGGAAGTTCAAATGTAAGAGTAGCCTTCTGAAGATGGTAACGGAAGACCCCCTGTTTAATGAATTGAAGCACCATGAAAAAGATGGCCTATGAAATGGACAGAAGAAGCTTTAGATAAGATGGAAGCCTACCTTGCCGGTACCTTGAACGACGATGACCTCAGGAGCTTTGAAGCAGCGCTCGAAGAGAACCAGGAATTAGAGGATCAATTGTCTGTTTACCAAGCCATGAGGACAGCAATGGAGGATCAAGGGTCCATTGATTTTCGTAGAAAACTACAACAGTTTGAGGCCGGCCAAGGCAAAAGGGGAAAAACGAGAGATTTGATCATTTACAGAAAGATTGCCGCTTTTCTTGTCGTGGCATTTGGCTTAACCTGGGGGATCATACGGCTAACCACCAGCCCATCGCTCTTTGAAAAATATTACCAACCTTACCCCATAGAATCTGTTAAAAGAGGGAGTGAAGATTCGGTTAAAGGCGCCTCCCTGTACCAGGCAATGGAGTACGAAAAAGCCATTCCATACTTGTTGATGCAACTTGAAGTGTCAGAAGAAACGGACCTATACCGGCTGTACTTAGGTAATTGCTACCTACAGACCAACCAAGAGCCGCTCGCTGTTGTACAATTTTCGTCTGTTGAAGATTCAAGTCCTTATTATCAGTTTACCCAGTGGTACCTGGCACTGACATTCCTGAAAAAAGAAGCTATGGAAGACACCAAAAAGGTCTTGTCAGCGATCATAGTCTATGATGGCTTGTATAAAGATCGTGCGGAAGAACTACTCAAAGAGATAGACTAATAGGTGCCTTTAAATCAGGTTAATCCCCCATCTTCCTTGATTCGTCCAGAATTATCATGTTGTTTTACAACTATTTTGAGGGTTTGCAGCTCTTGATTAGACTTGCTTATATGATTAATCGATAATGGAAACATGTTGAAACTTGCACTTTTTTCCTTTTCGTTCACCCTACTTCTTTTTTGTGCACCTGCTATCGCTCAGGAAACGGATCCTTATGGCGACTATTCTTATTTGTGGCCGAATAAGGATAAGAAGAAAAAGAAAAGTAAAAAGAAGGTCGAAAACCCACCGGCACCGGTTTTGACGGTCGCGTCTGATACGATCCCACCGTTGGATTCACTTCAAACTGATTCGCTATCAACCGAGGACGTCCTACCTACTGATACCACGGACAACTATTACGACGACCCTTTTGGAGAAGGAATAGCCAAAGAACCTAAAGAGAAAAAGGAGGCGCAACCCATCCAGGATTTTCGTACGCCGTTAAGCAGTGAGGTGGGAAGCGGAAGTTTTGTAGGAGGATTTACCTTCACCCGCATCAATGGGGAGAATTTTGCCGGACTGGTGTTATCCCCGGAGTTCTCCATCGGAAAAGTTGGTGTAGGACTCAATGTTCCGATCCTGTACGGACTGGAAAGCCAAAAAGTACGTACCGAAATTTTCCAAGACGGCGTAGGGGCGGCACGACTGATCCGATACATCCGCTATGGGCAACAGAAAGTCGATCCTGTTTACATCAAAGTAGGTGAGATTGACGGACTCATGCTCGGATATGGTGGACTGATCAACAACTACACCAATACCATTAGCTTTGAAAAACGTAAGGTTGGACTTCATACCGACTTTAATTACGAAGGGGTGGTCGGAATTGAAGCCATGTACAGTGATTTTGACCCGGCATCACAGAACCTGCTGGCCATCCGGCCGTACGTTCGGCCGCTATCCAAAACCCCCATTCCTGTCGCCAGGACATTGGAATTTGGTGCGACATTCGTTTCCGATAAAGACCAAACGGATATTCCGTTGACCGATTCCACGACTAGTAAATACATCTTTACAGCTGAAGGCATCAATGCGTTTGGACTGGATATGGGCATTACGGTATTTAGAAGTCCGTTCGTCCAGATCGACCTGTTTGCGAATTACAGCCGGCTAAATGTATTAAGCGATACCTTGAGAAGTGTTGCTGCGTTTTTGGGCGAAACCAACCTTCAAAAAGGGTCGGGAACCTCTTTTGGTGCCAACTTCCGCATGCATTTCATCGCAGACATCTTCAGTACAGATGTCCGAATCGAGCGGCTCTCCTACACGGAAAACTACCTTCCCCAATTTTTCGATGCCACGTACGAGCTGGAAAAAGATGCCCGAATCTTCAACGTCGTCAGCGCCGCCAAAACCAACGGGATTTATGGCTCCCTGACCGGACATGTCCTACAGAAAGTGCAGCTCGGTGGCAGCTTATTGATCCCGGACGATGTCTCTGAGACCGCCCCTGCCCTCGTTCGGGTTCACGCAGACCTGGAACGTTTACTGGATAAGTATTCGCTGCATGCCAGCTATACGAAAACTAACCTCAACGAACTGAAAGATGTCTTTTCTTTTGATGAACGCTCGTTAGCAAAAATCAGCTTCATTTATCACATGAACCGATTTTTAGCCACCGGTGTGGAATATTACTATTTCTGGGAGCCCGGCCCTACCGGTGATCTGGAAGTGAATCGCTACATCATGCCCTACTTCGGGTTGAACATTGATTTTTAGACGTATAAATCAGGAATTATTTGTTGTGTCAGGCCTACCTGCCTGATTAAGACGCGTCGTGAAACAGCCATAGTGGAATGTAGTAATTGTTTCAAAAGTGGTTGAAAACCTTGATAAAGAAACGCATTATTCACACAGTTAGATCCGATGGATAGTTCTATAAAAAAACCATTTGAAGTACCAGCAATGTCACTCCTGTATTCAAGACCAGCCTGACTACTTTTTTAGATTTCAGCATTCGATCACTCAATGAAAGAATCAGAAGTACAATAAAAACGATGATCAACTGTGCCACTTCAATCCCAATGTTAAAACCAAGTAACGGAACCACGATCCCTTCTCCTTCAAATAACATGGCTGAAAGAAAGTTGGAAAAACCAAGGCCATGAATGAGACCAAAAAACAGTATGATGATGTAGATCAGGTAGCCCTTTGGGGCACGATAGTTAGGTTCTTTTAGGAGTGTCCAATAGTTAAGTAAGCAACTTATCAAGATGGTGATCGGAATAAGCCATTCGATCAGGTCCGAATCTACATAAATCTTATCGAGTGCTGCAAGAGCCAGAGTAATACTATGTCCTAATGTAAATGCCGTTACGAGCCCCGCAATTTTACGTAGGTCCTGCATTGAATACATAAGACAAAAAGAAACGATAAAACACAGATGATCTAACCCTTCCAGATCTAAAATATGGTCAATACCGAACTGAATGTAGTGTCCCATTAGTTGATCTGAATCTTCACCTTTGGATTACCAATACTAAGCATATGATACTTGTCCTCGTGCTTTACGTAGTTCGTTTGCATTACTGAAGCGTCACACAATAACGTATTAACCAAAAACACTTCTTTGGTGGCATCTAATTTGCCAGCTGTAGTCATATTCAGTATTAATGCTGTGCGATTTTGGGAAACAGCATTGATTTGAAGGTTTAACTTCTTTCCATCTTGCACAAAATAAAAATGATCTTGAAGATAGCGCTGTAATGCTTTTGCGCCATCGCTCTCCATGACTGAAAAATCAATTTGATACAGGCCGTACAAATTTTGTATGTGCAACGTTAGATCATCTAAAGCAATGCGCGTCTCCAGCTCTACGTGGCCTCCGGAAGAGATTGTAATCTTACTGTAGGACATTTTGAGAGGATGGCCCCAGGTAACCCCACTTAGTGACAAGATGACGATTGTAAGCATTAAAACTTTTATCCTCATGGCATAATTCTGTTTATCGTTTATAGGTACCTCTTTGAGTACTTTAAATGGTTTTTTATGAAAGAAAAAAATAAGTACACTTCAGATATTTTTTTCCTTTCTATACACTGTTCAAAAGTATTC
>JBCCXH010000185.1:0-9481 GCA_039192005.1 Bacteroidota bacterium
CAAACTAAAAATGAGGTTTCACGGATAGATAAAATTAGGGAATTTAGCCCATCTAATCGGATAGTAGTTTCTTAATTCGTTTTCTTAAACCTTAATCCCGAGGACTTTTAAAACGGAATCCTACTATTAAGTAATTCTAGTTAAAAAGCGTGATACGCGATGAGACTCGAAATTGGGATTTTTTGATGATTGAACCCATCTATGTAGCAAAACAAATGATTCGTCATATCCTGGCCAAGACCAGCTGAATTTGTTTGAGTATCTGCTTGTGTTTCATTCTGATCGCGTAAAGCTTTCGAAAGAAGAGAAAGAAACTAATGGCTAACAAGCAGAGCAATAGCGTAATGATGGTTATGTACCGTCGCTTTTCTTTTAGTAAAACCTCTTTCTGCTCCGATTGCCTGATTTGCTGGGTTGCCCGAAGTTTGATGTTCCGCAATTCATCCTGCTTCTGCTGTGATAAGATGGTATTTGTTTCTTTCTGATACTTTGCTAACTCTTCCAACTCTTTTTGTAAGTAGGAGGTAGGGTTGGGGCTTACTTCCCCCAGAAGTTTATAAATATGAATGTTGTCTTCATTAAGAGGTTGTGAAGGGTAATCTTTTTCAATGGATTTGAGAAGTTTCAATGCTTCCTGATTTTTCCCTTGTTTGATGAGACTCTCTCCCAAGTCTACATTGAGGAGGAACGCTTTACTTTCTACTCCTACATCTAATGCTCGCCTTAAGTATATCTCTTGTTGTTCAAAGTCCTCATAATAGTAATAGTTTTTACTCAAACTTTGATAAAGTTGTAATTCTAATAACGCGTTGGCAACACCTGATTCTTGAAGTAATTTTATGGATTGTTTTAAATACGTTTCGGCTTTAGCGTAATTTGACATTTTAATATTGACTTCTCCAAGTTGCCGCATGGCCTTGATTTCACATTGCGTATTATTAACGACTCTCGCATGACCAATTAACTTATTAAACACCTCTTGGGAGTCCTGAAACTCATGCAAAAGCTTAAGAGAAATTCCTTTAAAATAAAGCGTTGTCATTCGTTCATTCGTAAAGTTGGACGGATAGTGATTGTAATGAACCAATGCTGAATCATAATAAGAAATTGCCTGATCATATTCGGAAAATTTATGAGCAATCAACCCATTGTTTCGGTAGATATGACCTAATAATTTATCGTCAACGAGACCACTCTCTGTTAGAAAAAATTGTGCTTTTTCATAATGTTCAAGTTCCGCAGCATAATTAGCTTTAGCTCTTTCATAATATCCAACAATGAAATGGGAAATGGCTTTCAGGTAATCATCATTTGAATGAGCAATGTTTTCCAATGCTTGCTTTTCCTGTTCAGCTGGTGAAAGCTCAATCTTTCTTTGCCAAAACTCCATCAGCTGATTGGATGTAGGTTCTTCGACCGCTTCCGTGCAGGCCACCACTAACAGGGCAAGGCATAGCTTTTGAATGGTTGTGAAAAAATTCTTCATTAATTACGTCTTCGTAAGATTAAAAAATGTGTGTAGTGATTGGGTGATCGAAAAGTAAGCGTTGGATCGATTAATTAGGACCTCCCGCCGCACCTGGATCACCAGTTTCATCTACATCATGGGGATCGTGATGTTGATCATGATGAGAAGGGGTTGTGTTTGTCTCAGGAATGTCCTCTTGACAAGCGGTTAGTGAACAAAACAATACAAGTACACTTAATCTTATGAGGTTTTTCATAGCATGTTGTTATGGCAGCCTTGGATGTGGTCCGCAGCTTGGTTAATTAGTCATGAGCCATAAAATTAACCGAAAAATAACTGATGACCATGAATTTTCTGTTAAATATGAGGTAAGTGTAAAAGAATTCTTTCTTTGATAGAAATGTGATTCGTGAAATTCGCAACTGAAAAAAAATCGAAGTAAAAGGTGGTATCCATCCTAATAATAATTGATTCGTTAACTGGAAAGAAAAAGTTATTGGGAGGTAATTGGCACATCAACACATGCTGGTAAAACGTCTTTTTGTTGAGAGAAGGGAGGTGACTGCGTTTTATGAAATGGCCTCTTTCATTGCCTTAGTATGAACAATTTATAAACTTTCGTTACGAACGCTCAAAATGCAGGAGATCTGTCGCAGGTCGATCTGGAGTAAGGAAGTTTATAAATTGTTCAGGTTAGAGACTAACAAAGCTAGACAAGCGTCAGAATTTCTTCCTGAGATAACCTTGACTTAGGCGTTTTCTCGGGCGAGTTAAAGTCATCTTCTGACCGGTATCCGATAGCCACCACGGTAATGGATGTAAATCCTTTTTCGCGTAAGCCAAATTCTTCATCCAGCTTTTTAAAATCTATTCCCTCCATCGGAACGGCATCAACTCCCAATGCAGCTACCCCTAACAGGAAGTTTCCAATATTCAGATACACTTGCTTTTCCATCCAGTGTTGGAAGTCTTTAACATCATACCTGTGGATGTCAGCAAACAGGTTGCGCCCACCGTGCATGCTGTTTTTTACATCTTCATTTGGGTAGCGTCCGTCCTGATCTTCTTTTTCCAGCAAATGGTTCATGTATTCGGGATCTGCTGCTGTTCGGGAACAAAAAACCACGACATGAGATGCTTTCAGTACTTTTTCACTGTTGAAATGAAAGAAACCCTCCGTGGCCTTTGCTACACGCTTTTTTCCTTCTTCCGATCCGGCAATAATAAAGTGCCAGGGTTGTAGGTTGGTGCTGGAAGGGCTGTATTGCAACAGGGTTTTTACCTTCTCCATATCTTCTTCCGATACCGTTTTGTTTGCATCAAAAGCTTTTACTGTATACCTGTTTTTTACTACGTCTTGAATGTTCATTTATTCTTTTTCTAATTAATCTTTTTGCTAAAACCAAAGTTCATACATTACTCATCAATAAAAACTTATACGGGTTTATTGCATCGGTGGCATGCCCTGATCGAGCATACTGCCTTATTCTGTCGCAAACCTATACATCGCATCAGGTTCCGTCAATAACGAACAAAAAGGGTAGTATCCCCCGGCGGGTTTCAAATAGAGAATAACTGCCTGATAGTGAGTGAGTAAAGACTTCAGGTGCTTTTTGGTCTTTTTTTGAGGACGCTTTGAAATTAGTCAGTTCTTGTTTCCGTCACTACTCTTTAAAGGTAATATGTGATGATTACTTGGGTGCTGCACTTATTCCTTTACCCCGGGTGCGTTCTTGATGGTTCTGATCGATTCCGGGTTCAGGTCACGCAAACGTTATATCAGGCTCCTGTCAATGGGATTGGTTTAAATTCACTGCTTGTATCGCCTGGGTCTGGCATGATTTGATTGTGTAATTCAATGAAAAGCCAAGACGCTGGTTACTTTACGTTTTATGGTTTGTGGAAATGTATTATTTGTTATCAAAACGTTTTAAAATGAAGCTGGGATTGGCCATTTACTTTTTGCTACTCTCTTTGTTTGTTGGCTTTACTCAGCCGATAACCATAGAAGGCGAGTTCAAACAATGGCACCGCGTTATCCTGACATTGGACGGGCCAGGCACCAGTGAAGATGCAACGGACAATCCGTTTTCCAATTACCGACTGGACGTCGTATTTACAAGCGAACAAGGGACCAGCTATATCTTACCAGGCTATTTTGCTGCGGATGGAGATGCAGCCAATACGGGCGCAGTGGCGGGTAATAAATGGCGCGTGATTTTTACCCCGACAGAAACAGGAAGGTGGACGTTTAAGGTTGCCTTCAGAAAAGGCGAAAACATTGCTGCTGTTTCTTATAAAGATGATCCCGGGGCAGGCAAAAAAGCGTCTCGATTAGATGGCTATGCAGGTGACTTTACCATCAAAGAATCAGATAAGATAGGCGTGGACTTCAGAAGTCCGGAAAAAGGATTGCTCTTATTTGATGGCGGTCGTTACCTCAGGTACGAAGGAAGTGGTAACTATTATTTAAAGGCCGGTCAGGGCTCACCGGAAACCTTCCTGGCATACGATGAATTTGACGACGTGCGTGACCTGAAAGGAAACTTTCTTCATTCTTACGATGTGCATAAAGCACATTATCAGGAAGAAGCGATCGACTATACCTGGAAAAACGGAAAAGGTAAAAACATGCTAGGTGCGATTAACTACCTGTCTCAGCAGGGAGTAAACAGTCAGTACGTTATTTTGACTACCCTCAAAGGAGATGGGAATGATTCATGGCCCTGGACGGACCCTGAAGATTTTACCCGATTCGATTGTTCAAAGCTGGATCAATGGAACAAGGTGTTCTCCTACATGAATGATAAAGGGTTATTGCTCACCGCGTTGCTTTTTGAGGCCGAAAATGAACAAATGCTGGATCATGGAGAGGCGTTGGGATTGGAGCGAAAACTTTATTATCGGGAAATGGTCGCTCGTTTCGCTCACTTAAATGGCCTGGTTTGGATCATCAGTGAGGAAACCCGGCTCTATCATAAATTCCCACCGGAATATAACTCAAAACGTATGGCTCATCTTGCTGCTATGGATCCGTATCAACATGCTGTCGGTTTGCATAACGGAGACATTAACGGAGAAGATTATAAGGATACGCCGGAATTCACCTATTTCGCCTTGCATGCGAGTGCGGACAATTGGGATCAGGTGCATTCGAAGATGCTCTACCGCATAAATGAAGCTAAGCGTAGAGGGCACCCCTGGGTGGTGTTTTTTGATGAATGTATTTCTGCCCAATACGGCGTGAAAACGGATGAAGATGACCCTGATCATGACCTGCCCAGGAGAGAAGGCATCTGGGGTACGTTGATGGCCGGCGGGGGTGGAGTGTCCTGGTACTATGGCTATAAGCATCGTCAGAACGATTTGTATTGCGAGGATTTTACATTGAGGGAAAACATGTTCAAACAGACCAAAACGGCCATCGACTTTTTCTTGAATAATGACATCCCCTTTTGGGAAATGGAAAACAGAAACGACCTGGTGGACAATGGGCGCTGTTTTGCCAAAGAAAATGACACGTATTTGATTCAACTATCCGGTGCAACTTTTGCCAACCTGTATTTAGAAAAGGCACGTACGTATCAGGTTAAATGGTTTGACCCGGTAGGCGGAGGACCGTTGCAGGACGGAACGAAGAATCGTATCTCAGGGAAGGGAACCCATGCTATTGGCAGGCCACCGGGAGATCCAACAAAAGAATGGATCGTGCTTATCCAGCGTGCAGAAAATGTAGCGGATGAGCGCGTCTTAGTTGAAGAGAAAGGGGGTCAGGTGGAAATAGAAGTGGCCAGCCTGCCGCTCAGTGAAGGATGGACGATTGAAAGCGGAAAAGAGGACAGTAAGGTAGTTGAATACGTGGTTTGGAAGGGGGAAGACCATGCAGTACAACCTGGTTCAGGCTTGATTGAAGTCATGATAAAAATTGAGCAAGAAGGAAGGTATGTGTTCACCCTTACAGGTGGTGGAGGTATTGATGAAACTGCAAGTAGCATCTGGATACGATTTCCGAATGCAGCCAATTTTTATGGCGAAAAAGATGCTGCATCGAGGATATATCCAGCGGGGTTGGGTAAAACGCCTACACCAAAAGAAGGCATCGGTAAGGACGGGTGGTTGAGTGTCTCGCCCCGTAAAACACCCAATGGAAAGTGGGGCAGTTATGTAGAGGAAAACTACCCTGTTTTTGTTGAGTTTGACGAGCCTGGAGTGTACACCTTACAACTTAGCGGGAGGTCCAAAGGGCATTTGATGAGTGGCATTTATTTGGAGCTTTTGCCACTAAGTGAGTAAGGTACTCGATGGAAGATCGCTAACATTGATTGGGTAATAGGGGTAAATAAAAACGCCGTGAGTCTAAAACCCACGGCTATCTACTCACCACTAACTCACATGTTAATGCGAAGCGAGTTAGTTCGTTTATACTCTTTAACCTTCGTAGATATCAAATTCTTCTGAGACAGATTTCATTAGTGCGGCATCTTCAAAATCACTGTCAGACATCTTCGATAATCGTTCCAGGTAAAGGTCAAACTGTCCGTTTTTAAAGATGCTTAACATCTTTCCTCCGTTTTTGCAGCCCGCAGCATGCCATATATTGGGAGGGACGGTGACGGTATCGCCAGGTCCGCATACTATTGTTTCGTCATCAAAAATGAGTTCAACTTCTCCTTCAAGAATGTAAAAAATCTCTGTCATGATTTTATGGTGATGCCTTGCCAGGTAAAAACCCGGCTTCAGGGTATCCTCGACGAAACTCAACGCTCCGTCTGTGTGTCTGGAGGAAAGTTTCACAAAGCAATGGTCCTGAGAGTAGTTGTAGTCTTCTCCTTCTCCTGCGCGTATTACTTCTCTTTCTTTCATTTTTTAAATGTTTATCAGTTCTTTTATTGAGTTGTATCTGTCGTTTTCTATAGTTGGTTATTGCCTTAAGAGCTATTCATTCTCAATGGTTTTTATAATAAAAGACCAATGAAATTTGAATAACATCGGTCTTTCGAATTTAAAACCACGTACACGTACTCTTCAGGTCATTTCACCTGTTGTAAGTTCCGTTTTTAGTTAATTAATGAAGACTCTTCAAGGAGCCACCCAGGGTCATGTCATACCCTCTTCATATTTTTCCTGGGTGTTTCAGTTGTCCTTGTATGCTTTGGATACTTCGTAGCTATCTTCAAACCAATTCCAGAGTATGACCTTCCCATCTTTTACCTTCACACGAAGGGCATAGGTAAACTCTTTGGTTTTCTTATTTGATTTCGTCAAAAGACCTACCATTTGGCCGAAAAATGCTGCTGTATTGCCGCTGGCAAACGCGTCATTCGGTTCCCATTTTATGGTTTGAAAGTTTGCGCCAAAGGCAGGCATGAATTCTTCTAAGATGGCTTTCTTGCCTTTCCAGGGGCCTATCCATGGTAGGTCACTATCTCCGGCATTTTGCCAAACCATGTCATCATGCATCAGGCTCACCATCTTGTCCATGTCTCCCTTACCCATCGCATCCATGAACGCCATGGCTATTTCCATGGTTTTTTTGGACTCCTGATCATCCGGCTCATTGTCTTGCGAAGCGGTAAGTTGCGTGGTGTCCTGATCGCCCTTTTCTGATGCATTGCATGCCCCTGTAACGACTAAGGCAATCATACATAGTACTGTTAATGATTTCATTGTTTATTGTTTTACTTATAAGAATGAAAGCAAAAGTGTGAACAGTAAGGATCTACTTTATGGTAGAAACGCTCATAAAAATTGTAAAAATCGGAAAATGGGGAAAGTGTCTCAGTTATTGATAGACGGAAGGACTACTTTTCTAAAACAACTCCCTGAATTCTTTTGGTGAGAGGCTGGTGTGCTTGTGGAAAAACTTGGATAAATAGGAGGGGTCGTTGAAACCGGTTTGAAAAGCAATTTCGATAAGGCGGTAGAAAAGAAACCAGCCATGAGTCATCGACTCATGGCAATACATCCTCACTAGGTTTTAGTACTTATATGAACCAACCACGCTAAGCCGCTTTCATTTTTCAGATGGTCGCCTTGTGGGAATTAATTGATATCTAACCTAAAGGAAACGCCAGGATTGAAATCGTATCCTTCACCAATCTCAACGACAATGACTGTTTCAGAATCAATTCTTAAATTGACCGACGCGTTATTGCTTGTAAAACTTGTAATGTTATGTGGCGCTGAAAAGGTGAGGTAGTACCTGTCAAATTTCCCGGCGGGGTACACTTCAAAAACGCTTTGCCAAAAAGGATCATCAGCTTCAGGAAGTAGTCTGAACTTGATCGCATTTCCAGAGATATCAATTCGGTACAGTCCGCTAATATCGCCTACTGGTGTGCTGGTTTGTGCTAAAGCAGTTGCAAATTCGGACTCATCTAATGATAAGGTTGCGTGCTCGTCAAAAGCATCTTCTGTCAAGCCAAATAGAGCTGGATAAGGCACTTCGTCTTCACCGGGATTTTGTAACGTATTTCGTAGCGTAATGTCTATATCCTCACTGATAATAAGTGCATCATCTCCCCATTTACCATTATTATGTGCCCAAGTAGATTGATCTTCAATTTTTGTAATGGCATCCCAGTGTTCTACAATCTTACCATTTTCTATTCTGAACAAATCATAGTAGGCATAATCACCATCGGTGTCCTGACCGGTAATGTCCGGTCCCTGAGACATGACTAAACCAAAATTTCCGAGTACATGTACGAACTTAATGTCATCGTAAAAAGAAACGCCTGTCTGACCCTCAAGAGTAGCAAGAAATGCGCCGTCAGTCCCTGCACCTACACTATGCTGAACGTAATTATCCAAATCAAAATAGTCCCGAACGTTTGTCCAGTCTCCTTCTACGAATAGTGTTTGCGACATGTCTTCCAACAAAGCCTTGTTTGCACCCGTCCTGTCCAGGTCAGCTGCAGGTGTAGTTGCGCCATCTGTTTGTGTGGTGCCGTCACCATCGTCCACCACAGGGATAATGTTATCCCAATGTTCTACAGCAAATCCATCTTCAAATCGCCACACATCGTACAAAATGTTATCGGTGTTTGAACCGAAAATCTGTCCCCAGGTGCCTCCCATAGTTGTTTGTACAAAGACATAATCACCCGCTTCAAAGGATCGGTGGATGGCTACTGTAATGCCTGTTGGCTCTCCGTTATAAAAATTTTCGATTGCAGCTTTTCCTGTTGGTATGTTTAAGTTGTGCTGGATGTAACCTTCGTCCATCCAGTCTAAAACGGATCTATCTCCTGTAGCGATACCTTCGTTAAAAGCCCTGGCTTTTTGTTCATTGGTCGGTTCTTCAATGGGAGTGCTGGCGCTATCATCGTTATCACACGATGACAGCAGTAGTACTCCTAAGATGTTAAGTAATAAAAACTGATTGATTTTCATGATTTATAAATATGTAATATGATTTAGTATGTGTTCTTGATTATTGCTAATGACGCATCCGTGTAGATGATTGATTTTTAAAAAATACGACCTCTCGTCACTGTCGTTTTGTACCCCTAATTGTTTGAGGTTACTCACTTGTTATGATATTTTATCAAACTTCATAACAGCCTTTAGGGATGGTCTGCCCCTGTTTCACTTTTCATAAATACCTGATTAAAGGCATTATTTTCTCATTAGACTTATGAAAAATTCTTCAAAAACTAATTCTAACAGTAGATGCTAAGCGACACAGGTTGTACAATATTTCCTTTGAACTCATGTCACCCGTTAAGTTTGTCGCCCTGTGATGTTCTACAGGATTTGTTTATGAATTTTTCTCGCTTTCTACGAGATGAATATCAATAGACATTTTTGATATTCTTTGTATAGATGTTTTTATTTCTAATAATGGTTTCATAATGTGTGTGTTATTTTATGTATTTAATCTGATGGCATCAATAGCAACGATTTTACGAGTCATAAACTACCTTGTCAAAAAACTACTTTTACCCAAATCAACCATTGTAGCGACCTGTATGGCCTGGCATTTATCCCTTTTCAAATACGTCTGACTTG
>JBCCXH010000186.1:0-9477 GCA_039192005.1 Bacteroidota bacterium
ATTTTGATCCGACATGAGGCGTAGAAAATAAGCCTAGTCGGTGGTTTTTAGCTATAGTTAAGCAATAGCCCGCCGCAGTAAGTTTTTATATTCTCAGAATCGCTCAAAAAAGTGTCGCGGATTTTCTTTAAGACTAGGCACGGACGGTTAGGCTTGGCCTGACCCGGATATGTTATCCAAATAGTAGTTCATAACGATTATGCTACCTATAGGTCTGAAAATGGAGTTTTTTCAGACCTTTTTTATTTTGCGGATTTAAACTTCTGACTACACTTAAACAAGATTGTAGCAAATCGAACTTTGCCCTTTGAGACAGTTGCTCCTGCGGCAGTTCTGCTTATTTCCTCTTTGGAGCCGCTAGGAAACTAAGGGTAGGTGACGGTGTAAGAAATTTGCGGACCCGGATGTTAGCGAAATGAAAAGGTTTTGCGACATATTCATTTTATGCCGGATGGCCTTTTTTAAGTTTATTGTTAGGAACAAGTCACGTATCCTGAGATTAATACTGGTCCCAATTAAACTATTTTATCTCCAAAAACCTTAATTAAACGCTTTAACCCATGATTTTTCCTTGATCGCAGCGGCGAACCGTCAAAAAATAGCTTCTTTTATTTTGGGAGACGATCCTTGGCTTTGCGACGGACTGTAAAAAACGTTCCATGTAAGCCGTCAACGGAGTCAATTGAGCCATCCAGACTGGCATTAGTGAGTCGAACAATGGCATTTGGTCATATCTACAGCTACTTCTATGTATTTTTTTGACAGTTAAAAAGTTAAAAATGTGCGGAGACATAGCGTTATTGCTTGTATATCACACTAAGCAAAAGTGGGATACTGTGGGCAAGGGTTTTTAAATGAGTGTTTAAGGGAATGTCATAGGTATAACCCCTGATCAGCGTAATTTTGCGTTCCATGAAATTTGACCTTCAAAAAACGGACAGCAAATCAAGCGCACGAGCGGGTGTCGTCACGACGGATCACGGAGAGATTTTAACTCCTATTTTTATGCCTGTGGGGACGGCGGGTACGGTAAAGGCCGTTCATCAGCGAGAGCTTCATGAGGATATTTCTGCTCAGATCATTTTAGGAAATACATACCACCTTTTCATGAGGCCCGGACTCGATGTGATTCGTAAAGCAGGCGGACTCCATCAATTCAATGGCTGGGATAAACCAATCCTGACAGATAGTGGGGGGTATCAGGTCTATTCCCTTGCCAACAGTAGGAAAATCAAGGAAGAAGGAGTGAATTTTCAATCTCACATTGACGGATCGCGTCATTTTTTCACCCCTGAAAACGTGATGGACATCCAGCGAACAATTGGGGCAGACATCATCATGGCGTTTGATGAGTGTACGCCGTACCCCTGTGAATACGACTATGCGGAGCGTTCCATGCACATGACGCATCGTTGGCTGGACCGTTGCATTCGTCAATTTGATAACGGGGCACCTCTGTACGAACATAATCAGACCCTGTTTCCGATTGTGCAGGGAAGTACCTATAAAGACCTGAGAAAAATGTCTGCTGAGTACATCGCTGGTAAAGAGAGAGAAGGAAATGCCATTGGAGGGCTTTCTGTGGGCGAGCCTACAGAAGATATGTACGAAATGACCGATTTGGTCTGCGGCATCCTTCCTAAAGATAAGCCCCGCTACCTGATGGGGGTGGGGACACCGGCAAACATTTTGGAATGCATTGCTTTGGGCGTAGATCTATTTGATTGTGTCATGCCTACAAGAAATGCTCGAAATGGCATGCTCTACACCACAGAAGGTAGTATTAACATCAGAAATGAAAAGTGGAAAGAAGACTTTTCTCCCATCGATCCGGGGTTGGGAGGTTATGTCGGTACGTTTTATTCAAAAGCGTATCTTAGGCATTTGATTGTTAGCAACGAAATGCTTGGCTCGCAAATTGCAAGCATCCAAAACTTAAGTTTTTATTTATGGCTGGTCGGCGAAGCAAGAAAGCACATTATGGAAGATAATTTTGCCTCATGGAAAAATGGTATCATTGATACGGTTTCACAGAGATTATGAAGAAGATAGACTGGTACATACTGAAAAAGTTATTGACCACTTTCGTGTTTGTAGTGGCCTTGCTGGAGTTGATCATTTGTGTCATTGACTTTACTGAGAAAAATGACGACTTCATTAAGAATGAGGTAAGCGGAGACCTGATCTGGAAATATTACCTGACCTTCATTCCGTACATTGCCAGCCTGCTTACACCCATTACGGTATTCATTGCTACGGTTTTTGTGACGGCTAAAATGGCCGCTAAAACCGAAATTGTTGCGATTTTGGCCAGCGGGGTTAGCTTCAAACGGCTCATGTTTCCTTACTTAATTGCTGCTATATTGATTGGGTCTGCCAGCTTTTATCTCAATAGTTACGTCATCCCAAGTGCCAATAAGTTTCGTATAGCCTTTGAGTTGGAATACCTGAAAGACCCGTTTTATTACTCGGGGAAACACATTCATTTTAAAATTGGGCCTGAAGGGTACGTCTATTTGTTCAGATACGATAACAGACGGGAAGTGGGAACGACCGTTACATTGGAACGAATCAAAGATCAGCAACTACTAGAGAAAATAACAGCAAAGCAAATCCAGTGGGATACTTCGGGTGTGTGGACACTAAAAAACTGGCAGCAACGGATCATTCTGGATACGACGGAAATCGTGGATTCAGGTACAGAGATGGACACCGTACTTTCCCTTTCACCCAAAGACTTTGAAAATAAAGATCGACATCAGGAGACCATGACGCTGACAGAACTCAACGACTACATCAATTTGCAAAAATCAAGGGGAGCGGATGATGTCCACCTGTATCAGATTGAGAAGTACATACGATACATGTCACCCTTTACGGTGACCATTCTGATGTTCATTGGCCTGATCGTTTCCGCACGTAAGTCGAGGCAGGGTACAGGCTTTCAAATCGCCCTGGGTTTTCTGATTGCCTTCATGTTCATCATCACGTTTATTCTGGCCAATGCCATTGCGGAAGCGGGTACGATGAATACGATTCTGGCGGTGTGGATACCCAATATCGTTTTCTCTATTGTCGGATTGCTACTATATAAGACGGTACCTCGATAATGAGTCTTCGAAAAGATTACCTGCATTTGCATTTCATTGTGATGATATGGGGGGTTACCGCTATCCTTGGAATGCTGATTACGATGCCGCCTTTGGAAGTAGTCTTTTACCGCACCCTTATTGCTTCGCTTGGACTACTGGTAGTGGTACAAGCGAGGCAAACCGGCTTTAAAATCGGTGACACCAAAAACTACCTGATCGTATTGGGAACCGGAGCAATGATTGCAGCTCATTGGGTGACTTTTTTTCTTTCTGCCCGCATTTCAACGGTCTCTGTCTGCCTTGCTGGCATGGCCACCTGCTCGTTGTGGACCGCGATCATCGAACCCCTCTCTTTGGGTAGACGAGTGAAAGGGTTTGAAGTGATCCTGGGACTCATCGCATTGATTGGCATCGTTGTCATCTTCAATGTAGAAATGGACTACTTGTCGGGTCTTTTAGTAGCTATTTTGTCTGCTTTTCTGGCATCCTTATTTTCTGTTATTAATGGGAAGCTTTCCAAAATTCATGACCCATACGTGATTACTTTTTATGAAATGGTGGGCGCCTGTTTTTCAACCGTTCTGTTTTTTCCGATTTATCGCCATTACTATGCTGATGAGTTGCAGCTAATGGGTCCTTTATCTGACTTTATTTACCTGATACTACTGGCACTGATCTGTACGGTTTATGCCTACTCTGCATGGGTTGGGTTAATGAAGCGTCTTACGGTGTTTTCGATTAATTTGACGATTAACCTGGAGCCTGTCTATGGCATCTTACTTGCACTGGTGATTTTTGGAGATCGTGAAGAAATGAGTGTTGGTTTTTATCTGGGGACTTCTTTGATATTGGTCTCCGTTTTACTGTACCCCATATTGAATCGAAAGCTTAGGCACAAAGCCTTTTTTTCCGACATCATTTGATAATTTTACTCATGCGGTAGATTAATCACTTTTGAGTGTATTAGATTTGCGCCGTTCACAAAATACACACGCCTGCTATGAGGTTTCTAGCCTTTTTATTCACCATATCAGTCCTAATGAGTGATGCGTTTGCTCAAGATCTCACAGATTCTACTGCCATTACAGCCAAAGGAGACCGTATTTGTGGAGCTGGTAATGCACTGCTCACTGCTTTTAGCTCTATTGATGACGCCAACTTACAATTTGAATGGTTTAGGGAAAATGTAGATGGGACATGGGTTTCATTAGGCATATTGGATGGTTCCGATGGTCAATCAGAATTTGTTACGCCATTTTTGATTGCCAGTGAGTTTTTCGCTGTGAGAGTCGTATTAGGGACACAAACAAGTAGCTTACTAACGGTTCATGCACAGGTAGTCAACCAGGCAGATATTCGACAACGTAGCGAAATACAGCTTTGTGGTGAAGTGTTTTTGGAAGCGACTACCAATATTCCTGAAGATTCCATCGAATCGTATCAATGGCAGGTACTCGTCCCCAATGCGGAAGGGGAGGCATTTTTTGAAAACCTCAATACGGACGATAGCGATTCGGTTGTGTTGACCACGAATCTGGCAGGTTTTTACCGGGTCATCGTTACTGATTCGGCAGGATGTCAGGGTATTTCGGCAGAAGTAGAGGTAACGGATGAAGAAGTCATGTTTGTAGCTATTCGTGGGGCAGGAGTACACTGTTTTTTTCCTGGTGACCCAGCGACACATTCTTTAAGTCTTCGGAGCGAATATGGAAGAGCGTTTACTAAGTATTTATGGGAAGAATCGCTGGATGGCATCACATTCATCCCATTATCAAACGAACAGCGTGTGGTCATCAACAAGCCACCAAGCGTCGTATCTGACGATACCACTTATTACAAATTGACCTTGACGGAACAAAATTGTTCAGTAACAGGTGTGGGAGCCGTTTATTGGTCGGTGTTTCCTACGGGTACCATTGAGCATACGAATGCATCCATAGGTACATCCGATTTCTTTTATTGCAATACAGATGACCCTTCACTGAGAACCTTACGAGCGACCTCTTTTTCACCACGTGTCAAAGTAACTTGGTTGCGGTCGTTGTTTCATCGATCCATTCCCCTTGAGGCCGTAAAAAGAAGCTCCGGACCCAACCCCGACCTCTCTGGTCTTATATTTTCTGAGATTGGTGAAGGGGAAGAGATTACTTTAACACAACTACAAGGTGGGCTCGTTGTCGCCCAATTCACGGATACAGTAACGCAATGTGCAAGTTTTTCGGACCATGCCATTTTTTCCGATACGGCCTTTCCATTTCCAATACGAGGAACCGCGCTGGCTTACGATACCATTCAGGTAGTATGTAAGGGAGATGAGATCGTATTTGATTCGTATGACCGCTCTGCGGATACGTATTCATGGCAAAGAAGAACTTCTACCGGATATGAAGAAATTGGTACGGAGATTTCCCTCATACTGGATAGTGGGGCAGATGACATCGCGGGTGATTATCGCCTGGAGGTCACAAAAAACGGATGTTCAGGGGCTTCTCCCGATTTTACTGTTCATGAGTTAAGCCTGCCAGGTGCGGAAATAACTTCAAGTGTTAATACGGAAGTAAACATATGCGGTGGGGCTGATCACGTGTTTCTTCTGGCCGACCCCGTGGCGGAGGCCGCTTATCAATGGTTGTACAGCCCGGTAGAATCAAACGATCTTTCGGATTATATTGAGGCGGGCGGAGCAGACAGTCTGCGTTTTTATCAGGCATCCATCCCTGGATTTTATCGTGTGCAGGTGACAACGGATTGTTCGGCTATCTCTGATCCTGTTCAGGTGACTGTAGATCCTTCCAGCGGGTTGGATTTTCAAGTAGGCATCGATGGAGATTCCCTGCTTTGCCAGGGAGCGCTGATTGAGCTAAGCAGCACTTACAAAAGCGAGAGCGCAGAATATTTTTGGGTTTACCGTCCCGTAGACTCATTGGAATTTATCTTTCTGGAAGACGAAGAGGATAGTGTGTTGGCCATTAATGCGGCTTTATTTGGAATAGACGTTAACCAAACGATAGAAGTAGATATCCATGTGGCGGTTGCCGATGGATTTTGTGGTGCACTTTCTCAGCCTTTCAGGATGCGTCTGGCGCCCGGTCCAGTCATTCAGATCAGGAATTCGCTGGAAAATAATACGGATGATGTTCTTTATTGTAGCGATGAGGAGTTAGGGTTTAACCTGGAGGTAGTGCAGTTAAACACGACTAAAGTAGCTGATTTGAGGTATCAATGGGAGCGTTTCAGTCCTGATTCACTTGCTTTTCAGGAAATCGAAAATGCAGAAGCCGCACTGTTTACACCAAATGGTCCGGGTAGGTACCGATGCCGTACTGTCTCCGGCGGTTTCTGTGAGGTGATCAGTAGCACCATTGATGTGTTGACCCCTCCTTCAGCAATTTTGGGTGATACGGTATACTGTGAAGGGACAGCAATAAACTTGCATATCGATCAGGGTTTTCTGCCCGATCTGGGTGCTTTTTCGATTGATTGGTTTTATTCAGAAGATGGACAGTCTTTTGAAAGAATCAATCGTACGATTCAGGATTCATTGTTTATCCCTGAAAGTTCGCCGCTATACAGGTCTGGATACTACTTTTATGAAGCGTCAAAAGAAAGTTGTGTCAAGACTTCTGATACACTTAGGGTCACCAAAAACGAAGATTCGTTCTCAACCACGCTCTTTGGAGTTTCAAAGCAGACGAGGGGCGTTCCTTTTCAATTCTCAATAAACACAGATGATTCGGAACAGGTATTTGGTTATCAATGGAGTCCGGAGGAGTTTCTTGATTTTACAGATGGATCACGAGGCATATTTACCGTACCGGAAAGTTTTGAAACGGATTCAATTCTGGTATCCGTTCAGGTTACCTCAGAAGGAGGGTGTAGTTTAAATCGATCTTTGACGGTCTTTTTAAATGAGGTTGGCGAACTCCTGTTTCCGAAATTCATCTCTCCGAACGGCGACGGTCTAAATGATCTTTTCATTATTACCGGAATTGATGAACAGAAGGAAAACGACCTAAGGATCATCGATGGTTGGGGTAATACACTTTACCGTTTTAAGAATTTTTACAATCAGGAAGCACAGGCCAAAAGACTGGCGGAGCGTATTCGAAATGAAGGGGTCTACTACTACTTGTTTGAAGAGGCAGGCGAAAAAATAAGAAAAGGCAGTTTTTACGTAAGGGGGCAATGAGGAACGTATCGAGAATCGTACCGGTTATTTTATTTTTCGTCTTGGTCTTTCAAAGTTTGGGACAGCAACAATCATTGATTGGACACCGAGCGTTTTTGGGTTATGCCAACCCGGCGTTGATGAAAGGCGGGAACTATGGAAGCATCCGTTTTTTGCACCGTTCTCAATGGGAAGAGCTAGGTCCTTCGGCTAACTCCTTATTCATTACCTATCCTTTTAGAAAAAGCAATTCATTTCTTTCACCTAAAGCACTTGGAGTAGCTCTTCAATACGAGGAGGTTTCCTTCCTGACCCAAACGCGTTTAGAGCTATCGATGGCTAATACGCTTGTAAATAGTGGTTCGCATGCCATCAGTTTAGGGATAAGTGGAGGCATCCATCACCTGGGCGTTCAAACAGGTGAGTTGGATTTGGAAGAATTGGTAGACCCTGAGCTGGCGGATCTGGATCGGCAATTGAGGGTGACAAATAAAGTGGGACTGTCATGGAAAAACAGTCTTTTTGAATGGGGCATCTCTTCGAGTATTCGGGATTTTAATCGAGTAGGTGACTATGGTTCAACACTCGTTTTTGACATTCCCTTAAGGCATCCCAGCTATCGCGTACAGACGCTTTTATCTTTCAGGTCCACCCCAACTTTTGAGACGCAACTGGAAGGTCAGGTACGACTAACTTACCGTGATAAAATAAATTTCACCTCTGGTTTCAGGCAGCATTTTGGGTTGGTGTTTCAGTTGGGCATTCTTTTGAACAAAGCAACTGTTTCATATGGGGCAGAGTTGCCGATGTCCGAAAAGTCCCGACTCGGTTTAACTCACGAATTACTTGCTTCTTACTTGTTTGAGTCGCCAGCCAGTGTCCGTCATAGAGAAGATAGTGTTTACAAAGTAAAAAGGGACTCCATCAATAAAGTCAGAGTGGATAACTTAAGGAAGCGCCAGCAAGAGGCCGAAGTAGAGAAGGAGGATAGGAACAGGCTCGATATCATTGGAGAGGCAGAGGAACTACCCGACACAACAGTTGTCACAAAAACACAAATAAAAGAAGGGGAAACCAACGGGAAGAAAGACGGGCCGGTGGACTTGGAAGATCTTACCAACAAGCCGGATGAGAATTCGCACGTTTTACTCAGCCATATAGGATTTGAGCCTGGGCTGTATTTGTTAAAGCCTTCTTCTTATGGACAGCTGGACCGCTTGTACCACTACGTTCAGCATCATAAATCGCTGCATTTTGAAATTCAAGGGCACACCGATAACTCAGGATCTGCGGAGACGAACTTAGAATTATCCGATTTAAGAGCGAAGACTGTTTATAATTACCTGTTGAGCAGGGGAGTAGATCCTGCCCGGATGAACGTAGTTGGTTACGGGGAAGAATTTCCACTTTATCCAAATGATACCGAGGAACACAAAGAGATGAACCGACGTATTGAGATCGTATTTATTAAAAACTAACATCAATGGATAGATTCGCTTATACTTGTGAATTGATATCTATGTCATTTATTTATGCTGTTAACAACAACCAATAACATCGAGGGAAAAACCATCAGCACTTACTACGGAATGGTAACAGGAGAGGCCATTATCGGTGCGAATATCTTTAAAGACTTTTTCGCCTCGATTACAGATATAGTGGGAGGTAGGTCTGGTGCGTATGAAAAATCGTTGAAAGATGCTAAGAATACAGCCATTCATGAGATGAAGGAAGCTGCCCTGGCACTAGGAGCCAATGCCATCATTGCCATTGATCTGGATTATGAAACGGTAGGGAAGGACTCCGGTATGCTCATGGTAAGTGCGAGTGGCACGGCGGTGAAGTTTGATTGATAAATAGCTCATACTTCCAATAAAAAGGTTAATGGTAAGATAAAGCTACTTTCAAGTTGACTAAAAAGATAAAAGTGTCACTTTGTAACAATAATGCTAGTAAGGAAGTGTTTTATTTGTTCAATTACCGTGAGTGGGATTTAACATTAACTTCTGATACTTTTTCACATCCTTTAGGAATGGTGAAGAACTAAATTGACTGAAATGTACGTAAGTATTTTGTGCATACATAAAGTAAAAAATACGGTCAAAGTAGAGCGTAACCAGTATTTTTAATATCAATAGGATCCAAAAGAACAAGGTCAAAAGAGCAAACTATTTCTTCACAATTCCTTAGTAAGATTTCTTTATACCTATTTTAAGC
>JBCCXH010000187.1:0-9390 GCA_039192005.1 Bacteroidota bacterium
AATGTAAAGAATCGTCAGTTTTGGCAGCATCATAACAAACCTATTGAGCTGTGGAGTCCTGAAGTAATCGATCAGAAAGTGAACTATATCCATATGAACCCTGTAGAATCTGGATTTGTCTTTGAGCCTGAGTATTGGAAATATAGTAGTGCTGTAGATTACGCTGGTGGTAAGGGAATTTTAGCTATCGATTTTGTCTGAGCACACGCGACACGCGTGCGCTAGCATTGGGACTACACTGATTCGATACATAGCTTTTGAATTAATTAGCTCTAAGATAACAGACCTTTTTTTGAGTGGATTAGTTGCAATGACATAAAAGCAAATTAATTCGAAAAATGGAGTGAAAGGTCAGGGGCGTTCCACTACGGTTGTTCCACACGGGTCGCTCCGCACGGTTGCTCCACACGGGTCGTTCTACTGTAGCGTTTTAAGGAACAAATAATTCATAAAAATGACTACTTTGTAAAATCGATCATCTTAGAAAAATTCTATGAAAAATAAAATGTTGATAATGCTAAGCCTGATCATCAGTATGCATACCGGACACTCTCAGGATCGCAAAAACCAAACGAATTGGGCAAGTTTCAAATCCTTAGCAAACGATCTTGGACTTTGTATTTATTCGATCGAAACTTCGGGATGTTCACCAAGTGATTCAATACTGGAAGCACTCGAGGATAAACAGAAAAACGGAGAAGTATTTTACTTTGAACTAGATACTAATTGGGCAAATAGGAGAATTCGCGATTGGGCCATTAGAAATAAATCTGAAACTGAAGACTATGTAATGATTTATGACATAGACCAAGGGTATAAAAGAAGCATTGATGAACGAGCTGCGTCAACTCACTTTAGCATGTTTGCTATTTTGGATAAAAGACTAGACTATGAACTCGTTCATATACAAGCTGAACGAGGTTCAATGATTAAGATAAATGCGAATAAAGAAAATTCAATTATGAATAATACGCTATGGAGGGAGTTTATGTCCGGAAGGCTTGGTAAACTAGATACGAGCCTGGACATTCGTTTTTCAGGACAAGTATCCCAAAAAGTGTTTGAGAAATTTGAGAATTATTTGATGAGGGCCTTGGAGTGACTTGATATGCTGAGCCCTTTTTAAGCCACAATCATAAAGTAATAGTTTAGACGATCAGAAGATCGACAAAGTCAAAAATGGAATCATACGAACTTGATAAGTGGAATTGGACAGAACAAGATTTTGAATACATGGGCTGGCATGACTGTCCAATCTATGCGATGAGGTTTGATGATCAAGTTGCTTTAGACATTGACTACATCCTTAAGTGGAACAAACCAGATATTGAAGGTATGCCATTTACATTTTGGATTTCACCTGCGACCCTGACCTTTAAAGAAGTGACCTCATTTAAGTCCGAGTTTGAGATGGATTTCATAAATGGGTTGGAAATAGTAGCTATTTCGAAGGGGACATCAGATGGCCCAACTCAATGGAATATAGATACTCAACAAGGAACACTTGTCATATATGCAACATCATTTGAACAAGTTATAAGGAGAAAACCAACGCTACAATTTTGGCAATACATTCAGGCATATGAAAGAGGTGATATTAGCTTTTCCACTTCTTCAGAAATGAACTTCCAGCTAGAAGATTCGGCTGAACAAAAGCGAAAGGATGAGTTTTCCAATTATGAACGTGTTAGAAAATTGAACATTCTTCGGAAGGAATATCAAGCGTTTATTGACCAACGTGATGCAACGTTAACTAAGGAATTTCTAATAAGGAAGCGGACGTTTGAAAAGCAAATATCTGAACTAACAGAGTTACTCAATGAAACCAGTTTTAAAGGATGGTGAAGAGGATGCCAACATACGCTGATGAATAAATAAATGGGTTTTGTTGGTTAGGATATTTTTATGAGGATTGTAAAGTCGGGGACCTCACTGATTCAAGCATCCGTCTGGGTTGTCAACATCATCAGGAAATTAGTTGATAAAAAAAGGCCATCCTTTTCGGACAGCCTCTTTGGTATTGACGATCGCTTTCTTAATACTCAATACATGATGTCGAACGAACCTTCAAAGTCCCGAAGTCTTGGGATGTCTGCGGTGTCGAACCCTCTATCAAAGCTAATGGTAAACGTACCTGTTATTCTTCTGTTGACCGTATCGTGGAGGGTAATGATCAGTTCACCATCTAAATCCTCTTCAGATTGATAGTCAACAGCAGAAACTCCTCCCGTTACTGATCGAAAAATGGTCCGATATGTCGCGGTAGGCACGCCGTTACTGTTGCTATCATCGATCCAATCCTCCCAGTCATAGGTGGCTGGAGTGATCTGGCTGGGTAGTAAAAAGACGATGCCATCATCACCCACTCGATCAAGGATCTCGCCGCTTTCAAGTTCAAACACTTCACGATCCAACCCAATCCGGATCAACGTTTCACTACTCCCGGTCGCATTGATGACCGCTGCTTCTCCTTTGTCGAAGAAGAAATTAAAGGAAGATCCGGCATTAACATCCGTGATCTGGTTTCTAAAGGAATTAACAAAAAAGTCACTCTCTGAAGTCACGGTTTCAGCCTCATTTAAGTCACCATTGAACTTCCTTACCGTAATGGGACCGGTGACCGCAGCCGGAGGCACGCGCACGGTGATCAGGCGTTTAGTGATATTCTGAGGTACAATGGAAACTTCTGTGCCGTCGGATCGAAGAAAACGGACTTGTGTTGACGCATCCGTACTAAAATTATCACCAGCAATTTCGATCTGGTCATTCTTGAAGCCAAACAAAGGATCGATCGTGGTGATGATCATAGAAAGCACGGTAAAAGAATTGGTAGAAGTGGCCACCTCGTCTCCTACCTGTACACTGATGGTGCCCGTAGCGGCATTAGCAGGAACCCTAACCAATAGCGTATTTCCATTTTCAGAGAATATGGTGGCCGCTACCCCGTCAAAAAATACCTTGTTCTCGCCCGGAGTCGTGCTGAAATTAGTTCCGGAAATGTTCACAAGCGTTCCCGGAGTACCGGAAGTTGGTTGAAAACCGGTGATGGTTGGAGCCGTCGTCCCGTCGTTGTCCGCTACGTCCGTTACCGTGATGGTAATGAAGGCGGCCGAACTTTCCAAGCCATCCTCTGCTGCAATGGTGACGGTGTGAGTGCTCGCCGTTTCAAAATCAAGGGACTTTCCCGGTGCCAGAGACAGCTCCCCTTCTGAAGTGATCTCGAAAAGGTCGTTGTCGTTGGTATTCATTCGGAAGTTCAGTGCGTCTCCATCCGGGTCGCTGGCGACTACCTGACCAATGAGTGTGTCATCACTGATTTCTTCTGCTACCTCAAAACTCTGATTGGCGATGACAGGTGACTGGTTGGCCGCCTCGTCCCGGTCAATGATCGTAACGGTAACGGTCGCCTCTGCAGTAGTACCGTCGGCACTTGCTGCAACCGTTAGTGATACGCTGGTGTTGGTTTCAAAATCGAAAGCAGTTAGTTCGGCCACGGTCAACTGGCCGGAAACGGCATCGATGGCGACGGCTCCGTCTGGTGTCTGACTGACGATGGTAAAGCTCAGCGCTCCCTCGCCCGTATTGGACGCTGCTACGGTTCCAATAACCGTTCCCAATGACGGTTCCTCGTTGATTTCAAAGGTCTGGTCCTGAATGGTTACCCCGACAGCAGGTACATCTGTTCCGTCATCGCCTCCACAAGCCACCAACAAAAACATCATACCAGCCAGCATTGCCAGCCCTCCTTGTGTCCGATATAGTCTCATAATTAGTTTTTTGTTCCTAAAATGAGGCAAGTACTCAAAAGGTGGAACGGCTAATGAGCATTCGACGGGTTTCATCGAATATTCGATTGGAAGTATTTATCATTTGAAAAATGAAATTTTCAAATGATAAAACTATATGGGTAGTAGGATGAGTGATTTAGTAAGGAGGGGCCGATATGAAACACAAAAACAGTCGACCGGACTTGGCTTGACACCAGGCTTCCAATAAGTAAAGTTCCTTATTTAATTTGCAGCTCTTTTTCACCAGCACGTTGGTGATACTTCGATATGCCTCAGTAAAACCGGAAATATGAATAAAAAACTAGCGGACCTGACCAAACAAGAATGGGACACATTGTTCCCGATCGAACTTGAGGAACACAACCCGGACTGGAAAGCGTACTTTCGGCAAGAACAGCAACAAATCAACCAACACATTGGTGATCAGGTCATCAACATTGAACACGTTGGAAGCACTGCCATTCCAACGATCAAAGCCAAACCCTACATCGATGTTTCGATTGAGATTACCAGGGAAAACCTGTTCAGCGAAACCATTATTCGTTCGTTAGAAGGGTTGGACTACCATTTTTTCCGACAGTCGGGTAAAGGAGCGGACTATATGATTTTTGTTAAAGGGTATCACCTGAATGGTAAAAAAGCGCAGGTGTTTCACGTTCACATGTGTCCTTCAGGACACTAGATGCTCAACCAGGTCGTTTTCCGCGACTACTTGATTGCCAACCCCGAACGTGCGAAAGAATACGAACAGTTGAAGGTAGAACTTGCCGCCAGGTACAGAAACGATAGGGTAGGGTACCGGGTCGCCAAAGATGCATTTGTTGCAGAAACAATCAATTGGTCAAGGCGTTGATCAGCACATGAGGTGTAAGCTTTCTTTGGCAATGCGTTCAATCACGAAGAAAAATCCCTGAGTATCGATGAAGTTGAAAACGATGGGAAAGATTTGACGAATGATTTTTATGAGGGCAGTGGGGTACCTTTGAAGATTGCTTTAATGGTCAAATCAATCAACAGGGTAAAATGATGAAGCCAAACATAGACCGATTTTGGAAACACTGATGAATACGATACATACCACATTAACGAAAAGAAAGTACGAGGTGCTCCTTGTAGCGTTGGTCATGCATCTTTACATCGGGATTGCGATAACAGATCTTGTTCTCTACGATCGGGTGATTTGGCCGATAAATATGGGCCTGATTGGAGTGGCAAGCATTGGCATCTTTCTTCGTCAGGGAAAATGGAAAATTCTCATCAAGGATGTTTTGCTCATCCTGGCAATCCTTTTTCCGATTATGCTTCCGTGGCTGGCGTACCTTCCTCAATTTTTCATGTGGCTAAGCATTATCTACTGCATCTTCTTTACGGTAATTCTTTATGAAATCATCAAATTTCTGGTGAAGCCGGGATACATCAATCTGGACATTATATCCGCATCTGCCTGTGGGTATTTTTTACTCATTGAGATATGCGTTTTCTTAATGCAGGTCTTGTACTATTCGGATCCTTCATCCATTGGATTACTCGACAACAGAGATCCTGCTACGGTATACATGGATTTGGTTTACTTCAGCAGCGTGACGATCACCACCATTGGTTATGGAGACATCTCACCGGTTAGCTATTCCGCTAAATTGATTGTTTCACTATTTGGAGTGGTGGCACAATTCTATTCAGTAGTCCTTATAGGCATCCTTATCAGTAAGTTTTCTTCTGAATCCATGAAATGAGCATAAGCAGCAGGCATACCGGGCCACGTAGGCCAACCCTGCCTTTGCTGCAGGCAGGCCTGCGTTTGCCGGCCAGGCAGGCGAGTACCAAGAGCAATTATACGCGCAGTGAAATAAAGGATTTTGGACGTCAATCATAGTAACCTGTTTCATGCCGATTTTTGATATTTATCATCAATCTGAAATGCACCGGAATCTTGATATAGTTTTGCTTTCCATAACAAGTAGTAGATGGCATCAGAATTATACAGTAACGGGTGGACCGGTTTGAAAAAATATTGGAGGCAGGATCTGGTCTCCGGTTTCATGGTTTCTTTGATCGCCTTACCATTGTGTTTAGGTATCGCAGTGGCCTCAGGCGTGCCTCCCATGGCCGGTTTGACCGCGGCTATCATCGGCGGGTTACTTATGTCAAGAGTGACGGGTTCCTTTGTTACTATTAGTGGCCCTGCCGCAGGGTTGATCGTTGTGAACCTGGGTGCTGTAGAGTCCCTGGGTCAGGGAGACCTGCTCGCAGGTTATAAGTTTGCGCTGGCGGCATTTCTGGTCGCCGGAGTCATCCAAATGATTTTAGGCTTTCTTAAAGTAGGAAAGTTTGGAGACTTTTTCCCTGCTGCAGCTGTTCATGGGATGTTGGCGGCCATCGGCGTGATCATCATTGTAAAACAGCTTTTTGTAGCCCTGGACTATACGCCGGAACCGGGTCATGGTCATGGCATCTTAGGTGCAATTATACAAGTCCCTGATGCGTTTATGAACATGAACCCTGAGATTGCATTTATTGCACTGATCAGTATTTTCATCCTGGTGATTCACCCTCACATTACCTTCAAGCCCATCAAACTGATACCGGCTCCCATGTGGGTGATCATTTGCTCGATCCCATTCTCACACATTTTCGATTTGTTTCATGAGCATAACTACAAGCTGATCGGTCACGTGTATCAGTTAGGACCGACGAACCTTGTACACCTTCCGGACAAGGTCATACAGGGATTGGTTTTACCTGACTTTGGGATGGTGTCTACTGGGGTATTTTGGGCTGCGGTACTCAGCATCACGTTGGTTGCCAGTCTGGAGTCTCTTTTAAGTGCTCAGGCAGTAGATACACTTGATCCCTATCACCGAAAGTCTAACCTGAACAAAGACGTCTCTGCCATGGGGGCAGGGAGTGCACTTTCCTCGCTCATCGGTGGGTTGCCGATGATCTCGGAGATCGTTCGTAGCTCTGCCAACATTGGTAATGGGGGCAAAACTCAGTGGGCCAACTTTTTTCATGGAGGTTTTTTACTCCTTTTTCTGCTCTTTGGAAAGCCCATTATTGAGCAAATCCCTCTGGCCGCCCTGGCCGCGATGCTCATCCACGTAGGCTTTCGTCTCGCTTCTCCTTCGGAATTTAAGCATGTCTACGAGATCGGTAAAGAACAACTTTTGATCTTTCTCACCACGTTGGTCACCGTACTCGCCACCGACCTGATCATTGGGGTATTGGCAGGGATTCTGATGCAGGTGATCATCCACCTTTATTACGGCGCACCTTTAAAGTACCTGTTCAAATCCAGGTTTGATTACGCCAATAACCAGGATCATGCCGTGATTTCGTTGCATCATTCGGCGATTTTCTCTAATTACATTTCGCTAAAATCAGAGATTGAAAAGCGTAGTGACCTTAAGCGGTTGGTCATTGATTTTACGCACGTAAACATCATCGACCATACGTTCCGAACACACCTGGAACGTCTCAAAAAAGAATGGGAAAAAGAAGGAAAGCGACTGGTTTTTGAAAACGTGGATCATTTGATTCCCGTTTCTGATCATCCGTTGGCCACACAAATCAAAGGTGATGCCTCCATCGAGCGTAAGGAAAAGCTCTCGCGGTATCAACAGTACCTGAAGAAAATAGCGGAAAAAAACGATTGGCGGTACCTGCCAGGAAAAACCATCTCTTTTGAAGATTTTACCGGTTTTAATTTTAGCAAAGGCAGTCAGATCAGCCACGCTCAAAACATCATTTCAGGTATGTTTGAAGACGTGCGGATGATTTATTCTGAAGTGATCTATGATAAAACCCTGGACACCAGATCTGCCGATTCCAAGTTGTCCGCTTTGCTGATCAAGCCGTCGGCATCGCTCCCTGTTTTTATTCTGGATCGGGAAGGCTTTTTTGAAAAAATGACCGACCTGGCCTATAAAACGGACATTGATTTTCAGGGGCATCCCGTTTTCTCAAACAAATTTGTATTAAAAGGTCCGGATGAGGAGGCAATCAGAGACCTCTTCCACCCGGGGCTGATCAGAAAAATTGAAGCCTACCCTCATTTTCACATCGAGAGCAATGGCGAGGCCATCATCCTGCATCGGTTCGATAAAGCAGATGACCAGGAAGCCATTAGCGAACTGGTTCGTTTTGGAAAAATTCTGGCGTTGATTGTTTGATGTTCCATTAATGCTTTTTGTAAGTACTCGTAAAAGAAAGCAGGTTAGGCTTTGGGAACATTAATGAATGAGCGAAGTGCTTAAACATCCTGTTTTTTTGCCTGATTGATTGCAGGTATCACCTCTTTGCCGATCAAACGGATGGCCGTCATAAGCTGCTCGTGAGTGATCAGCGGGTTGTCCATTTGAAACGTAAATCGGTCCACACCGCCCAACGCTTCTGAGTGACGTAAGATTTTTTCGGCCACGCTGGATGGGTTTCCAATGACGATGGCACCCCTTTCGTCAGATTGCGCATCAAAAGCTTGCCTGGTTACGGCAGGCCATCCCCTCTCTTTTCCTATGTTATCAAACATCTTTTTGTATCCCGGGAAGTACGTGGCACGAATTGCCGCATCTTCTTCTCCTACAATGCCAAGGGAGTGAAGGTAGACTTTCATGTCGGATGCTTCATGCCCTGCTTTCAGGTAGTGTTCGCGGTACAGGTCTACAAGAGGGCGAAATTGCTCCGTTTGTCCACCAATGACGGCTACTGTGAGCGGCAGTCCCATTTGTCCCGCTTTTATAAACGAGTCCGGCGTTCCTCCCACTCCTCTTGAAATGGGCAGGGTTTTTTGAAGGGGGCGTGGATAAATGGGTTGATTGGAAAGGGCTGGTCTAAATCGGCCATTCCAGGTGACAAACTCATGATCTCTGATCTGTAGCAGCAACTCCAGTTTCTCCTCAAACAACTCTGAATAGTGTTGCGTATCGTATCCAAAAAGAGGAAAAGAATCAATGAATGATCCCCGGCCCACCACCATCTCAGCACGACCATTGGAGATAAGGTCCAGGGTAGCAAAGTTCTGAAAGACGCGTACCGGATCTGCGGAACTCAATACCGTGACCGCGCTTCCTAATCTAATCTTTTCGGTTCTGGATGCGGCAGCGGCAAGGATGACCGCGTTGGATGAATCCAGAAATTCTTTCCGGTAGTGTTCTCCGATGGAAAACGAATGCAACCCCATCTCATCCGCGAATGCGATGCGATCTAACAGCCGGTTGATGTCCATTACCGGGTCCGTGAAAGCTCCCGTCGTAGGGTCAATGGTGGCTGCCGCAAAACTGTCTATTCCTACTTGCATTTTAAAGCTTAAGTTTATGTGTTAGATTTTTGATAAGTAACAAAAGCTTCCCATTCCATTACTTCTGGAAAGAGCTTGCCGTTACCTTTTCCTTTCAAAATTGCGTTCTTCATGATGCTAAACCTCGATAACTTTTCTTCATACTAATTAGTGCTACAACAGCGTATTTATTAGTAAAACACGATTTGTTGTAGCCCATTAAACCTTTATGAATGATTTTAGTCTAACCGAGGCTTGAATACGAAATTAAGTGAAATGATTCTATACAATGAGAATGCATCGTCTTTCCTCAAGTGGGCAGGTGGAGAC
>JBCCXH010000188.1:0-9353 GCA_039192005.1 Bacteroidota bacterium
ATCCACGATTTTCCAGGAATTTGGGTCCACTTTAGCGGTGTAGCCTTGAGAAACGGCATAGGCACAATAGCCGCCATACTGAGGAACATAGGAATCAGGGCTTTCTTCAAAAAGGTTTTTATTTTCCTCACTTGAGAAATACCACATGGCACCGTTCCACATACATGTAAAGGCGTTGACTCCTTTTACCGGCATCTCATTCAGAAAATAAGCGACAGGGTCATAGCCGGCTATCGCACCCGATTCGGTGCTGTAAATGCGATCCTTTTGGCCACTACATGCACACAACACAAAAATTAAAACTGATGATGAAATCGTTCTCATAGACAAGAATTTAGACGTGATTTGAAATATTAAATTACAGGTGTCTGAGAAAAGATTTTTCGATTTGGAAATAACTCTTGAAATCACCCCCGGGCCGGTCGCCTTTTGATTCCCTAAAGCCATGCCCGGCCGGGAGCAGTTCTTAGTTGCTCCCTTCAGGGTAGGGACGGTCCGCCGCGCGGTAGTTTTCAGCCTTGAAGAAAAATCTTATCTAGGACACGCAAAAGGCACTTTTTTAAAGTTTGAAAATTTTAGCCGGATACTAGTACGATCAAATTACCAATTCTTTACCTATTCACGTGATGTAATTCTCATCATGCGTTGGTTAGCGGACGTTTCAGTCTGCCTTCTTAGATCCAAATGTCGTTCGAGGGACTTACTCTTTCTGTTGTGTGTAAACCTAATAGGTGCTTAAAGTAGCTCCACCAGATGGTAAGACCTCCTTCCGGTACCATCCAAAATTTGATGCCTACAGGAAGTGCCGGAGGCAACCACACAGGTCTCCTGATCGGCTGCTCGGACCTTTGGAAACAGGACCAGCTCTCCGATTTTCATGGAGACGTCATAATGCGCTTTTTCATAACCAAAGGATCCTGCCATGCCACAGCAACCGCTTGGAATCATTTGTGCCTCGTAATTTTCAGGGGTGGAGAGCAATTTTTTAATCGGTACCATGGAGCCTAAGGCCTTTTGATGACAATGTCCATGGACTAAAATTTTCTTTTTATCCTTAGGGAAATCGTTGGAACTTATGTTTCCTTCTTCTAATTCACTTACCAAAAACTCATCAATCATAAAAACATGTTGTGCAAGTTCTTTGGCCTTTTTTTGGTCTTTACCGCGCAACAAATCCGTGTACTCATCCCTAAAGGCCAAAATAGCGGAAGGTTCTATGCCTACGAGTGGTGTGCTGGCATCTATCAGTTCGGAGAAAATGGTGACGTTTTCTTTCGCAAGCTTTTGGGCTTCATCCAGTATGCCTTTAGACAAATAAGCCCTGCCACTTGGAGCGTGTTTGACCTCAAGTACCTCATACCCCAATCGATCCAATAGTTGGATCGCCTTTTTCCCTATTTCCACATCCAGGTAGTTGGTAAATTCATCAAAAAAGAAATAGACCTTCTTTTTCGATGGCTGGTGGTGGCGTGGATGAAACTTTTTTCGGTACCAGGACCTTAAAGATCGGTTGGCCATTTTAGGAATGGACCTTTCTTTTTCAAAACCCAGCACAGGTTTGGAGAGGTTTCTTGTGAGGTTATATAACTGAGGGAGCAGCTTCAGGCGTTCCATACTTTTGGAATAGTTGGCAATCATCTTGGTTCGCCATGGAATTCCTTTGGTCTGATACGACTGGTGTTGCCACTCTGCTTTTAACTTGGCCATGTCTACATTGGAAGGGCATTCACGTTTGCACGCTTTGCAGGACAGGCACAAATCCATGACTTCCTTTATCTCTTGATGTTCAAACGGATTATCATGGTCAGAACGAGTTAAGAATTCACGTAAGATGTTCGCCCGGGCCCGTGTGGTATCTTTTTCTTCCCTCGTGGCCATGTAACTTGGACACATGCCTCCTCCGGTCAGTTCAGATTTCCGGCAGTCGCCGGACCCGTTACAGAGTTCTGCCGCCCTGACAATGCCTTGATCTTCCGAAAAATCCATGACCGTGTCAAATGTTTTGGTTTCCTTATCGATCTCATACCGTAGCATGGTATCCATCGGCGCTGTATCTACAATTTTTCCTGGATTGAAAATATTATCAGGATCCCACGCGCGTTTGATTTTTTTCAGGAGCTGGTAGTTCTCTTCCCCGATCATCTGCGGAATAAACTCTCCGCGTAACCTTCCATCCCCATGTTCGCCGGAAAGGGAGCCATTGTATTTTTTGACCAAAGTGGCGATTTCCTCCGCAATGGTCCTGAAAAGCTGTCTGCCCCTTTCAGTTTTTAAGTTGATAATGGGTCGAAGGTGCAGCTCCCCCGAACCTGCATGAGCGTAATGAACGCTATAGAGGTCGTGTTTTTTTAAAATCGCATTGAATTCTTCGATATAAGCGGGTAACTCTTTCACGTCTACCGCAGTATCTTCAATAACAGGAGCCGGCTTGTCGTCTCCGGGAATGTTAGAAAGCAATCCCAAACCTGCTTTTCTTAGGTTCCATACCTTTTTGATGTCGCCACCTTTGATGACGGGAAAAGCATAGCCCAATTGCTGAGCGCTCAGATCAGCTATAAGTTGTGTGACCGCCTCGTCAACTTCACTTTCAGAATCCCGGATCAATTCTACGACCAGAATCGCCTGAGGATCTCCTTCCACAAAAAACCGGTTCTCGTTTTGTTCTTTATTCCGCTTAGTGGCCTCCAGTATGTAGTGATCCATCAACTCGCAAGCATGGGGACGGTACGTTAAAGCAACCAGGTTTGCCCTTAGTGATTCATCAATGCTTTTGCTATGAATACATACCAGTCGTTTATGCGATGGAGGAATTTTTGTCAGCTTAAGCTTCGCCGCAGTAACAAAAGCGAGTGTTCCCTCCGAACCGGCAATCAATGATGAGAAATTGAAAGGCTTTCCATTCGTTTCAAAAGGCGTCATTTCAGCCAGCAGATCCAATGCATAGCCCGTGTTTCGTCTTGGTATCGATGATTTAGGATAAGACGTTTTGATTCTGTTCCTGTTTTCTTTGTCAGAAAGAATTTCGTTCACGTTTTGATACAGCCGATTGGCGAACCCGTTTTCATCGGATAATTCGTCTTTATCTGAAAAATGAGCTTCCGAGCCATCTGATAGTAGCACTTTGACGGCGATGAGATGCTCCCTGGTGCTGCCAAAAACGACCGAGTTTGAGCCACAAGAATTATTTCCGATCATGCCGCCAATCATTGCTCGGTTGGCAGTAGATGTTTCAGGAGCAAAAAAGACACCGTGCTTCGCCAGCGACCTGTTGAGTTCATCCCGGACAATGCCTGGCTGCACCCAAACGTACCCTTCTTCCAGATTGAGTTCGATGACGTGATTAAAATACTTGGAGACATCAACGATGATGCCATCACCTACCACCTGCCCGGCAAGTGAAGTACCCGCCGTTCTGGGAATCAATGAGGTAGCATTGCTGGCAGCAAAATCAATCAGTTTTTTGATGTCACGTTCATTCCTTGGGATGGCTACGGCTCTCGGTACTTCCCGATAAGCAGATGCGTCCGTCGCATATATTCGTTTAATGGCTTCATGTGTAAAAAGCTCACCCTCCAATTCATTTCGTAAACGATCAAAATTCATAAGTTCAAACCTATAGTACAATTTGTTATCTTAAAACAAAATGAATCATCCAATCGGTTAGATTCATTAATTAAAAAATTTCCTATTGGATGTAACCTTATCTGATCAGTCAAGTTCTCCCGTCAGAATTCGCTTATGAACGTATTAGAAGATCATTCATTAATGCTAAAGGTGAAAGCCGGAGAGGTAGAAAAACTCAGCCTTCTTTATAAAAGATACAGTCGAAGGTTTTTTGGTTTTTTCTACAGTCTTACGAAAGATGGATCAACCAGTGAGGATCTCGTGCAGAATGTTTTTATCAGGATCCTGAAATACAAGCATACCTATTCCGATCAGGGTGATTTCGAAACGTGGGTGTTCCAAATGGCGAGAAATGTACACAAAGATCACTATCGGAAAAACAAACGATACACGTATCAGGAAGACATGAGTGCCTGGGAAGGCGAACTGAGCGAAGTAAAAAATAAAGAAGTTGAGATGGAAAAGTCTGATGAACTGAAGTTACTTAAAACGGCGTTAGGTACGCTGTCCTCTGAAAAGCGGGAATTAATAGAACTCGTTCGATTTCAAAAAGTAAAATATGCGAAGGTGGCGTCATTATACGGTGTTTCTGAAAGTGCGATTAAAGTACGGGTACATCGCGTATTGAAAGAGTTACGCGCATCATATGTTAAACTAGATAGTTAAACCCTATGGAAAGAGATGAGGCATTTGCTTTATGGCAGGATAAATTGAACGGTGAAATCGGTGAAGAAGCGGAAAGAAGGTTAAAAGCATATTTGGAACATCATCCGGATGAGGCGATGGAATTGCAGGGGTTGCAAAAAACCTGGGAACTGTTTGATCAAATAGAAAGACCTGAACCTTCCGTTCAAATGGATGCGCGCTTTGAAGGAATGATGGCAGCCTATCAGTCCTCCAAAAAGAGGGTGAGTCCAATAAGTTTTACCATGGAATGGATGGTGAAAAGCTGGCGCGTGGCATTGGCTTTCCTGGTCATTGGTCTGCTGGTTGGGTGGTGGATGCTCCCCTCTCACCAACAATCAAACAGCATTTCTGAGTTGAGCAATGAAATTCAAAGCATGAAGGAGTTGATGATGTTAACTCTCATCGAGCAACCCAAAGCTCAGGAACGAATACGTGCGGTAAACATGACGTCAGATTTACCAAATGCGGATGAAAAGGTGATCAAAGCGCTGATATCAACATTAAACCTTGATGAAAATTTGAACGTCAGACTCGCAGCCTTAGAATCATTGACTCAATACGCTGATCGTCCAATGGTTCGAATGGCTTTGATTGAAGCTTTAACAATACAAAACTCACCCATCCTGTTAGTCGCGATTGCAGATGTATTGGTACTTATTCAGGAAACCTCTTCGGTAGAGGCCATGAAAATGTTACGAGAAAAAACGGACGAAGAACTAGTAAAAGATAAGCTTGAGGAGAGCATCGCTTCCCTTATAAGCAGTTAATGATTTAGAAAAGAAAAGAGTACATGATGAAAACATTGAAAATACTTGCTTGTCTGGCAGGACTACTGCCCATTAGTTTAATAAAAGCCCAGGATTTTAATGAAACGCTGGTTGTCCCGCTCAGTCGTCCTACTGAAAAAGGGAAACTCGAAGTAAGCCTGGTAAGAGGAGACATTAGTATAGTAGCGTATGATAGCGATGAGGTAGTGATCGAAGCCACCTCGTCCAAATCTGTTACTGGTCGCGGTCGCTGTTCGGATTGCGAAGAAGATAGAAGACCTTCTAAGGTCCCTCCTGGTATGAAAAGGATTAGTTCCAGTTCTATAGAACTCGAAGCGAGTGAGGATGATAATGAAGTGGAAATAGCAACCAATTCCTGGAAGCAGGCAGTTAACCTTAGCATTAAAGTTCCTAAAAACTTTGACCTGGAGGTGGCTACCGTACACGGAAAACTTTCAGTTGCTGGTGTAGAAGGCCTGATGGAGGCTTCATCGGTACATGGGGCACTTACCTTTTCAGAAGTTGCAGGTGCAGTGCTATGCAATACGGTACACGGCAGTATAGTGGCTACTTTTAATCAGGTAACCAAAGATGAGCCGATGTCATTTGTCACGTTGCATGGAGATATTGATGCCTCTTTCCCAGGTGAAATCAATGCGACTACTAAAATGAAGTCTGATAGAGGAGAGATTTATACGGATTTTGATATGGTTATTGATAAAAGTACACAGGAGAAAAAATCGAGTAAAGATGGCGAGTACAAGGTTTCGGTTAATTCCTGGGTGTACGGTAAGATCAATAATGGAGGAGCAGAATACACGTTTAAAAACATGCATGGAGACATAATCATCAGAAAAGAATGACAGAATACCGTCAAGAAATATTCTAATGTGCATAATCAATTTGATTAGGGGTTGATTAACCGTTCAATCCCTAAATATTTCCTTATTTTTGCCGACCTTAAAAACAACATGTATTATGGCACTAATTGGTACATTACGAGATAAGGCTGGAAAGATTGTGGTTGGAGTGATCATGATTACCATGCTTTCATTTATCCTTACCGATTTAATTGGTAACTCTACTTTACTAGGCGGTCAGGGGCAAAACCCGGACATTGCAGAAATGGCTGGGAAGACCATCACGAATGAGAATTTCACACGGAAGGTGGATGAGCTTTCTTACAATTTTGCACTGAACAGCAACAGAAATCCCTCGCAACAGGAAATCAATCAAATAAGAGATCAGGCCTGGAATGCGTTGATCATCGAATCTGCCTATCAAAACCAGTTTGATGAACTAGGACTGGAAGTGACAAGCGCAGAGCTTGTTGATATGGTGCAGGGAAACAACATCAGTCCTGAGATAAAGTCTTTCTTTACTGATCCTCAGACAGGTCAGTTTTCAGTAGACAACGTGACCAACTTTCTTAATTCGCTTTCTCAGGCACCTCAACAGCAACAAGCTTCATGGATTTCGTTTGAGAACTCTTTGAGACCAAGTAGATTGATCAATAAGTACCAAAATCTTTTGTCGAAGACTACTTACGTTACCAAGCACGAAGCCAAGCAAGCTTACGAAAATCAAAATACGACTGCTTCTCTTGAATACCTTTTTGTGCCTTTTTTGACGGTCAGTGATTCTGAGGTGTCGATTACAGACAGTGAGCTGGAAGATTACATTGATGACAACGAAGAAGAATATGAAAAAGAAGAATCCAGAAACATCGAATACGTAATATTTGATATCAAGCCTTCTCCTTCAGATTCAGCGATCGTTCAGGAAGAAGTTGCTACTCTTTTTGATGAACTGTCAAATGCAACTAACGATTCAAGTTATGTCGCGGTCAATTCTGATGATCCTTAATCATTCGTTACCTATCAAATCGATAACCTACCGGCACAGCTCAAAGGCGGGGAACAAGCGCAGCAAGTAGGTTATGTATCCCTTCCTGAGGTAGTGAATGGAAACTATGAATTTTATAAGCTTTCGCGTATCGATGAACTAGCAAAAGATAGTATTTTGTACCGTGTAGCAAAAATCAGAAAAGACTTTTTTGTTTCCGATGAGACGATCAATGAAGTATATCGGCAGGCAGATCTATTTGCTGCCTCATCTGGTAATCTGGAGGAGTTTAGAAAGAACGCCGAAGAACAAAACTACCGCGTTCAAAAGGCAGAGGACGTAGATCGAAATGCTTCCCGAATAGGAGTAATTAATGAGGCCCGTTCTATTGTTTTGTGGATGTACAACGATGCCGATAAGGGAGCAGTCTCAGATGTTAGAGAAATCAATGATCGCTATGTGGTGGCCGCTTTGACAGACATTCAGGAAAAAGGGGTAGCCAATCTTGAAACCGTAAGAAACCAGGTTTCAAAAGAGGTGCGAAACGAGAAAAAGGGAAAAATTCTTGTGGAAAAGTTGAACGGTATTTCTGGGGATGATTTTGCTGAAATCGCTTCCACCTATGGCGAAGGCGCAAAAACAGGAACAGCAGATATTCAACTTTCGTCCAATAATGTCACCTCCGTTGGGTATGCTCCTGAAGCCATCGGTCTGGCCATCGCTCTGAATGAAGAAGAAAACACCCAGGCGTTTCAGGTAAAAGATGGAGTAGTGATGGTGAAGTTGCTATCAAAGGAAATACCTGATGTCCAATCGGACTACAGCCCATTCACACAGCAGGTCATTCAAAAAAGGCAAGGATTCAGGACGATAATTGCAGATTTCCCGCTTTCTTATTTCAGAGTATACGTTGGTAGAAACGTCGACGATGCAATTAAGGAGTTTGCAGACATCGAAGATATGCGATACAAATTTTTCTAAAATCAATTTTTATAAATACCAAAGCCGTCTGTTACTCGCAGACGGCTTTTTTGTTAACTTAAAATTATGAATGGGAAAGAGCAGGAGCACGCATTTAAAGAAAGGTTGGAAGGGACACATAAATTTCCCGGACCTTATACCTTTAAGTTCATTGTGAAACATGAGCAGCAAAAACAAGTTGAGGAATTGGTGGAAAATGCAGAAATAAGATTGAAATCCAGTTCAGGAAATAAATACGTTAGCGTAACGATTCACGCCGAAATGAACACCGTTGATGAAGTCATCGGGATTTACAAAAGAGCAAAAGAAATTAAGGGTTTGATCGCATTATAATTACAAGTATGTGGACAGAAGAAAACAACAAACTAAAAAGGACATTTGAATTCAAGGACTTTGTCGAGGCATTTGCCTTTATGACGAAAGTAGCCGTACACGCTGAAAAAATGGACCATCATCCTAACTGGAGCAATGTCTACAATAAAGTGGACATCGAACTTTGCACACATGATGCCGGAGACGTTGTAACCGAAAAAGATCATAAGTTGGCAGCAATCATTGATCAATTGGTTGGATAACATGGCGTAGTATTTGTTAAATGCAACTTATTATGACCGAACGCTATTCATACTTTTTCATGTTCCTTGTGCTGCTGCTATTGGGGTGTGCCACAGGTAAGAAACCCCTGGAAAAGGGGGATTATCAAACGGCAATTCGGAAGGCTGTGAAGCGATTAAAATCCAATCCTTACAATGAAAAGTCAAAAACAGCGCTAATAGATGGGTATTGGCTTTATTCTAATCTGCTGGATCAGGGAATTGCCGATCTGAAGCGAACGGATAAGACATTCAAATGGGAGGACATCGCATCTAAATATGGCCAACTTAATTATACATATGACTTGATTCAAACATGCCCCGCTTGTAAAGAGGTCGTAGGTTACGCTAAAAAGTATCCAAAGGAAGAGGAAGAAGCAAAGCAAAAAGCAGCATCAGAGCGGTTTGCAGCAGGTGAAGCGTCACTAAAAGAAAACACCCGGGAAAGTGCAAAGCGAGCCTATTTTCATTTCCAAAAAGTTAACCAATATAATCCGAGCTATATAGGGTTGAATAAAATAATGGCCGAAGCAAAAGAACGTGCTACAATAAGAGTTTTGGTTCAAAATACGTCAAAAAACGAAGAACGTGGTGACTACTTCTTTCGCAAAGTCATGGAGGGGGTACTAAATGACAACAGAAATCAATTTGTGGCTTTTTATGAGGAGGACGTACCGGATGCACATCAGAAACTGGAAATAGGGTTGGACCATTTCAGTATAAGTCATCCGAAACTGTTGAAGACTAAAGAAGAACTTCATAGCGACTCTGTGGTTGTGGGAAAGGTAAAGGAAGACAGTGTTTATAAAGAAGTGATGGGAGTCGTTTATGCAGATTACTTTACCTATGAAAAAAG
>JBCCXH010000189.1:0-9350 GCA_039192005.1 Bacteroidota bacterium
AAGTGAGTCATGATCGTACACCTTAAACAACGTGTAGATAAAACAAAAGCAGAAGAACTTTCAGAAAAAAACGCGTCCATTCTCATTGAGAATGACTCTTTTTTTTCATTAGTCACGTCGTCAAAGATTAAAGAGTTACCTAATGAGCTCGAAACGTTCACTGAAGAATTTTTTGTTACCTCATCGGACATCCAGCTTGCGTCAAGAGAATATCAGGATACAAAACGTGCAGTAAAAGTCGGAGACGTTACCGTAGGAGGAGCGTCCAAGGATACCATGGTCATCGCCGGTCCGTGTTCCGTAGAGTCCAAAGAGCAAATCGATCAAGTGGCGGAAATGCTGGTTGATTTAAAAGTAAAAACACTAAGAGCGGGATGTTTCAAACCCAGAACTTCACCTTATACGTTTCAGGGATTAGGTGAAGAAGGCTTGAAAATACTTCAGGCTGCAAGAGAAAAATATGGGTTTAATATCATCACGGAAGTAAAAGACTCTTCTCATGTTGATCTGGTCATTGATTATGCAGACATTGTACAGATTGGCGCCAAGGCCATGTACGATCACAGCATTCTTAAAAGGTGTGGGCAGGCACGAAAACCTGTACTCTTGAAAAGAGGTTTTGGTACTACGCTACAAGAGTTTGTCCAGGCGGCGGAATTCATCCTTTCTGGAGGGAATGATCAGGTCATGTTATGTGAGCGTGGCATTCGTACCTTTGAAAATAAGACACGATTTACCCTGGACCTATGTGGTGTAGCTTTTCTTAAAGAACACACCAACTTACCTGTGGTCCTGGACCCAAGTCATGCGATGGGCTACCGTTACGGAGTGCCTGATTTGACCAGAGCATGTTTGGCCATGGGTATTGAAGGGCTATTGATTGAAACACATCCTACTCCGGAGTCCGCCAAATCTGATGCTGCACAGCAACTGAACTTTGAGGAATTCAGGGAAATGCACCATACACTTCAGCCCATCGCACAAGCAATAGGACGTAACCTTATTTAACTTGAATGATTGAGGAATTATATATTGAGGCCTGCCTACCTGCCTGCGGTAGCTAACTGCCTTGATAAGAGGTTTATTCATGGCTGAAAATGAGATTTGTAAACAAAACTTACTAAAGAGATGTCTTCGGGAAAAGAGATAAAGCTATTGATACTGGATGTAGACGGCACCATGACCGATGGTGGTGTTTATGTCATGGAAGATGGCAAGCAGTTTAAAAAGTTCAATGCCAAAGATGGCATGGGCATTAAACTGGCATTGAAAGTGGGCATTGAAGTGGGGATCATTAGCCACAGTTTGGTCACAACCATGGTAGAAAGCAGGGCCAGTATGCTGGGCATGAAGTACTGTTATGTTGGCCAGGAACCAAAAATCGATGTTTTAAACCAATGGCTGAAGGAATTGAACCTCACGACGGGACAAGTCGCCTACATTGGAGATGATGTCAACGACCTGGAAATCATGAAACTAGTCGGTCTTGCCGCCTGTCCTTCAGATTCCATTTCAGCGATCAAGGAAATTGCAGATGTCATTTTGACTAAAAAAGGAGGTGACGGATGCGTTCGGGAGTTTGTGGATGGATACCTTTTGAAATGAATCCATTAAAAAAGAGAATCAAAAGTTTTGAATATGCATTCAAAGGAATCCTGATTCTTTTTAAGACACAACCCAATGCAATTATCCACTTATGTGCAGCTGTTTCTGTTGTGGTACTAGGCATTGTCTATTCCGTATCTCTTGTTGAATGGCTTTTTTTGGTTTTTTCGATTGCTTTGGTCATGGTGGCCGAGGCCATCAATTCGTCGATCGAGTTTCTGGGAGATGCGGTATCACGGGAAGAAAATGAATGGATTGGAAAATCAAAAGATCTGGGGGCAGGAGCTGTCTTACTAGCTGCTATTTTCGCGACAATTGTAGGCCTTATTATCTTCCTTCCTAAATTTTGACCAGATATTTTATCCGAAAATTGGAGCTAAAATTTTAACCTATATTTTTGCGCTAATTCAAAAATTAACCTAAGTGTATGATACCCTCTTTCAGTGGACAACGATCATGAACTCACATCCATAGACAGTTGGAAATTCTACAGTGACTTAATCAAAAATATTTAAATACATAGTTAATGAGCGTTCTTGTAAATAAAGACTCCAAAATTATTGTTCAGGGTTTTACCGGATCGGAAGGTACATTTCACGCCAGCCAAATGATCGAATACGGATCTAATGTGGTCGGTGGAGTAACTCCAGGAAAAGGCGGTCAAACACACTTGGATAAACCCGTATTTGATACGGTAAAAGAAGCAGTATCTACTACCGGGGCTGATGTTTCCATCATTTTTGTTCCACCTGCCTTTGCTGCCGATGCCATTATGGAAGCTGCTGATGCCGGCATAAAGGTAATTGTTACAATTACGGAAGGAATTCCCGTAAAAGACATGATGAACGCCAAGCCTTATGCTAAATCCAGAGGTGCCGTTTTGGTCGGCCCGAACTGCCCTGGTGTCATCACGCCTGAAGAAGCTAAGGTTGGAATCATGCCCGGGTTTGTATTTAAGAAAGGTAAGGTAGGGATTGTTTCTAAATCAGGGACGCTTACCTATGAGGCTGCCGATCAGGTAGTAAAAGCAGGCATGGGTATTTCTACGGCCATTGGGATCGGAGGAGACCCGATCATTGGCACCTCAACAAAGGAAGCGGTACAAATGCTCATGGAAGATCCTGAGACGGATGGTATCGTGATGATCGGAGAGATCGGTGGTCAATACGAAGCTGACGCTGCAAAATGGATCAAGGAAGACGGAAATAAAAAACCGGTAGTAGGATTCATTGCCGGCCAAACAGCGCCTCCGGGAAGAAGAATGGGACATGCCGGGGCAATTATCGGTGGCAAAGACGATACCGCTGAAGCAAAGATGCGCATCATGGGTGAGTGTGGTCTACATGTTGTTGCTTCTCCTGCGGATATAGGCGAAACCATGAAAAATGCGTTAAGCTAACTTGCGGCAGGAAAAACGAAGTAATATTCGTTGCGCTCTTGGCCGAAGGCTTAAAAACATCAAAGAAGTTAAACCCCGTACTTAGATATAAAAGTACGGGGTTTCTTTTTTTGTCTATACGTGCAATCCACACTCTGTCTTGGTGCTGTTTAGCCACCTGCCTTCCCTGCCTTCTCCTTTAGCGGTACAGTGCGTACAGCCAATGGATCCATACCCTTGGTAAATGAGTGGATTAAAGGATAACTCGTAGATCGTCGCATAGGTATGCACCTCTTCGGACGTCATATCGATAATCGGATGAAATTTCAGTAAATCATCTTTTGGTTCAAAAACACGTAGTTTTCCTCTATTGGCGTTTTGATAGCGCATCAAGCCCGAAATCCAAATGTCTTTTCCTTCTCTTAACTTATTCGTTGGATTCACTTTGTTGATAAAGCAGCACAAATCTGATTTATATTTCCAAGACTCGTTTTCCTGGGTAAACTGGTGCTGATTTATAGGAGCACCTTTGTCGATTACATTCAATCCCAACTGCTCGACCATCGCTTTTTTATAGGCCAATGTTTCCTCAAACATGTACCCTGTATTCACAAAGTAAATCGGATGCCCGGGAGCCACTTTACTGATCATATGCAGCAGGATAGCTGCGGTACTTCCGAAAGAAGAAGTGACCAGAATACGCTCGGGATCAAATTCATAAAAAACGCGTTCTAATCGCTCAAGCCCTGTCAACGGATCATACTCACTGTTCAATTGATCCAGTTTGGTTGTCGGTTTGGTTAGTTCTATACTCACTCAATTAATGATTTAGTGATGTGGTTCAACTCTTTAATCTTAAAGCTAAAATCACCCGCAAGCCTATCCCTGATTTTTTTCAAATTCTGTAGCAAGTGATTCGTTTCTTCCGGCAGTGCATCTTCCAATACCTGCCTAAATCGCTTGGCAAAGGTGGGCGATTTCCCATTTGTACTGATCCCAATTTTCAGATCACCTCGCTTTACGGTCGACCCTAAATAAAAATCGCACAAATCCGGGGTGTCTGCCACATTTAACAAAATGTTTTGCCCTCTTGCTTCCGTGCGAATTTCTTTATGTAACTCAGGATCGTCTGTTGCTAAAATAGCTACATCTACGCGATGCAAGTCAGATGATTCATACTTTCGTTCAATCAGACGGATCGTTGACGAATCTTCTGCCATTTCTCTAATCTCATCGCGTATGAATGGAGCAATGAGTGTCACCTTCGCATTCGGATCGTTTTTCAGCAGCGCTTCCAGCTTCTCCAGCCCAACGTTTCCTCCGCCCACTACTAAGGTGTGGAGCTTATCTAATTTCAGAAAAACGGGAAATAATTGATTACTCATGCTATTTTCTTTTCGTCAAAATGTTCAACCGATAGTAACTCCTCAAAATCACTAACTCCTGCCTGCTTCGCTCCCTCTCCAAAAACCAATAATGCCGGTGCTGGAGGGTTGTGTGCTTCTACTTTTTGTAAGATATTATTTACCCTTCCACTTATGATCATGCTGTTTGTCTGCGACCCATTACTGATAACAGCTACGGGCAGCTCACTTTTTCCTGCCAACTGGTAGGCCTCCACAATTAAATCCAGCTTGCGCAACCCCATGAAAATAATTGCTGTAGGTGCATACTTGGCGGCATGAATCACTTCGTTACTTAATTTTCCCTCTGAAGTGGTGGCGGTCACAACTGAGAAACTTTGATTCACACCTCTACAGGTCAGCGGGATGCCATAATAGCCTGGCAACATGACGCTACTTATTCCTATCACCACATCTGTTTCTATTCCAAATCGCTGGGCGTATGAGACCTCTTCACTTCCTCTTGCAAAAACGAAGGGGTCGCCTCCCTTTAGGCGCACAACATGACCCCGGCTAATCGCTTTTTCTACGATCAATCGGTTAATTGTTTCCTGGGAAACACTGGACCTGCCCGCTCGCTTGCCAACAGGGATGTGTTCTGCATTCGGCGCATAATGTAGCAATTCGGGATCTACTAACGCATCGTATAGGACCACATCGGCCGCCTGAAGTGCTCGTACTCCTTTAATGGTAATCAACTCAGGATCTCCTGGCCCCGCTCCTACCAACGTCAACTTGGGATGATTCTTCTTCATACATTAGGCCTTATAGTGACTACTTACAACCAGTTTGTCTTCTTCCAGGGACAACTGCTCTGACTTTCTAAAAGCGACAACTTTTCTTAAGAACTCGCGTGCTTCGTTTACATAAGCCCTGGCAAATTGCTCGGTAGGTTCGTTTTGATTAATCTGCAGAACCAATTCTTCATAAGGTTGATCCAGTGAGATTAACCCTTGCTCCACGATCTGTTTTTGAAAATCTTCTATGATCCCTTTGTGGGTGTTACAGCGAATGTCCTGACTCAGAAGAATTCCTTTAGCACCGATAACCAGTGAATTGTAAGCAAAATAGATCGTATTCGCCCACTTGGATTCTTTCAATGATTTGTTGGCCCGATTCAAATGCTATTCCGAGTCTGAAAGAATGGTACCTACTAAATCCAGCACCACCCCGGCACACTCACCCACTCCTACCTCAGGGCGAAAATCTACTTCCATTCCCCAATCCTGGAAGTCGTCTTTGTGAAAGGAAGAAGATGCTCCAAGGTGTTTTAAAAGGTTGTAGAAATAAATTTTGCTTTGCCTTCTGTAATAATCATTGAAATATTCGCCTTCCAGACCATTTTCCTTGTAGTCATCCATTAGAAGTCGAAAAGACTCAGGGATACGCTTAGTGGGTAGCTTGATCACTTTTTCAGCAATAAACCCTTTTCCATCGGGATCCACACCTCCACCAATCACCACTTGCATGGCAGGTGCTACTTTATCCCCTACTTTAATGCTGCTTCCATGAAATCCGATATTGGCAATCATGTGCTGCCCACAGGCGTTCATGCAGCCACTGATCTTTATTTTGATGTTTGCTTCGTTGATCAACTCGGGGTACTCTTCTCTGACGAGACTTTCTAATTCTGTCGATAGCTGCGTACTGTTTGTCACCCCAAGGTTACACGTGTCTGTTCCCGGGCAAGCAGTTACGTCCGTAGTTGTATCAAAACCAGGCAGGTGTAAATTCAGCGTTTTTAGCTCAGCGTATATCGGCTTTAGGTTTGCTTCTGTCACATACCTATATAACAGCCCCTGATTAATGGTCGCCCGCATGTCATCGGAGGCGTAGTTTTCTGCAATCGTAGCCAGTGATCTGGCAACTTCCGAAGAGATGTTCCCAAGGGGGATTCTTATCTTGACGGCGTAATAGTCGGACTGCTTCTGACTGAAGACATTGGTTTGCCTCCATTGGTCAAATGCTTCTTCATCCACCGAGTCAACCGCTAAACCTGTTGTGTCCCGACTTCCGATCTTTTGGTCCTGAACTTCCACGTTAATCGGATACGTTTTGTAAGGAAGCGTTTTCTTTTCTCCTTCTAATAGCTCCAAAAACCCATCCACTCCCAGGCCTTTCTTTGGGTCTAATAAATACTTGAGGCGTGCTTTATTTCTTCGCTCACGTTCCCCATACCGGTCAAAAACCCGCAATCCTGCTTCAATAAATGGAATCAACTCATCTTCGTGAAGAAACTCTTGAGCAACTTGAGCAACAAATGGCTGCGCACCCAAACCACCTCCAACAAGCACTTTAAAGCCTCTTTTTCCTTCTTTTATCAATGGGATGAATCCAAAGTCATGAATATAAGCAAAGGCCGAATCGTTTGGCCCGGCAGAAAATGCCATCTTAATTTTTCTACCCATATCCTGACAGATCGGGTTTCTAAGAAAGTATTCAAATACCGCCTGTACATAAGGTGAAACATCAAAAGGCTCGTCAGGATCGATCCCTGCAAATGGTGAAGCTGTGATGTTTCTCACGGTGTTTCCACAGGATTCTCTTGCCGTTACCCCAACTTTTTCCAGCCGCTCCCAAATGGCAGGGGCATCTCTTAAGTGTACGTAGTGAAGTTGTATGTTTTGCCTGGTGGTCAGGTGAAGGTTACCATTCGTAAACTCGTCAGATATGGCTGCGATGGCACGAAGTTGATCGGGACTAAGTTTTCCGTAAGGCAACTTAATCCGAAACATCTGGACATCGCGCTGCCTTTGACCATAAACTCCTCTTGTCAACCGATAGGCTTTGAATCGTTCTTCAGGAATCTCCCCACTGTTAAATTTTTCTATCTTACTTTGAAGCTCCAATATGTCTTCCGCCGCTGCTTCTGTTATTAAGTTTTCTGCCATGTTATTCTTTCTTTTTTGACCGATGGACAAAACCGTATCATGTTGTCACGAAGGTCTTTCAGGTGTTTAAACTTATTTTATCTCCTTACTCGTTTATAATCTTCTTTACTCTTTCATTTTCTTTTTTGCGCTTACTCGCCTGAAGCGCCTGTTCGATATCTTCCAGTATATCGTTAATATTTTCCAGTCCAACCGAAACACGCACCAGGCCCGGAGCAATTCCTACTTTGGCACGCTCTTCTTCACTCAACTTACTATGAGTTGTGGTCGCAGGATGCGTGACGGTAGTCCTTGTATCACCCAGGTTAGCTGTCAGACTTAACATCTTTAGGTTATTCAAAAATGCAGCCCCTCGTTCCATTCCCCCTTTTACTACAAACGTCACAATGCCTCCTCCATACTTCATTTGCTTTTTCGCCAGAACATGCTGCGGGTGACTTTCTAAAAATGGATATTTCACCTGCTCCAATTCGTCGTGGTTCTCCAGGTATTGGGCAATCTTTTGGGCATTCTCGCAGTGTCGTTCCATTCTGATGGCCAGCGTCTCCAGACTCTTACTCAATACCCATGCATTGAACGGAGACATGGCCGGTCCGGAATGGCGTGCAAAAAAGCGCATCTCCTCTATAATGTCTTGTTTTCCCACAATTGCGCCACCGAGTGCCCTTCCTTGTCCATCAATAAATTTGGTCGCCGAATGTGTGACAATGTGCGCCCCGAAATCAATGGGCTTTTGGACATAAGGAGTGGCGAAACAATTGTCTACGTTTAAAATCAACTGATGCTTTTCGGCAAGCTGACCAAGTTGCTCGAGATCTACAACATCCAGCCCGGGATTTGAAGGGGTCTCAACAAATATCATTTTGGTATTTGGCTGTATAAGGGATTCTAATTTTTCTGGTCGGTGGAGGTTAAAATAGCTGTGCTCAATCCCCCATTTTGGAAATATTTGGGTAAACAACTGATGAGTAGACCCAAATACTGCTCTTGACGCCAATACATGATCTCCGTGAGCTAATATACCCGCCATGCTTGTAAACATGGCAGACATGCCGGTAGCGGTAGCAATTCCATCTTCTGCACCTTCTAGACGACAAAGTTTGGTAACAAATTCATCCGTATTGGGATTGGAGTATCTTGAGTAGATGCTCCCGCTTATTTCATCATTAAACATCGCCCTTGCCTCTTCTGCATTGGCGAATGTGAACGAACTTGTTAGAAAAATCGGTACCGAATGCTCTCTATGTAGTGCATTATCTAGTTGTGTTCGTATGGCTTCTGTTTCAAAGTTCATTTTGAAAGGGTATTAGTAAATAAGAAAAAAGGGATGGAAGGATAGAACGGATAGTAATAAATGCTATCCTAAACAGGTTACCAACAGCAACAACAGTACAATAGATCTATTGAACCTGTACGTACCGGGGAGTTATGGATTATTTGTTTCTTCATAATTTATATTCACATTAAGTTCAGGAATTAGCACCTGTTCGTTTTGTCATTCCGAATGGTTGCTAGTGCTTCTCAGAGCCTGTCTCTCAGCACTTCTTTATAAATTAAAACTCTCTTATTGATTTTAGAGATGTCTCAAAGGTCAATCAAAGAAACGATACATCAAAATATTTGTTGGACTTTAGAAAAATTAATTTGTTATTATTTTTCTAAACGTCGCGTTCATTACTTTCAACTGCACTGAATCCAGATAATTTTATATTAAGAATAAAAATACAAATAATAAACTGGAATGAATAAGTTTAATTGATTTTTCGATTCAAAAATCAATTAAATCAAAATTAAATAAAACACCAACTAACTTAAACATCGTTTTTATTTTAACATGTCTGAATAACGGCACGGATTCATACCTTGATACTTTCTCAGCACATTAACCTGAAAAATTCAGGTGTTATTCATTGAGAATATGTAATGCTCTGACTATGAGGTAATTGATTTTTGTTTCATTCAAAATCGTTCGTTCCACGTCGGCCGCTCCGCGTCGGCCCAAATTTGGGGAATCAAAAAACTTTAGAATTGATTTATAATGCCTTATAAATCACAGGGTCGGCTGCCGATTAC
>JBCCXH010000190.1:0-9283 GCA_039192005.1 Bacteroidota bacterium
ATAAAAAACAGAACAGTAGAAAGGTACAGACTCGATTCATTCTATTTGGCTTTATCTAAAGTTAACACATTGATTTTAGTCGTTAAATGACTATCTTGGAAATTGATGAATCAACGTTTTATAGAAAGCATTTGCTTTAAAAGTGGTAACTATCAGCTACTTAAATATCATCAAGAGCGGATAAACCTTACGTTTCTTCGATTTTTCCCCGAACATAAACCTCACCACTTACATCAGGTACTGCCAGACTTACCGATGGATGGGTTGTATAAGGTTCGCGTGATGTACACGGGCGACTCACTAGACATCGAATACGCCAAATACCAGAAAAAGCAGATTAAATCTGTTCAGCTCGCCGAGGGTTTACACATCGACTACGGATATAAGTTTGAAGACCGATCTGCTATCAATGCATTGGTAAAGGAATCGGAAGGTGATGAGATTATCATCGTAAAAAATGACTTTATTACAGATAGCTCTTATGCCAATCTTGTTTTTTGGGATGGGGCAAAATGGTGGACTCCCAATACTCCGTTGTTGAAGGGAGTGAAAAGGAACTACCTTTTAGATAAAGGGATCATTCGTGAAACCACCATCCAAATTAAAGACTTGAAGAATTTTAAAAAATTGTGTTTTATCAATGCCATGATCGACCTGGATGAAATTAGTTTGCCAATTACTGATCGCAAGCCCCAACCAATCGCATCTAAATCTACCGATAGCTAACCACACCTTTTGAGCTAAGACACGACTATTATGGTACAAAAAAAACTACCGATACACCGCTAGGAATTTACACCCAAATTGTGGGTCATTTCAACATGAACCGAACACTCGTCACCTAAGAAATCAAAAAAATGAAAGTTACACATAAGTAGTTATGTGTAAATTATTCACAGACCTTTGATGCTAGATTGTATATAACTAAATTATTTAGTATCTTAATAAGGATAGAATATAAACAACTACCCTAATGAAGAATACCAGCCTAAATGAGTACTTCGACACGCCTGTATTAGAAAAATTTGAGGAATTCATTGACGACAACGACATCGGGGTCTGGGAATGGAATGTTCTCACAGAAGAAACCAAACTGAATAGAAAATGGGCAAGTATCCTTGGCTATTCGTTAGGTGAACTAGAAGGGCCTATACCGGACTTATGGGGCAACCTTGTCCACCCGGCAGACCTATCTGTCTTTAACATGTATCTGGAAAAATTTCTGACTGGCGCCTCAGACTTTTATCGCTGTGAGGTAAGGATGCGCCATAAGTCAGGGGACTGGATCTGGATTTTAAATAAAGGAAGAATCATCAGCTGGGACAGGTCAGGCGGGCCGGAGTGGATCATTGGCTCTCACGTGGATGTCACTTCCCAAAAGGAAAGTGAACTCCTCCTTGGGTACTATAAAAACCTGTTAAAACAAACCAATAAAGCCGCTCATATTGGTTATTGGGAGGTGGATATGGAACGTAACACCATGTTTTGGAGTGATGTGACGCATAGTATACATGAGGTAGCTGATGACTACGTACCTACCCTAAGTAAAGCCATAAGATTTTATCCGAAAGGGAAAGACCGAGACAAGATCCTACAAAGTTTCTTTAATGCGATCAGGAATGGAAAGAGCTACGATGTTGAGTTACAAATATTGACTGCTAAAGGAAACAAAAAATGGGTCCGTACGATAGGCATTCCAAAAGAGAAGGACAAGCCCTCTGCTATTATTTGTGGACTTTTTCAAGATATTGATGAAAAAGCGAAGGCCAAACAGGCACTGGAATTCCAAGAGGAGCAATTCAGAAAAACCTTTGATTATTCTGCGATCGGAATGGCGTTGGTTTCTTTAGCCGGAAGTTGGCTAAAAGTAAACTCAAGCTTACTGAACATGCTTGGTTACAATAAAAACGAATTGTACAGCATGTCCTTCCAAGACATCACGCACCCTGATGATATCAAAAGGGACCAGGCGTTTTTAAACGAGATCATCAAAGGAAAAAGAGAATCCTATCACGTTGAAAAAAGGTATTTTCATAAAAGGGGTGGGGTGATTTGGACGATACTAAACGTAACACTTGTCAAAAATGATGAAGACGACCCGATTCACTTTGTCTTTCAAATAACGAATATCAATGAAAGAAAGCAGGCAGAAGCCAATGCGGAAAACCTGCTCAGTATCACTCAGGAACAAAATGATCGGCTTATGAACTTCACTCATATTGTTTCACACAATCTCAGGTCACATTCCACCAATATCTCCATGATGCTGGACTTAATGAAGATGGATGTCCCCAATATTATCAATCATCCGGTTTATCAAAACGTGATTTTAGCTGCCAAAAAATTGAATGGCACCATTAATCATCTTAATGAGGTAGCCATGATGAATGAAAACATTTTTGATCGGCTCGAATCACTGAATTTACTGACGTACATCAACGAGTCTCTTCTTCATGTAAAAGCCCAATTGGATGAGGTAGGTGCCCAGGTAAAGGTTCAGGTAAATGACGATGTTTATGTAGTTGCTGTACCTGCTTATCTTGAGAGCATTGTACTCAATCTTTTAACTAATACCATTAAATACCGGTCAGATAAAAGGGATCTGGAAATCCGCTTATTGGCAGATAAAAAAGATGATTTTGTAAAACTAAGTGTTTCGGATAATGGATTGGGCATAGACCTGGAACGACATGGGAAAAAGATTTTTGGTATGTATAAGACGTTTCATAGAAAAAAAGATTCGCGTGGCATTGGGCTTTTCATCTCTAAAAATCAGGCGGAAGCTATGGGTGGAAAGATTGAAGTAGAAAGTAGCGTGGACGTTGGAACCTCATTTCACATTTATTTCAAACATGAAAAATATTGAATTTACGTGCATTATTGATGATGATCCAATTTTTGCCTACGGAATTCAAAAACTTATGGAGCATGAAAATTTTTGCTCAAAGTTTCTGGCTTACGGTGATGGTAAAGAGGCGATAGATGGCCTTCAGGATCTATTCAATGATAGTGAAGAAGCACCGGACTTAGTGCTTTTGGACCTTAACATGCCCATTATGGATGGGTGGCAGTTTTTAGATGAAGTGGTAAAGATCAATCCTCCGAATGAGATCAATATATTTATTGTCTCTTCTTCGATAGATCCTGCAGATCATGAGAAAGCCATGTCGTATGATGTGGTCAATGGCTTCATTGTAAAGCCGATCACTGTAAAAGACTTAAATAAGATCATGGACCAAAAAAAAGATCATCTTAACATATAAGATGATCTTTTTTAAGTTGTATGTATATGGAGAAACTATTCGTCCAAAATCTTTTCTACCAGGACGTTTACTTTGTTGTTAAGTACTTCTACCACACCACCCTCTACGAGGATGCTCGTCTCTTTTTCTTTTTTGTTTTTTTCCTTCTGCACGTATTTGATGTCTCCGGTGCCAAGGGTTGATACGATCGGTGCGTGTCCGGTTAAAACCTGAAAAGACCCGTCACTCCCAGGAAAAATTGCGCTTATTACTTCGCCTTCGAAAACTTTTTCATCAGGGGTAACTATTTCTAAAAACATAAGCTTTTCTGTTAATTAAACAATCTCACTTCATGCCAACTCACAGGCTCATTAGGCATTTACTTCTGCCATCAACATTTCTCCTTTTTCTATTGCCTCTTCAATGGTCCCTACCAGGTTGAATGCTGCCTCTGGCAAGTGATCCAGTTCTCCGTCCATAATCATGTTAAAGCCTTTGATCGTGTCTTTGATATCTACCAAAACTCCCTTAAGACCTGTAAACTGTTCTGCTACGTGGAATGGCTGAGATAGGAACCTTTGAACACGTCGTGCTCGGTGTACGACTTCTTTGTCTTCATCTGAAAGTTCGTCCATACCTAAGATCGCGATGATGTCCTGTAGTTCTTTGTAGCGTTGCAGGATTTCTTTCACGCGCTGTGCACAATTGTAGTGATCGGCACCTAAAATATCGGCACTCAATATTCGTGATGTTGAATCCAGGGGATCTACTGCCGGGTAAATACCTAGCTCTGCGATCTTTCTGGAAAGTACCGTCGTAGCATCCAGGTGAGAGAAAGTTGTCGCTGGCGCCGGATCTGTCAGGTCATCTGCCGGGACATAAACGGCCTGAACAGATGTAATGGAACCTCTTTTCGTTGACGTAATTCGTTCTTGCATCAGTCCCATTTCGGTCGCTAGTGTTGGCTGGTACCCTACTGCAGAAGGCATACGTCCAAGAAGTGCTGATACTTCTGAACCTGCTTGAGTAAATCTAAAAATGTTGTCAACGAAGAAAAGAATGTCTTTTCCCTGGCCATCGCCATCTCCATCCCTGTAGTGTTCTGCGATGGTCAACCCGGAAAGTGCCACCCGTGCCCGAGCACCAGGAGGTTCGTTCATTTGCCCAAATACAAAGGTTGCTTTGGAATTTTTCAGTTTCTCTTTGTCTACTTTAGAAAGGTCCCAACCTCCGGCTTCCATGGATTCTTTAAATTCATCTCCATAGTCCACGATACCTGCTTCAATCATCTCCCGAAGCAAGTCGTTTCCTTCTCTTGTTCGCTCCCCTACTCCTGCAAAAACCGAAAGACCTCCGTGACCTTTCGCAATGTTATTGATCAATTCCTGGATCAAAACCGTCTTACCAACACCTGCACCACCAAATAAACCAATCTTCCCACCTTTTGCGTAAGGCTCAATCAGATCAATTACTTTAATACCTGTAAATAATACCTCTGCTGAGGTAGAGAGTTCTTCAAATTTTGGAGCCGCTCGGTGTATGGGTAGCCCGTTTGAGCTGTCTACTTCTTCCATCCCGTCGATTGAGCCTCCAACTACATTAAAAAGACGGCCTCTAATCGCCTCTCCTGTTGGCATTTTTATTGGGGCACCTAAGTCTTCTACTTCCGTCCCTCTCATCAGGCCATCTGTACCTTCCATGGCAATGGTTCTAACGGATTCTTCACCAAGGTGCTGCTGTACCTCAAGCACAATTTCCGTCCCGTCAGGTTTTATGACTTTCAGGGCGTCTAAAATATTGGGGAGTTTGGCATCTTCTGCGCTAAAGCTTACGTCCACAACCGGGCCGATCACTTGGGTGACTTTACCTTTATTAGCCATTATATCGTTTGATTATATAAGAGGGTTGTTCAAAATTTGTGCGAAAATACACGAAAAATCAGCAAGGAAAAAACAGTAGTTTGCTAATCCAGCTTAGATAGCAAGTTACTCGCTTTTTTTGAGTAATAAGTAGAATCTTTTTTGAGAATTTCTAATTTTTCCATGGCCGCATCGAATTGCCTCAGCTTGATGAGCGCCAGGCTTTGATACCACAAAAAGTCCTTTTCAAGAACTGTCCCTTTTGTATCCACTTGCTGAAAAATGGTCAATGCTTCTTCAGCGCTTCCCTGCATCAGATAGGAAACACCTAAATAAAGTCCGGTAACCGGCTCTTTAGATGCGTTGAATAACGGCTGCAATAATGCAATCGTTCGCCTATAATCGCCTTTATTGTAAAATGTCAGGTCAATTGATGATTCCGCGGAACGACTGGTCAATACATCAGGATAAGGTTCCAGGTATTGCTCCGCTAACAGTACCGGTGATGTTGGTCTCAGTACGTAATATAAAGAACCTACTAAAAGCATGGCAACGATGCATGCAGCGAGCCAAAATGGAGAAACTGCTTTACGCCTTCTGTTTTTTTCAATGACCGCTCTCACGGTATCTTCAAACGCCACAGTTTCCTGATCAACGACATTCCTTATCCGACGACTCTGGGCAACTTGTTCTTGAAGATTGGCGTCCGTTGACAATTTCGCATTAAATACACGCCTTTCCTCTTCTCCCATTTGACCGTTTATAAACCTGACAATCTCTTCTTCTTCTTCCATCTTCATTTCTCTACTAGCTCAATATACAACGGATCTTCTTTGACCAATCTGACCAGTTCATTTTTGCAGTTGAATTTCTTTTTCCTCGCCAACCCTGCGTTGGCAAGCCCCATTTTAGTTACAATCTCTTTCATGGCATGACCGTTAAAAAAAAGTGATAATATTTGCTGGCACTGAGTGGTTAGCTTTCTGAAATTGCGTTTGTATACGGCATCTACTTCTTCTTCATCGATCAATTGCTCTATGATCAGCCCGTCTTGATCGGAGACGTCTACGTCTTGAGTAAAATCTGTAAAGACATGTCGGTCTCTCGTTCGAAGCCTATACAACCAGGTCTTTTTTGCTACTCCGAAAATAAATGTCGAAAGTTTACAATTTAGCTCAAAAGATGCATCTTTCGACCGCTTGAATACTGCCACCAATGCATCTTGAAACACATCTTCTGCTTCTTTTTGCGTTCCGGAATTTTTCATCACCCAACTTGAAATACCCGGAAAGCATTCCTTGTAAAGGGTTTCTATCAGCTTCTTATCTCCTTTTCTTAATTGCTCTAATTCCAACAACTTTATCTTTTAAAAATTGATCTGCTTTTGCTTTTGAAAATTTAAAATTGGTTAAATAAATAGGAACAACATCACCACGTATCTCTTTTTTTCATAGCACTTACCATCACCTAACCGTCAACCCACTATTTAATCATCGCCAGTGTACAATGTCTCACTGTACAACTTTCTCTTAATGATCCGCTTTTAAAGCAAAAAAGTCACCTTAATAAAGGTGACCTCTAACTCAAGATCTCAGGTTATGAGCTGTTTTAGAAAGTTATTTATTCAAAACACCTGGTCAGGCCCCATTTGTCTTCTGTCCTCATAGGAAGGGGTCAAAAAATTGTTTTTCTAAAATCATCTGCTACCCGCTTCAATTAATATCAATCGGAATGATGATGAGTCTTCCTCGAACGAACCTTACGGTAACACTACTCTCCGTGCCGTCAGCGTAAATCCCTGTAACAATACGTGACCAACTTCCATAAGAATTGGAGACATTGGCTCCGATGGCCCCTGTTTGACTGTTTAACTTAAACCCGCCGGGAAGAACGGCATTGACTTCATATCTTACAGGCCTACTCATGCTAAACGTGTTGAAAACTGGCAAAACTGCATTTCGCATCCCGTAGTTACCTAAAACTTTTATTTCATTGAAGGGCTGTGATATGATGAACCCACCAGTAGAGGGATAATTGAATTGAGCTCCGTCATTCCCGTAAAGTAACTTAAGTGCTTCTTTATCTCCTTGTGAGAATCCATTCCAGTCCTGAAAACACCCTCCGTTGCTGTTCATAACGGAGTTGGGATCTACCTTTGGTGTTCCTGGAATATCCGTTTCACCATTTGCATTTGGGTTTTCTCTTGGCTCCCAATTCGTATGCCTTAGCCCGATGGCATGACCTAGCTCGTGCGCAACCAGGCGAGTCAAATTATTCGGGTTGTTGGTAGGTCGGGTACCCTGACCTTCGAAAGGGGAACCTGTTCCCATCAGATTCACTTGCGATATGTACACGTTCTTTCCGGGCATCCCAGACAACGATGGAGGATGAGCAGCTCCACATGCACCTAGCGCAATATCCAATTCGGATAGGGTAATGCCACAAAACTGCCCAAACGGGCAATTGAATGGGCGATTAACTTCTTCGAATGTAATCCCCATATCCATGTCATTAAACGCATTTATTGCTAGTTGTATCGCATCGTCCAAAACCGCTTTCAGGTGGTTATCGGTAAACCCTGAATCATCAAAATAGACCTTTATATGGTTGTATCGCGTAATATCTACGATGTTTTCAAACCGTGCCTGCGCTGTTTTAGCTCTATCTAAAATGGGCCTAAGCTCATAGTCTACCGGGAAAAGAATATCCCCTTCTACTAAATAGCCCAACGTACTCTTCTCGATGTGCTCCAATGCAAAGCCAACATTCAAAATATGCTGAACCAACGGATCATCGACATCTACGGCATCTTCTTGAATTTCGATAGCGGCTTCTTCAGAGCATGCAATAAATCCTCCTATAGTAATCACACACAGGATCAGTCGTGCAACGTATCTGGGAAAGGTATCCGAAATGTTTTTTCTCATTATCATATTCATTCCTTTCAAATACTAATCAAAAGCGCATGCCAATGTACCTGCTGCTCCTCTCAGGCAGCCTCCATACATCTCATTTCGACTATTGGATACTATGGGCAGTCCTCCTTTTACCGTTATGTTCGTACCAATACCACGAACTTTACACCACGTCTCATCACTATAGTCATAACTGTACACTTCATACCCGTCGTCACCACTGTTTTCAGTGTTTCCAACAATGTAGAGCCCCTGGGTATTTCCGCCTCCTTCTGCTATGTCTCTTGCCTCTCCCGAAATTTTCGTCCACTGATTCCCTGAAAGCCTGTAGATTTTATTGTTTTTATTTATTAGCCATGCATCTGCAGAATTACCTGCTGCAATCCTTCTCCCTCTACCTCCAATTTTATTCCAGCCGGTGGCCGTTCTTCTGTACACATCATATTCTTTTCCGATTTCCCTGTCACCTAATATGTAGACCACTCCCAGTGAACTCGCTCCTATATCCGTTGCCTTACCGCTCATCTTCTCCCAGTCGGTCCGGGTGTAGTTACTAAAGAAAGTACATCTGTAGATCTCATTATCGTGGTTGGTTATCCAAATGTTATTAGCCCCGTCCACAGTTATTCTTCTCGCCTGACCTCCCAGGGAGACCCAACTATCATCCTCTCGGTTATAGGCATACACTACCCGGTTTACAGCAACTTTGAATATGTACGTTTCATTGGCCGCAACATCTATTGCATCATCTGGAAATCTTGCGTAGGACAATTCTTCTCCACATATTGTTTGTGGCTCGGTTGAGAATGCCGGATCTACGATCCCCTGATCCATTACATTGTTTTCTTCACATGCAAAGACAAGGATTGCCAATGTGATAAAGAGGTAATTTCTAATCATTTTCACTTTTCTAAGTTTTAAGTTCCTTGCCTGGGTCTTCCAGGCCATAGGCACTTTTATTGCACTTTTGTGATGAATGTTCCTCTTCAGTCAAATAAACTTTGCTTTTTATGAACTAGAAGAATCGTACGGTGTTCTGCTGCTTTGGCTATGTATTGCAATCAACGATGAAACGTTCCATCCTGATTTAGTTAAAAACCACTTTTTGATAATTACAAGGGAAGCATAATTTAACGTGAGTTCGAAACTTAATTAATTGATTTTTAATGAATTAAATGGTGATTTATTTCACAAAAAAAGGTTCAGTTCATTAAAATTGTAAAAAACCAATAAATCTTAATGTTCTGAACCTATGAAACATATTGAC
>JBCCXH010000191.1:0-9278 GCA_039192005.1 Bacteroidota bacterium
GCGACTGCATCACGGTCTGCTTCCACTACTCACAGAAGATGAATTCATTTAGGTTCATGACGGCACATTTCCAACATAGCTTATTCATACTAAACTAAGAAGCATTCTCCCATCTGTTTAACTCTAAAATCAAAAAGAGATTGGCAACCACAATAGACAAAAGCACCACTATTCGTGACACATTCGTAAAGTCCGTGATGGAGCCTTCAACGAAGTGAATGATGTTGAGTAACGCAAGCAACGAAGCGTAAACCAAAGAAAACGTCTTAAATCCCTTACTCGATGTTTTTAAAGATAAAAATGACATAAAAAACGGAACGACCATCGAGGAAAGATAAACAACGTGTGCAGTCGTAGATATGGCAACCGGTTTCTCCCCGGATGTTTCCCCCACTGAAAAATAAAGCCCATCTACTATGTCAATCGCTGTATGTATCAAAAGACCTAAGACCAGAGAGGCCCAAAGTATGCTTATCGTAACCTGTTCATTCATTTTGATAACATTGCCGGGATCACCTTGTTGTCTGCCCATATATTTTTGGTTTTAACCTGAGTTCGACTAAAAATCTTGCCTCAGTTTGACCGCGACGGCGGACCGTTTGATTTAGAGTAGAAATTTTGCCAAAGTCCTGAAGGAATATCCAGATATTTCAAAGGGCCTTGGTAAAATTTATGCCGAAATCAATCAAATCTTTTTAAGACAAATCATCTTCACGTCATTTTTGCTTTAAAAATTTATCAAAAGGATCCATCATTCCTCTAAATTTTCAAACAAACTGCCATAAATATGACTTGCTGAGGTTGAGATTTTTAATCGAGTTCATATGTTTAAAAAGTGGTTATCAGATAGGACCTGCAAATCATAAAAAAGCTAAGAGGTAAGTAACTTAATAATAGAATGTTACAATTTACTAAACCTCAAAGCTTATGAACTTAAGACAAATTAATGAAAACAAAGAAGTATTCGAAACCATCTATATAGGAATAGATGTACACAAGAAAAGTTGGAGTGTGTCTATTATGAGTGATTTCGCAGAATTTAAATCCTTTACCCAACCTCCTGAGCCAGAAGTATTAGCTTCTTATGTGAAGAAACACTTTCCTGATGCTCGATATTTCAGTGCCTATGAATCAGGATTTAGTGGTTTCTGGGCGCATAGACGATTAGAAGAGTTAGACATAAATAATTTGGTAGTCAACCCTAGTGATATTCCCACTACAGATAAAGAAAAGAAACAAAAAAGAGACGCTATAGACTGCCGAAAGATTGCCAAGTCTTTACGTAATCACAGCTTGAAGGGCATTTATGTCCCTGATCAAAGAATAGATGAAGATAAAGCGTTAGTTAGGTTCAGGCAGAAGTTGGTCTCCGATATCAGACGATGTAAAAATAGAATCAAGTCTTTACTACTCTATTGGGGCATTCGAATTCCCGAGGAGCTAGACCATTCTTATTGGAGTAAATCATTTAAAAAGTGGCTTAGAGATCTTACTTTTCAAAATGATACAGCCAGTTTGTTATTAACCTTAGGCTTGGATGAACTCCAAGCTATTGAAAAGCAAAAAAGACAATTGGAAAAGCATTTGGTTCACTTATCAACGACTCGATACAAAGACATTAATCAATGGTTGAGAAGTATCCCAGGTATCGGTATTCTAGGAGCCATGACGCTGATCACAGAGATCAAGGACATCCATCGCTTTAACTGTCTGGATCAGCTACACAGTTTTGCTGGTTTGATCCCTAATGTAAGTAGTAGTGGAGATAAGGAGTATATCGGTGGGATCACTCAACGACATAATCATTATCTAAGACCTATCCTAATACAGTGTGCGTGGAGAAGTATTAAATGTGACCCTGTATTATTTAGGGACTACAATAGACTATGTAAGAAAATGAAAGCTAGCAAAGCTATTGTGCGTATTGCTAAAAAATTACTCCATAGAGTCAACTACGTCTGGAAGCATGAATGTGAATATGAGAGTAGTGAAGAAAAAAATTGAACTGGAAAACTTAAATGAAACCTTAGAGGTCCGTTCACCTGAGTTACAGCGGTAACGTCTGTTCGAATCGAGTTTACGGCCTCTTTTCTGTATGATATAATAGGAACTTACAGCTATCTAATTTGAGGATAGTCTGTTGATAGAAGTCTGGTTTTACAGTTACTCGTTCTTTGAACTATAAAAAGGGATTTCTTTAGATATGACCAAGTTAGCCCCTCTGATGACATACCAAAAGCTTACGGCATAAACCCGCGGGTCTTTCCCATAGGCCATTTATTCCGTTTCCTTTTGGCTTAGGTCATCAGAATAGCGCATCAACGGCCTATATCTAAACAAATCCCAAAACCCTGAACTTCCTTAAGGCTAGGAAGTAACAGAATTGGTACGCCAAAAAATACAACTTTCTTACCTTCGGGCTTGGTTTTTAACATAGAAACTCAGGTTTTTAAGAATACAACCATTCTTAACTTGTAAAAGTATTCGTGTCAACACCTGGGGGCAATCGCTAGAAGTAGGGAAAAGACATTAGTTAAAACTAGTGATGGTCATCGACCAAAACACCACCGCTGAAATTTAAAAAAACGTACCTAAACGCTTAGAAATGGAGCAATTAGCTTCGGTCCAGCAGTATAAATTTCATTTCATACGATTTTCTCAGCCACCCTGTTACTTCAAAAAGCGCAATAAAGTCATCAGCCTTACTTAGGCCGTGACGCTCATAAAAAGTGGCAACGTCCTCGTCATTCGTAAAATATTCAAGCGCACTAATGGCTCCGTAATCCTGGTCTGACAAGAAAAAGCGCATCTCATTTCCAGTAGGCATGGAGATCTTGGCAACCACGGTGTAATCCGTCATTTTATCGTCATAGGTAATAACGTCCTTATAAACCGTTGTTTCTTTCGTTTTGGGGTCTACGCGCTCAAATTCCTGACTTTTATACGTATACTGAGGAAACTTTTCAACGAGGATGTTCTTCAATACCCCCATTGATTTAGATTGTCCAAAATAAACCAGATTTTCATTTTCCAACTGAGCCACGCTCCATTCGGAAATCTGGATGATGTCAAACGGATAGTCACTTTTACCCCAAAATTCAGTAATCACTTTACTACAGTATGGAGCCATCCAGTTAAAATAATGATGCCGGCTCGCCCTCACTTTCCCGGTTTGTTCCGGGTTTTTTGAGATCCATGTCCGGAGGTCTTGCTCCGAGTTGATTTCGTAGTCCCGGGTAACGCCGCTCCCTCCTGTCGTTATCGGTCCTTCGATCGTAAAATAGTCACCGAAAACGACCGTCGTGGAAAATTCATTGTGCATCAGTGTTTTCCAAAAGTCATTAACAGGTCGTTGATAAAAAAAGAAGGTCATGGCACCTCCTACCATTAATACCACCATAAAATATGCCCATCGAGGGATGGGCCTTTTCCTGACCTCCAATTTCTTAAAGGGTTCAAATTGCACCTGATATTGTCCCTTGGCAATCTGAAAGACGATTTCATCGGGTTGTGCAGAAGTTCGGTAATACTCGTCCAGCTTCTTACGTAGGTGATAAACGTAGACCCTTACTTTATTATCCGATTTCACAGGGTCGTAGTTGGCACCAAAAAATGCAGTGCCAATGGTCATTTCTTTCACATCTCTATTTTCAAGGGTGGATGTAACCAAAAAATCAAGCAGCCTCACGTTGATTTTGGATCGAGCAAATAGTTTGTCGGAAATGATTTTATCCAGTTGGGCCAGTATGCGATCGTTATCGAAGTTCATTTGAGTATCCAAAGTAACGAACTATTACCCATTTCAGGAATCATCCATCGTGTGGGTATTAGCACCTGCGAAAAAACTAACTAATTGAAAATCAATTAACTAAAATCGATTTTAAACGGTTAAAAAACGTAATTACCACCTATTTATTTGAGTAGATCAACTCGCATCTTATAACTTCGTCAGCAACCCGAATTAGGCTTTATAAGCAACATTTACAACACTCAAAAAAAGTTCATGATCTCACAGATTAAATCACTCATTTATGTCTCATTTCTCTATTTGATCGTTTTTGCCTGTTCGCAGGCAAAACCCGAACATGATCGTTTTGCGTTGTTCGAAAATGGTAAAGTCGCCACCCTATATGTATCGGAAACCGAAAAACCACAAGCAGTAAGAGCAGCAAACGACCTACAAAACGACATAGAGAAGGTCACCGGAATAAAACCCCGCATCGTAAATACACTCGAAAAAGCAGAAGAACACGTCATCGTGATCAGCTCCGGAGACGATCAGGTAATCAAAAAACTTCAAAATGAAGGCTGGCTGGACGAAACGGACGGCATAGCAGAGATGGACCAGTCTTTTCTTTTGAAGCCATTGGAAAACCCGATCGAAGGCATACAAAATGCATTGGTAATCGTCGGGAGTGACGCCTTAGGGACGGTGTACGGTATTTATGAACTATCGGAGCGAATTGGGGTCTCCCCTCTTTACTGGTGGTGCGATGTCGAACCTCAAAAAAAGGAAGAGATTGTATTGGAAAACTGTCTGTTACTGCCTAAAGAACCCTCCGTAAAATACCGTGGGATATTCATCAATGACGAAGAAGCACTCACGCAATGGAGCGAGAATACGTCGAAACATGAGTCCAATACACACCCAAGCCCGGAGGTCTACAAAAAAATATTCGAACTTTTACTTCGATTAAAAGCCAATGCCATTTGGCCAGCCATGATCTCAAGAAGCAGCTACTTTTTTGAAGCAAAAGACGATGCCGGAATCCCAATCAACCCCAAAAACGCGAAAGAATACGGCATCTATGTTGGCACCTCTCATTGCGAAAACATGGCGCGCAACAATTATGACGAATGGTACGGTTGGGCAAACGCACATGCAAATACGTACGATGCCAAAGGAGTACCGGTATGGGACTACACCGTCAATCCGAAAGCGATCGAAGCCTACTGGCAGGAACGACTGGACGAGTCCAAGGATTTTAACATGATTTACACCCTCGGGATCAGAGGGGTGCATGATTCGCCTTTCTTATACGAAAACCTGGAAAACCCTACATTAGAAAATAAGGTGAAACTCCTGCAGACCGTCATCGACCGCCAACGTGAAATGATCAAAGAAACATTCGGGTCCGAAGATGCCGTACCTCAGGTATTTGTTCCTTATGAAGAAATCGGTGAGTTATATAACGGTGAAAGCAGGGATGGAAAAGAAAAATGTAAAGGGGTGCAAATTCCGGATGATGTCATGATGGTCTGGGCTGAGGATAACTTCGGGTATGCGCGGCAATTGCCCAAACTAGAAGAACAAAAGCGACCCGGAGGAAACGGAATCTATTACCACTTGGCCTACCAGGGCTACCCCACTACCTACGATTGGCTTTATACCACTCCCCTGCCCTTGATTCAAAAAGAGCTAAAGAAAATCTACGATGCCAATTCCCGGGAATTTTGGATGGTCAACGTAGGAGATGTTAAACCGGCCGAACTGGGGCTTCAATTTTTCATGTCACTGGCTTATGACATTGACTCATACCCTGAAAACACAACCAAAACATTTTTGCAGAAAAGTGCGAAACAACAATTTGGCGTTGACGACAAGGTCGCTGGTGAAATCGCTGATTTAATCACCGACTTTCAGGTACTCACGTGGCCTAAAAAGCCCGAACCGATGATCCCGTTTTGGGATTGGAAACTCGAAGAAAACTGGATGTACCAATATTACAGCTTAACAGACTTTGGAGATGAAGCCCAGCGACAAGTAGAAAAAGCAAAGGCACTGGAAAGAAAAGCAAAAACGATCTATGATGGGTTAAGTGACGCTGCCAGGTCTCCTTTCTGGCACCTTGCCTATTATCCAATACGGTCTACTAGCTTGATGTTGCAAAAAGCAAGCTACTATCGAAAGAACACCACGTACTCCAGGCAAGGACGCTTTGCCAGCGTGAACGCGTATAAACAATTATCCGAAGCAGCCGAGGCGTCAATACAGGAAGATCTGGTACGCTACCAACAGCTTGAAAATGGAAAGTGGAACGGCATCATGGACCCATATGCTACGTACAACTTCAAAGAACGCGTTTTTGACGTGGCCAACATTCCCAACAACCTGATTTACGACAAGCGTTTTCTCGAAGAAGAAACGACCGGGATCGGTTCCGTTTGCGAAGGGCAGGTTGTCGGAAATGAACAGGTAGCACTCCGGTTTTCCTCGTTTGAAGACAACGAACGATTCATCGATATTTTTAACCGCGAAGTCAAACCAAACGACTGGAAGGTGAAGAGCGATGTTGGCTGGATTAAATTCACCCGCCTGTCAGGTAGCGTCAAAACAGAAGAACGCATCTGGGTATCGATCGATTGGGATCAGGCAAAAACAGGAGTTAATCAGGCAACGATTACCGTAAGTGATCCAGATGGTTTTTCGAAATCATATCCCGTTGTCGCAACAAAACACAATTTGAAACTCAGGGAGAAAGCGTATATGGAAGGAAACGGCTTCGTTGCCATCGAAGCAGAACATTACACCTCAAAGCATGAGGGAGAGGAAAATGCTCAATGGAAAGAATATCAGTTTTTCGGGCACCAGGGATTGTCCATGTTTGTAAAAGGAGGCGCAAAAGTCGAACAAAACATCAAAAAGAACGCCGCACGGCTAGTGTACACGGTGTACTTCACCAGTACAGGTACTTTCTACGGAGAGCTGTACCGGTCACCTACACTTAACGAAGGAAAAGGAAAGACCTGTGAGGTCGCTATCGCCCTGGATGATGAAGCACCACAGGTTTTGAGCGGGGTAAGACACAAGGGAGAAAGACGCTCGGTTGAAATGTCCAATGGGACAAAAGCAAGCTGGAGTTGGCATCAGAACGTGCTGGCTCAGATGGAGAAATTGCCTTTTGAAATGACCGTCAATAAACCCGGATATCATACCATCACCATTTATCAGGTCAATACGGATATCGGAATTGATCGTATGGTGATTTGTACGGACAAGCAAGCGGAAGTGGCACAAAAAAGATCACTTATCGGCGCTCCTGAAAGCTTCAATACCCTTTCGTATACCAAAGTCAAAAACGCTCCGTCACCCAAAATGGATGATGAAAATATCGTCATAAACGCCTATCCAAAACAAAAACCAGTAACAGATGTCAACTTAAACTTTGCCATGTATGCCATGTTGGACGCTCATGACTTCATTCCCATCAATCAGCGGCACGTGTACGACCCCAACAAAAACACGTTCGGATGGAGGGCGAAAGACGTCAACAACATAAAATTTCATCATAACGAAGCTTCCGAGCGCATCCCTTTTTGGCAGCGTGACGGGCTGACGGGTAAAAAAGAGGCCAGGTTTTACATCAGGTTGGCAAAAGGCACCTACGACATCAAGTATTACATGGGAGATGCTCGAATCAAAGAGGAAATGATCTACAACATAGGAAAGAATTTCGAAATGACTTTCAAAGTAAATGGAAAGACGCTCATGGAAAATGAAAAGATCATTTCCGGCATCCAGAAGATTGGACGTGTTGAAGTAGAAATTGCTGATGAAAAGCCGTTAGAGGTCGCATTATCAGGCAACTGGATACTCAATGCGTTGGAGATTAAAAAGAAGAAATAGAGCTTGCCGACAACAAACAGAACGTAAGCAAAACCTGATCGCATTGATGCAATTCATTTTACTTTTTTTTATCACAATACCAACACTATGAATAAATTAAGACCAATATGCACGTGTCATCAAGGATGGGAGCAATGAATCATTCAAGCCTTTCTTTGAGGACCATACGAGCCCAATGCAGAGATTAAAACGGATAAGTGGAAAGGTTACACTCCCTTCAATTTGATGAAAGTGGTGATTTTTGATAACCTCGTGGCAAAAATGGTCGCGCATAATCCGATCTACTGTAAAGACTTAAGCATTCCCTAAGTGCCTATTACAAAAGTTTTATTCGCGTATAAATAACAAAAGACGAGAACCAACTCAATAAAATGATTCAAAACATCTCAGATAAAAATAATATAAACGGTTTAAGTGTTTATATTTGATAAAATTTTTACCAGAATATGTTCATAACCAAATTTAAAATATTACATCTCATCTGTTTTTAACTTAGATCAAAAGATTATTAAAAATTAATATCTCAATACTATTTTAGCTATGTATAGTCCAATATTGATTTGGGAGCCAATACCATAAAATGAAAAGCACCCAGGTTGATTCATAAACCAACAGCTTGCGTTAGTTTATTATTGGTGTCACTAACTTAAATGATGCTATTTTCGGACCATAATTCATAGTAATACTATAAAGATTTAACTAATCTGGTCAAAGAGACGCAACGATCCATGTAGATTGGACGAAGAAGCGTTACTTTCTTTACAAATGTAAATAAGTCAGTATACCTAGTCCTTTCATTTTGAAAGTACTCACAGCATTGTATGAGTCTGAAAACTACGATGCACTATTTCATTTCACCGATATTCTGATTTTTTATCAGTCTCACTCTTTTAGGCATTGCGCCTGAAAACAAACATTTCTCAACCAAACAAACATTTCAAATGACTAAACACTTAACTTTCATTTTGATCCGAATGGCTTTTTTTCTAGCGTTAATTATTGATGTCATGATAATTCAAGCACAGGTCAATACCTTCCGCTCCCGGGAAAACTTTGAAAACCGATTTGATGGTCAGACCCAATTTTCCGTCAACAATTCCAACTGGACATTACGTTCGAGAGGTACACATTCTGCCGGCATAACATCAATAAGTGACAGGAATACACCATATGCTGGAAAGATGGCCATCGATCAACTGGGGATTCGTTCAACAAACTCCTCAGTTCCTATCTCTACGGTTAACATACTAAGCCCCAACGGAGGAGAGGTATTAGCTGATTGTGACGTATACAATATTTCATGGGAAAGTCTTGCAGCGTCCGGGGAGTATAATATAGACTATTCTGTAGACAATGGAGCTAATTGGATCTCCATAGCCACTTTACTCAATGCTAATAATTACGATTGGTTAGTCCCAAGTAATTACTCACCTAACTGCCTCATAAGAGTATACGATGCAAACGATTTCAAAGTAGTAGATCAGAGTGATGCTGTTTTTGAAATCAAATCCAGCATTACGCTACTTCCGGAACTAACTACCCAACAGCCTGGCATAGTGTACGGAAAAGAAGGAGTCCTACTACCAGAGCAAGAAATTAGCTTGACTGAAAATTATACCTTGAACGCAGCAAGTATATCTACCGATTACAC
>JBCCXH010000192.1:0-9266 GCA_039192005.1 Bacteroidota bacterium
GAAATTCCTACGACCATTTAAGCCGCCCGAAAGGAGAAAGAACTGGGCTTTTGGTTATGCATGGGGGCTCCCAATTACGTGATGGGTGGTTCACATTGTGGGAACCTGTCGTGTGAGGAGTCGATGAACGTAGGGCTGGTGGACATGCTTTGCAGCGATTACCATTTTCCTACCATGCTGACATCGGTATTAAAGATGATCACAAATGGAGTCGACCCAAGTGAAGCCGTGAATTATGTCAGCCTGAACCCGGCCAGGTTCTTAAAAATGGAGGATCATTTGGGGTCCATCGAAGTAGGAAAAAAGGCCGATGTCGTTGCTTTTCAGGAAGCAGACGGGTTTGCCAAAGTGTCTCATGTCTGGGTGGACGGGGCATTGAAATTTGTCTCCGACGCGAATGGAATACCTGCGATGGGAATGAAACAAAAAGCAGGGGCTCAGCAGGCAGGTATTTTGGCGTAACATGAGCTCATGCTGTTGAGATAAATGCGTTTTTTTCACGAGGCAACGCAGAGATAACCGAAACAAACTCAGCACCAGATAGTTCCAAGGCGCGATCGTTATTGATTCGGACCATACCAGGAACATCAAAATTTTGAAAGGTCTTGCTTCTCTTTATTCTGTCTTCAATCTCTTCGTTGCTTTCCCTTCCTCGTCCCGTTAATCGTTTTCGCATCACGTGCTCGCTCACTTCAATTAGGACAGTCTTCAGGTTGGGGTAGCGACTCAATGCAGTGGGCAGGTATCCTCTCGACCCATTTACTACTACATTGATCCCGTCATTCAGCCATTGGTTAATTTCTTTACTGATCCCGTACCTGTTTCCGTGGCTTTCCCAGAAAAGCGAGAAGAACGATTGCTCCATTAATTGTTGAAACTCCTCGTGAGAGGTGGCAATGTGTGCCTCTCCGCCGGCATCAGCAGGACGGGTGATGTGCCTGATGGCAAATTTCACGTGTTTGACAGAAAGGTTTTTGCGAGCAAAATTCATCAGCGAATCCTTTCCGGCGCCAGAAGCTCCAACTACATAAAAAAGCGTTCCACTATTCATGGGGTAAGATCATTTTGAATGAACGATAAATCAGACAAAGTGAACGCGTCCAGATTCATTTCAGATCTGCCCACTTGTTGACTCTTTTGAACCAGTAACGAGACGGCATCACCCGCTTGTAACAGCGCTTCTTCTATGTCCTCATGCTGAAAAAAATGCATCAAAATAAATAGCGCCACAAAAGCATCACCGGTACCCGAAACGGGCTGATAGATCAGGCGGTGCTCCGTTCGATATTCGGTGGGTCCAAACCGGAACTCATTATAGATCTTTTCTTTGTCTTTTACTCCGGTGGTGATCAGGCGCATAGCAGGATGCGCTTTTAATAAGCTCTTTTGGAGGAGGCCAAGGTCAGAGGCGTAATCGAAGCCTGACAAAATCCGCACCTCCGTTTCATTTGGGAAGGCCCAGTCTGCTTTCTTCAACAGCTTTGGAAGCCGGTCAATAATGTCCTGATTTATATAAGCCTGACCATTATCCCCACAAACAGGATCTATGATAATGGAGGTGATCCGTTCTGAAAATTTTTCAATGGTGCGAAGGATGGCGTCTACCTGGCTCGCCTGATGAAGGTAGCCAACATACACGATCAGTTGGTACCCTTGACGTTCCGCCATAGCAAAGGTCTCATGGAGTAGCTCTTCAAAGGGGACATCAAAGCGTCTGTGTCCTTCCATGTTGCCCAGACCACTGATGAGAAGTGTGGGAACAGGGAGAAGTCGGGTTCCCAAAATACTCATCATGTTTTTGAGGCCTGCGTTGCCGACCGTTGGCAAGCTGGTGATGGCAACTACTTTTTTAAGGTCATTCATCTGCATGTATGGTTAGTTCTACCTGAATTCCAAAATGATCACTAGGCAAGATACCCTTTACCGGAGCAGCTAAGATTGCGCTGGCCGTGCTAATAGAAAACCGATGAGACGGGTAGTAAAAAACATGATCCGGACAGTTGCCACTTATGTGTGAGGAAAGACAGTTGGGATATGCGTAAACAAACGCGTGAGACGTTACGACTTCCTCAATTTCAGCACTTTTTTTTCCAGCGTTAAAATCTCCACAAAACAAAATGCCGTCAACACGAGCAAGTCGGGCCGTCTCTGCCAACGTGTGAGCAATTTGCCTTGACCGTAAGCTGCTTTCATTTTTTAAATGGGTAAGGTGGGTGTTGATGATCGCTATGTTTAAATCATGTATCTTAAAAACCAGGAGTTGTGATATTCGTTCGCCATCCAAGGTGTTTTCAGGTAGATCAATTTTGTTTTTTGACTGAGGTAGAAGTTGAGTCCACATGCAAAGCCCTGAGTAGCTGTCCACCTCCTCACCTTCAACCATACGATTCTTTTTTCTGGATTTGTGGTAATAAGATGGCAGATTCAGGTATGAAGACAAAAACTGTTCGGTACTCACTTTTTCAGACTCAAAAACCTCCTGACCCAAAAGAAAATCAAAGGTCCTTCCTGACAGCTCTTCACCAATTACCCTGAGGCGATCGGGGTATTCACCATCGCATTTCCAGGTATTCAAAGAGATCAGGGAAAGTCTCATAACGGCAAACTAGGAGATGAAAAAGAGCATTTTGTTAGCATCACATTAGCCCTGAATTAAAACTGTTTACCCCTTAGGTAAGGCATTGAACCTATCAAAGATGATCGTATTTCTATCCTTTTATTTTTTGAGCAAAAACAAACTTAAGATGACAAAATGAGGGAATGCCAGGTGTAGGGATACTTACAATGCTTTAATACTCTTTTAAATATCTAACAATAGCGACCTAATACCTCAACTATAGCTTGGTCCAAACTTTTACCTATAAACAGAACCAAAATGAGGAAATTTTTTACTGCATGGATCATCTTAGGCTTTTCTATAAGCGTAAGTTATGCGCAAAAAGGGGTGCTTTCAGGTACCATTATAGATGCGACCGGACCCTTACCGGGGGCAGCCGTATACCTGAAAAACTCAACCCTTGGCAACATTACCGATAGAGACGGTCACTTTGTTATTGGCAACCTTCCCGAGGGAAGCCAAACGTTTGTGATCAGCTTCATTGGGTACGAAACGCTTGAAAAGCAAGTGGAAATAACAGGCGGATCCAACGATCTTGGAACGCTTTCACTGTCGGAAGCTTCTACTCAGCTAGAAGAAGTAGTGGTGACAAGTACCCTGAGACAGGGACAAATGAAGGCATTGAACATCCAAAAAACGTCACCAAATATTATGTCTGTGTTAGCATCGGATGCCATCGGAAAGCTCCCGGATCGAAATGCTGCCGAAGCGGTACAACGAATTTCCGGCGTTGCCATTGAAAGAGATCAGGGAGAAGGTCGGTTTGTGTTGGTAAGGGGGACACCGATCCAGTGGAGTTCCACCTTGATTAACGGCGACCGTATGCCTTCTACCCGCTCGGGCGACAGAGGCGTGCCATTGGATATTTTTCCTTCAGAGTTGATTCAATACGTACAGTTATCCAAAGCGATTACTCCAGATATGGAAGGCGACGCCATTGGCGGGTCGGTCAATTTCATTACACGAACCTCTCCACAGGAAAGAATGCTAAACGCATCATTTGCAGGAGGGTATCATGGTCAGTCCACTTCACGGATCATTAATGGATCCATTATTTACGGAGACAGAGCGTTGAACGATAAGCTCGGATACATCTTTTCTGCCGCTACCTGGAACAGGGATTGGGGATCTGATAACTACGAAGCGGTATACAATACCTCTCAGGAAGAAAAATTTGCCATGAATGAGCTGCAACTCCGGGATTACGTCGGCAACAGGACCACCTGGGGTTTCAATGGCGGAGTGGACTACGAATTCAACCCTGAAAGTAAAATATTCTTAAAAGGTATCTGGACGGATTTTCTGGATGATGAAGAGCGAAGAAGGACCCGTTTTCGTTTCGATAGAGAAAGGATAGAACACGCACTCACGCATACGCAGTACCATTCCAGGTTTAGAGGAGCTGAGCTGGGAGGAGAACAAAAGCTGGCAGATCGACTAAAAGTAGATTGGAAAGTATCCAGTTATGCCACACGGTTTTGGTACGACAGCCCCAATAAGACAGGAAAGTCACGTCCGGGGCTTTTTGACGGCGCACCCCCTCAGACAAGCGAAGACCTGGGCTATTACTTCTCAACGTTCCGACAGGACAACGTCTCATTTGACGGGCTATCATCAGATGGAAATAAGTACTTTGCTTTTGATTCGCCTGATGGCGTAGGCGTACTGGACGATCAAAACATCCAGCCTAACATTAGCGCGTCTACTCCGATGACTACCGAAAGCGCACGACTTATAAGTGCGGTAGCTTCCGGCCGATGGATTAAGGAACGAGACGTTACCGGCAAATTGGATTTTACCTATGAGGCATCCAATCAGGTCAAATTGAAGTTCGGAGGAAAATACAGAAGCAAAGACAGGTTGGCCAATAGGGTAGTCACCAGTTACTTACCGTCTGGTGATGTTTTTATGAACGACCTGGCCAGCGAAGCGTTCCCTACCAATGGCGGGTTTTTGACAGAAATTGGTAATGTGTACGAAGACCTTTTGGTTCCTTACCCTACACTAGATGCTAATGATAATATTCCAGACCTTCCGGGCATACAGCGTGAATTACAACCATTTAATGGTCCTGATTTAGCCGACGAGAGCTATACAGCGACAGAAAACATCTCTGCTTTCTATGGCATGACCGAATGGCAACTAAATACAAAGTGGATGATTTTGGGTGGAGCACGTTACGAAAACACAGACATTGACTACGACAGCTACAGCGTAGATGAGAATGACAACGTGTCGCCGATTAATGCAAAGCGGTCGTTCGGTGCCTTTCTTCCGATGGCTCACCTGAAGTATTCTCCTTCTAAAAATACCAACCTGAGACTGGCCGTTACCCGGACATTTGCGCGTCCCGACTTCGTAAGCCTGAGTCCAAGTCGTTCACTCGATTTTGGTGAAAACGTAGGTAGTATTGGTAATCCGGACCTGCAACCCACCTTTTCATGGAATTTTGACCTACTTGGAGAGCGGTATTTTGACAACGTTGGGGTGATTGCCGCAGGCGTATTCTACAAGGATATCACGGACGCTATTTTCAGTTCCAATACACAAACGGTCATTCAGGGGATGAACTTTAACGTTTCCACACCATTGAATGCCTCCGACGCCTACTTGGTAGGATTTGAAGTAGGGTTGGTGAGACGGCTGGATTTCCTTCCGGGTTTTGCCAGCGGATTGGGAGTGGACATCAACTATACATTTACCGATTCGGAAGTTCAGGTTCCAGGCAGAGACGAGAAGCAACAGCTTTTTGGACAATCCAAGAACATTTGGAATGCGACCTTATTCTATGAAAAATACGGCTTGATGGTCAGGTTAGCAGCAAACTTCAAAGGATCGTACCTGGATGAACTGCAAGGTGATGGCCCGGATCAGGATCGTTTTTATGACAAAAACCTTAACCTTGATTTTTCTGCGGCTTACAGCATCTCTCCCAAAGTGAGGGCGTTCATTGAAATGAATAACCTGTTGAACGAACCCCTGCGGTATTACCATGGAGTGGTGAACCGTCCGGAGCAAGTCGAATGGTATTCCATAAGAGGACAAGCCGGCGTTACACTGAGCTTGTTTTAAAAAAGACTAACACTTTTTCATTATGAAACCCGGGTTCTCCCGGGTTTTGTGTTTTTTGGCTTAAAAAAGTAATAACCGTAGTTCAGGTTAATCACGCCATTAATTGCCAACCGAAGGCTCGATGACGATTAGAGCCGACGCGGCACGGTTAGGCTTAGGCGCAGAAATGAGCTCCTTGAGACAAGCCCGACCAGATGGTGCACACGCCATACGACAAGTAGATCTGGGAGAAGAAATCGTAACATCAGCTACCGATGGTGGCATGGAAATAAATAGAAACAAATAAACTTGATAGCAATGAAAGAGCGATTGGAACAACGCCTTAGCGACTTGAAACAAGAACTGGAAAAAGGACAAAATCAACTGGTACAATTGGACGAACAGCGTAGTAAGATGGAAAAAACGCTTTTACGTATTAGCGGGGCGATACAAGTATTGAAAGAAGAACTGGAGGGACAGACGGAAGAACATCCAGCAGAAAAAATGCCGGAGCTTAATGGTCAGGAGGTTTCCTGATTGCTTAAGTTAGATAGCAACTCATGTGGGTGAAGGATGCGAGTAGTGGGTTGAAATTGTCAAACTGTTGTAAAAAAGAAATGGACCTTCTCATGTGTTGTGAAGGTCCCAATGTCTTATTAACGATTCATACTTTTTATTCAGCCGGCACTTCGTTGAACGCATGCGTTCTCAACCAAAGCTTAGCATCGTCTACGCTACCGACGTCTACGATTTTGATACCTGAAGGGCCTCCGTTTGCTGAATACCTTCTGACGGTTAGGCTGGTCAGTCCTGGGATTTCCGGCTTGATGTTGATGAAATACCTAATGCTTTTCTGATACATAATATGGAATACCTCTTTGGTAATGTATTCCTGTATTTCTTGTGAAAAAACGCCTTCCGCCTTAGATGAATCAGCAATCAGCGCAATGCCACCGTTTTCCGTGCATTGTTTCATGTTGAATGCGAATATCTTCTTGAATTCATCAAGCGTAATATCGTAATCTATCCAGGTATCCAATATTGATTTTACATCAGACTCCCATTGAGTAAACATCTTTCCAGGTATTTCATGTATTTTCATTGCAGTTATTGTTTAAGAATGCCTTTTTTTGATCAAACATAGTTTTGCTCACTTATGTTATCAAGTTTTATTTGACAAGATGGTTTGCGTTGTCGATTTAACCCTGAAAAGGTTAGACAGGCCCTAATTTCATCATCTTGACGTTCATCACTATCCGCCAAACTAAGTTTCCACCGTTTGGTGTATTAATGCTCCTTTGCAAACTCTACCTCCGGACACAATCCGGAGAACCAATCCGGATTTTTTACAAAAATCTTACGAGAAAATGCGTCATGCTGAAACTCACTTTTGTTACTTCCGTTTTTTATAATTTTTCAGAGATTGAATATTATTGTTAAATGATTCGTTGTATTGTTTTCATAATTTTATGTGCGACGGTTGGTAAAGGTGTAGCACAGATACATAAAAACGTAGATGATCTGAAGACTCGCCTCGGGATGGCGAGTCATGATACCACCAGATTTAAAATCTACATTGATCTGAGTTTCGCCTATACTTCCATTGATATGGATTCTGCCTTTTTTTATCAGCGAAAAGCAGTAGATCTACGGGATGCAATACCTCCGATAGCCTTTCAGTCGACGATCCATAACCTGACAGGGGTGCTTTTTTACCGGGAAAGAAATTATGACTCTTCCATTTACCACTACCGAAAAGGATTGGAGATCAATCAAAAGATCGGAAGAACCTACGGGATCGCATTAAACTATACACAGATAGGCCTGCTTCACTACCAGCTAAGAGATTTTGATAGTGCAAAGCACTATTACTTCCTGGCAAAAGACCTGTTCATCTCCATGGGGGACTCTATCAACCTGGCCAGAAACCACAATAACCTTTCACTTAATTTCAAAAAAGAAGGTAAATACGGTGAAGCAATCGATCACTACTATCAGGCCCTTAGTATCTATGAAAAAGACCCGTCCCACACAGGAGAGGTCCTCACTCAGCTGAATATCGCAGGTATATACATACGCATGAAGCAATATGAAAAGTCCATTGACCTGCTAAAGCAAATTATTCCAACATCTGTAAAGGCACGGGACAAGCGAAATTTGTCCAATGTCTATACCTCGTTGGGTATGGCTTATTATGAATTAGGCATGCCGGACAGTGCCATAACTAACTACAAAAGAAGCCTGAAAATCAAGCAGGAATTAAATGACCCGATCCAGACCAGTGTCACTCATGGAAAATTGGCTGCCGTTTACATGGATATTGGCAAGCCGGAAATAGCACTGAAAGCCTACCTCAACGTCGAGGAATTAAGCCAACGCTACCCAAGGTCTTTCGCAAAAACGATTGTTATGAAAAACTTCATTGCGCTAGCTGAAGCCTATTTCGTCCTCGACGATTCAAGAAATAGCTTAAAATACGTACTCAAAGCAGAATCCACATTAAAGCAAATGGATAAAGAAGAAGAATTGATGGAGGCATACTTACTGTTAAGCGAACTTTATGAGAAGCAATTGCTGTTTGAACGCGCACTGGCACTGTATAAGTACCACCACCAATGGTCGGACTCCATCCTTACCAAGGAAAGCAGACTGAAACTATTAAAAGTCACAAAAGCCTACGAAGTACAAAAACAAGATCAACTCATTGCCAATTTAAAAATGGATCAGGAGCGTGCCCGAACCAAAAAAATATTATTGGTCGTTACCATCATCTTTCTGATCATCGTTGTTGCCATACTCTTGCTTTGGATGCGAAACATTCAAATGAAAAACAAAAAGATCAGGCAAAAGGAACACCAAATTGCAGAGCAGAAAATCATACGTATTGAAAAGGACCTGGCCAGTTCTTCGCATCAACTGGCGGAACGAAACGAATTAATAGACCTGTTAAATAACCAAATTGACGGACTCAACAATGAAATCGCCCAACTCAGCCCCCAATATGTTGAAGACATCATAGAGTTGACCAAACTCACCATCCTGACAGACGATGAATGGGGCACCTTCAAAAATAAATTCCACTCGCTCTACCCCTTGTTTATCCCTAACCTGCATCGTCAGTACCCTAAAGTAACCAACACAGAAGAGAAACTATTTGCGCTTCTTAAACTACACATGAGTAAAAAAGAGATGGCCGATATGCTAGGGATCTCTTCCGAAAGTGTAAAAACAGCCATGTACCGGTTGAGAAAGAAACTCCAACTCTCCCAGGGCGATGACCTCAACGAATTGGTGGAGACCATTTGATGAGTGGACGTAAGCGTGCCGTATTTCCACGCCACTCACCTTCTGATCGTATAGTAAAAGCACATCTTTTTAACCTGAACTCGATTAAAAATCTTGCCTCAGTTTGAATTGATTTTGAGTAGAAATTTTGCCAAAGTCTTGAAGGAATATCGGGATATTTCGAAGGGCTTTGGTGAAATTTATGCCGAAATCAATCAAATCTTTTCAAGACAAATCATCTTCACGTCATCTTTGCTTTAAAAATTTATCAAAAGGATTCATCATTCTTCAAAATTTTCAAAACAAATCTGTC
>JBCCXH010000193.1:0-9251 GCA_039192005.1 Bacteroidota bacterium
GTAAGACATCATCAAAAGGGAAAAGCTGTCCTTTCTTTTGAATGAATTTTTTTTGATGCTTCTTTTCAATTCGCTCAACCATGTCAGGTGCGGGATGCGTCTCACCTTACCTTTCGGATCGTACCATTTAGCGATTTCAGCATGGCTTTTGTGAATGATTTTTTCTTTTGGGTTGATTTTTAAAGCCTCCTTTGGGTTGCTGTTATAGACAGATGTTGAAATGCCGTGATGGATGCGTCTTTTGTACAACGCCTCATTAACTACTGCAAACTTTCCTTTTAAAATCAGATCGGCCAATAACGTAAAGTCAGCGCTGGTATAGTTTGCGATGAGAATCGTTTGTTTTAAAATGTCCGATCGCATCAGACCAGTAAGCACCAAGTCTGCGTTTGTGAAGGTGTAAGCAAAGTGGTTTAGAAGAGATTTGAATCTTGATGGCGTGTTACCGGAAGTCAGGTGTAAGTCGGAATAGTCAAACTGGTCAATGACCTCTCCATGTGCGTTTAAATTGGTTTTAGCACTCCCACATAATACAATTTCCTGGTCGGATTCCAGAATTTCGACAGACTTAGTCAGGCTTTCAGCGGCAATCATGTCATCATGAGCAAGCCATTTGAAATACTTCCCTTTGGCAAGCTCAAATGTCTTGTTGTAGTTTTTAGATGCGCCGTAATTCTGATCAAAACGATGATAGACAATCCGGTCGTCCTGATTTTTGAATTCCAGACATACATCGGGTGTGGCATCCGTTGAACCATTATCGGATATGATTAACTCAAAGTTTTGATATGACTGATCCAGGACAGAACGTATCGCCTGGTCCAGATAGTTTTGTCCATTGTAGACCGGTAGCCCAATGGATACTAATGGCTGAAGTTTCACACTTCGTTAGGTTTAAATCGTGTTAAAAAAACGGTTTTTGGGATAATGAAGCGGATGCGGTGTCAAGGGGTTTGACGGGTAAGATTTCTGGCTTAATTCAATTGAAGCGATTTAGCAGTAAGCATACAATGCCAGCAACATCATAAAAAGAGTTGTTTTACGGTAGAACAATCTACAGTTTGTCGCGGTAGTTTTCATATGCCTAAAAGTATGCGCAACATTGGCCAAAAGGTATTTTCTAATTACCCGAGGGCTTTGGCTTAGCACGGCACCCATTAGGTGTATTGGATTAGTTAGTGACTTAGCATAATTAAGATTTAGTGTTAGTAGTTAATTAATAGTACGTCTCAGTTGTGGTCTAAATCAAGTTTTAATTTAATAAACTTCTTCCGCTATAACCGAAAAAAACGATATCTTATTTGTAATATCTTACTATAGTACTATTTTGAATTTGAAAGGCGCAATAAGAACAGGTAGAAGAACTTAATTTATTCTATACCTCCCATACAGTGGATAATGATCCGAGTACCTAATCTTACGGTAGGATGTCAACTGGAGGGCGTCTATTTTTTTGCTGTGAAATTGATGATCGATACGTATCGGTAGTTTGGTATCTGCATAGGTAGTGCCAAGCCCATGACCAGCTTCTATGAACGAGTAGGTTGCACTTTTCTTCATCTGTAAATAATTATAGCTATGCGGCATCTCATTGAAATCCCCAACTCCAATGTATGGGTAGGGGCATTCGGTTAGATGGTCAAGCAGCATATTGATTTGAAGTTGCCTTTCTACAGAAGTTTGCATGACTCTTTCCAATACGCGATAAACCAAACTTGAAAACGAACCTTGGATCAAATGGAGCCCCATTGAAGCGAGGTGTACGTTGTAAATTCGTACGGTATCATTTTTAATAAGAACGTCGGCATAAATACCGGCATTGACCGACTTCTCTTTCTCCCATACCAATCCTGTATCTATTATTCGATGTTTTGAGAAGATGGCCATTCCGGGGTGATGATCCATCCCGGGGACCTTTGCCGTATGGACGAAAGCGTGATACCCACTCGTGCAAATTTTTCCTTCAACATTTAGTTCGGGCCATTTTGAGTTGGAACTGAACTCTTGTAAACATTTGATGTCCGAATGATCATTGACAACCCATTCAATGAGTTCCGGTGAAAACTGGTCGTAGGAGTTCGCCTGCCTGAAGTACTTCACATTATAGCTGAGTATGGAAAGGTTGTCTTCACGCTTAATTTCTTTGGAAGGTTTACCTGGTTGATAGGTTTCCTGGTATTGAGGGAGGGCAATAAGGATGACGATTAATGGAAGTGGACTGTATTTCAAGTCGGCAAAAGCGAGTATGAAAAAGGTAAAAGGTAGGCTGATGAGTACAATAGGAGTGAGGTAAGCCAATAACACGAAAAACCCGGAGAATGATGGCGGCACGTGAAGGCTGATCAATACGAGTAGGCAAAAAGACAGATAGCATAGAAGAATCCGCCGAAGTCTTTTTCTTCTTGAAAAAGACACCATGTTTAGGTTGTTTTCCGTTCAGCTCGTGCCCATAAAACGGATTGTTTTCCTCGCATTAACCTCACAAAACCCAGGTACACGGCGATGTTCATAAAAACGAAATAAAACGGAATAAAGAACACCTTTATTTTGGTCTTGATGAATTGTAGTACCCATCCGATTAGTGCCAACAAGTAGAAAAGAAGTTGTAGTCCGAATAAACCAACATAAAGACCGGAAGATGTACTGGCCAGTATGCCATTCAGGATCAATATAAATGGAAGAAAAAGAGGAGCCAGTGTCCAACGAAGTACCCGATGACTGACGAACTGGAAACTAAGCCACTTATAGCGGAAGACATTAAATAGATGTTTCAATCGCCAGGTGGCCTGAAGCCCGCCGGCAGCGATTCGGATTTTGCGTTTGGATTCTTCTTTGACTGAGGCAGAACTGTGTTCTACCGCATAGGCGTCTGGTTCATATGCAATGACAAACCCTTTGGCAGCGATACTCATGGAAAGATAAAAGTCCTCGATGAGCATGTCTTCTGATACTTCCTCAAATAGTGAGGTTCTGATCGCAAAGAGTTCACCGGCGGCTCCTACCGTGGAGTAGAGTGCGTAGTCCTTTTGTTTTAAGAAAGATTCATACTTCCAATATAAACCTTCTCCTGCACTTGAGGCTTCATCTTTTTCATCGATATGGATTCTTTTCTCGCCGGCCACCACCCCAACTTTTTCATTGTGGAAGTGTTGAATCATGTTTTTTATTGCAACCTTATTTATGTGTGTATTTGCATCTGAAAAAACGACAATATCCGCATTTATGTGAGGCATCACACGATTGACAGCGTGTATTTTCCCTTTTCGCGCGTCCTCGTGAAAATGGGTGACGTTGGGGTAATCCCTGACGATATCCGGGGTTTTATCTGTAGATCCATCTGTCACTACCCACACCTGATACTGATCTGTGGGGTAGTCAAGGTTTAGGCTGTTGGTTATTTTTTCTTCAATGTAGTCCTGCTCGTTATATGCTGCAATCAAATGGACTACAGTCAGGGAGGTATTCTCAGGGTGGTTTAGCTTGAAGTCAGGTTTTCGTTTTCCTTTTGTAAGGAAATAAACCAATATACCATAACCAAGGTAGGTGTAGAAAACAATGGCAAACATCGTCCAGAAGATGATCTCAATCATATACAAGGTGAATTAGTGTTTATCCGATCTCATAACAGGTCGCGGATGATTGTGACGTTAGTGTACTTACAAATCAATGTAAATAATTTGAGACGAACTTAATGGTTCGTGAAATCTTGGTTTATCTGTAAACGTATTTCAAAAACTTACGATAGGCATTGAAAAAGGATGACGTGGTATTTGAATGATATTTTTTGTAAGCACTCAATGTGGTTCGTAAATACTGAAGCATATTTTTGAAGGGATTTATACCTATTATTGCAGGAGTAGTTCATCCATTCCATCTATTGTAATCATCCGATTTTATCTATGATATTTATGTATGCATGTAAGGGTAAATGCTTAAAAAAAACAGGATTGATACTTGTATTTCTGCTGTTTATTCAATTTTATTCTGCTTTTTCCCAAGATGGTAGAGCTACGTATGAAGGTGATGCTGTGATCGAACGACTGATTGAAATTGCATGGGAAAATAGCATTTACCATCAGGCTTATCCTGGTGATCTGGATCTGGCAAAAACGGCACTCAAGGTAGCTAAACTTGGTTGGATTAATGGTCTTTCTGTGGGCGGAAACCTGAACGAGTTCTCGATCAGCCCACCACAGGACGGAAATGTATTTTTCCCAAGGTACAATATCGGGGTTGGTTTTAGCGTGGGGCAGATTCTAGGGACGAAAGCAGAGGTGGCAAAATCGAAAAATCAGCTAACTCGGCTGGATTTACAAAGGAAACAAGACAGCCTCATTTTAAGATCGGAGGTAAGGAGGAGATACAAAATGTATCAAACGACCGAAACCCTCCTGCAAATGGCAGAGAAGCATCTAATACGAACCACGTCAGAGCTGGAACTGGTAGAGGAGCGGTTTTCTGAAGGGAGTGTGGACATGGTTACTTACATGGAAATCATTGAATTGCATACCACGACGGAAAAATCACTGGTCAGGGCAGAAAGCGAACACGCATTAGCAAAAATTAATGTAGAAGAGTTTTTAGGTATCCCATTGGAAGAGGTGTTTTTAGCACCTTCGGAAGGTAGCAATGAACCTGAAGAACGCTAAGACATCTTTTGCATAATGGTCTGTATGACATAATCAGCAGTGGCTTTTTCGTTGCAATACGATTCGTAGTAGGCGAGCGTCTCTTTTTGCAACGACACTAACTTTTCCGGATCATTCAGGATGGTCGTGATTTTTTTGTGAAGCCCAAACCAGCTTTTCATTTGCATTCCCGGAAACGTCTTGAAAAACCAGTAATCGTACAACTCCTTTGTGATGATGACACAACCCATTTTGGCGGCTTCAAAAAATCGAAAAGATACGTCGCTTAGGTAGCCTTCAGGAACTAATGCGATTTTTGTATCCATCAAAATTTCCGAATATTTTTTTGGGGTCATGCCTCCTGTAAACTTTCGGTTAAACTGCATGTGTTCGTGATACGCTCTCCCTTTGCCTGTTTTCATTTTCATCAAGAATTGATGAATTCTGGCGCCCAGATAAAAATTCAAACGTTTTTTGTAGATGTTGCCGGAGAAAAAAACGTCATATTTTCTTTCAAGAATATTTTTTAAAGGTAAATCGAACAGTGACCCATTGTATCCGAGAGGTATCGGGTGACAATTTTTTACTTTTTTGTCAAGAGGCGCGTAGGGAGAGAAGATGAGTCCGGCCTTTTGAATATCCGAAGGTATCTCGTGTGTCTCATTGGACAGACAGAATACGATGCTTTTGTCGTCAAACTCAAAACGGTAAGGCTGAGTGGCTCCTACAATAAAAAAATTAAACTCGCCAAACTTTTCCCATTGACTCAGTTCCCTAAACAGGTTGCTGAAGAAAACCTGTTCGAGCGGATGGTCATCTTTATGCTTTACGGGCCCGAAATTGATAGACAAATTAGGAATTGAGCTTAGGTATTCATGATGCCCTAAAAACTCTTTGAATCGTTCATCGGAAGTCAATTGTCAAATGATTAAGTGAGATAAAAGGTTACTAGTTATGTCCGTACCTTATGCGTCGTATGGATGAATTTTCTGTTTGCTCCCTTCAGTCTGAAGAGGAGTAGGAACATGGAAAAAATCACTTTTGGCAGCCTAAATAGTGCATTGATAAGTTTTCTGTTAAAAAAGGATCTGGGAATAACTAAAAACGTAATCAGCGTATTAACGCTCCAGAGGATCACCCATACTTTCCAGTTCCAGAAACCCAAAAAAGAAAGTCCTACTGCCAGTAGGGTGAAAAGGGTTAATAATCCAATATTAATGGCACGTGGTAATTGTAGATTACGAAGGATGGTGCTGTGAAAGTAGGTGAAGTTACCTTTTAGAAATTGGATCATCCCTTTTTTAAAGTATTTCTTTAAGTAATGGAAGTGGCTTGAAATCCACCGGGTGCGTTGTTTTTTAAAGTTGGATAGTTCGTCCGTTTTTTCATCATAAACGATGGCTTCTTTCAAAAAGGAGGAGCGCACTCCGTCACTGAGCAGTTCAAATTCAAGTTCTCGGTCAAACCCACCAATGCTGTTCATTTTTTTCAGGACCTCAAGGAAAGGTTTCTTCTTGAAAGCCATTCCAGACCCGCACAGAGAGACGGATAGCCCCAATACTTCCGGGCCTTGTCTGAAGGTGGTGATGTTTAACGACTCGCTTATCCCGTCCAATACGGCTAGTGAGTTGTTCTGGTTTGATGCTTCCCGCAAACCCTGGATGGCATTTTCCTTTTCAAGTTTTTGATTCATGTGCATCAAAAAGTCAGCTTCCATCACATTGTCTGCATCCAGTATGACTACCGTATCGTATTCCTCCATAGTAGGGTGGTCCATGCATCGTTGTAGCGATTTGACTTTTGTGCTTTTTTCAAAGTTGACTTCTACTAATTCAATAGGCATCTCTTTGAGTAACTCTCGCGTGGTTGAAGTCAGGCCGTCAGCAATAACGAAGAGCTTCCAATGTTCTTTTGGATAGACAGTCTCCAGGTTTTTGCGAACCGTACTTAGTATGACAGCATCACATTTATACGCAGGAACCAGTACCGCAATGTTGTGAAATGCGTCGGGCAACTCATTTAGCTTCGATTTTTTATAAAGAAAACTGACCAGGGCAAAGATGAGATTGTATGCGACAAAATAAGCGCAGTATGTTCCAATTATAATTTCTAAAAGACCCATGATGATAAAGGTGATATCGTTGAGTGAATAAAGAACAACGTAAATGTAACCTACTCGAATCAAAAAATATTCAGTTATTCTCACTTAATAGGATTATCCGATGTCAAATCTTTTGATGTTAAAATAAGTATGTTTTTGGTACTATCTTGGCAATTCAATTGGTCTCGTCACTCACTTTGATGATCGCTATACGGTTGGTATTAATGCAGTTGTTAGTTTCAAATGAAAAGTATCACCTCATTGGAAGGTACTCGGGGAAACCCGAACGTATGGTATACGGGGTTCACTCTATCACTCTTGCTCAATGGATCTGATTTATCTAGTTAGAATATTACTTAACAGGCTTCCCATATTGGTAGCTATTCCTTTTGTTGCTGCTGTCGTCACGGCCGTATCGGTTTTTTTATCACCTAAAGAATACATTTCGGAGGCTCGGGTTTCTACGGGGTATACCATTACAAATAGGTACAGTTTGTACGAGGAGCGCTTTAATCCGGTCAAATCGGACCTGAAATTCAATAATTTAATTGCGAATATTAAGTCGCCGGTTATCGTAGGAACACTTTCTTACCGACTTCTGCTCAGCGATCTGACAGGTGAAACGACGTTTAGCCCAATACTTAAAGAAAAGGAGGAAAATTGGATAGAAGAGAATTATGGACTTTCGAAAGATACCGTAATCGCCATATTGAGAAGAAAGGCACTAGCGTTTGAATTGCTTTCTTCATTTGATACTGTGGAGAAAAAAGTCATCAAGATGTCGTGGGATTTTGGTTACAGCCCGCTTGCATTGAGGCAGTCACTGAGCGTATTTAGAATCAACTATACCGACTATTTGTCGCTTCGGTTTCGGTCGGTAAATCCTTTTTTTTCAGCCCTTGCTGTGAACACACTTTGTTCGGAATTTGTGCGGTACTACAATGAGCAGGAGATCAAAAAGTCGTTTGAATCGATACAGTTTTTAGATACGCTGGTCCGTGAAAAAAAACGTAACCTGGAGGATAAAACCAATAAATTAAGAGTATACAAGCTAAGCAATAACCTCCTGAATTTTCAGATAGAATCAACAGCAAAACTTGCCCAGGTAAAAGATGCAGAGATAGAACGGGAAAAAGTTTTAAACAATCTGAAAAGGTTTAACCTCTCCATTGCCTCCATCGATGAGCGATTGAGCGAACAGGGGCTGGAAACGGAGGAAATGGTCCAGCTTCGGGGAGTACTGACAAAACTCAATCAAAAAAGAAGAAACGGGATCGGAAACTACGCACAACTTTCGGACTCCATTTCTTTGGTTCAAAATAAACTCGAATACATCATCTATAACTCGCCTCAGGCAGACAGGGAGCTGATCGATCAGCGACATACTTTTTTTATTGAACAAAAGATAGAAGAGGATAAGCTTGCGGCAGTAGATGACCGTTTAGCGCAACTGAGAAACCAGGTGGCCTCTTTTGCTTCTACTGAGGCGACGGTGAGTTCCATGCAACAGGAACTGGACATTGCGAAAGAAGAGTACCTAATGATTCAGGAAAAATTAAATGCGGCAATCAATTCCAATGTCGAATCGAAGGATAATCTGAAAATAGAAGTGCGAGGTCAGCCGGCATTGGCGCATCAACCATCCGGTTTAGTCTTGAAAAGTGGTTTTACGTTCCTCATTACCTTAATTCTTTGTTCAGTTGTTATTATTTCATTGGAAGTCTTAGATCCCAGGGTAAAAAATATTCACAGGTATGAGCAAGCTTTCAATGTCCCATTGTTAGGGACCATTTTGGAAACCGAGAAAATTCCTTTTTTCAATGCTTTAAACGAGAAAAAGAAGAAATCATCTGAGAATCTGAATTTGTCACTATCCAGTGAAATGCAGAAAATCCGCCGGGTCATCATTTCATCAGGTAAAAAAATTTTTTTATTTACCAGTTTGAAAAACGGAGAGGGCAAAACGATTGCGCTCCATACGCTTGCTCACTCTTTAGCTTCAATTGGGAAAAACGTATTGATAATCGATACCAATTTTCAAAGTGTCCATGCTTTTGACAAGTTGGATAAAGAAAACTATACCGCTGAGACATGGGATGTCAATGCCATGCTTCCTGGTACCAATGAATCAGTTAAAACGTCCGACCCAACAACCGTCTTTAGTAATGAAATGATGGTCAATCAATCAGTCGGTTCGGTAAAGATCATGATCAATAATCAACCGGGCAGTTCTCCATCAGAAATCTTTGCAAAAAGAGATTTTTCTTCTCTGTTAAGTAAATTCAATGAAAGCGTAGATTTTATATTCATCGAAGGTTCAGCGCTTAGCAATAACTTCGACTCGCTGGAACTTACCGACTATGCCGATGGAGTCGTTTTTGTAGTCAATGCGAGAAAAGCGATCTATTCTGGTGAGAAAAGAAAAATGGAAGATCCCGATCTTTTCGAGGGGAAATTGTTAGGAGCCATCCTAAATAGAGCCTCTGAGAAGATTTAATAAAAATTCCGCATAACTTTTTGAA
>JBCCXH010000194.1:0-9200 GCA_039192005.1 Bacteroidota bacterium
AAACAGCTCTCAATATCATGGAACCCATCCTTTCACTTAGTGACAACATTGAGGCCCAGGTTGATTTTTGCATTGGGGAAAGAAATCATCAGCAGCGTAGAAAAGAAAAAGGCATTCCATAGGAATGCCTCTTGTTTATTTTGTCAATTCTTCTATTAATTCCTGGGTGATTCCAGAGGTGGAAAATCCGCCATCATGCATCAGGTTCTGCATGGTAACCATGCGGGTAAAATCGGAAAACATGGTCACACAGTAATCCGCACAGCTTTCCGCATCTGCGTTGCCAAGTGGAGACATTTTATCTGCATAATTGTAGAAGACGTCAAACCCAGGTACGCCAGACCCGGCAGTGGTCATGGTAGGAGACTGCGAGATGGTATTCACACGTACTTTTTTACTTCTTGCAAAACGATAGCCGAAACTTCTGGCAATTGACTCTAACACCGCTTTTGCTTGTGCCATGTCGGAATAATCGGGGAACGTCCGTTGTGCCGCGATGTAAGAAAGTCCCAGGATGGACCCCCATTCGTTCATTACATCCAGTTTTTCAGCTACCTGCATGACTTTGTGAAAGGACAGCCCGGAGACATCCAGTGACTTTAAAAACCAGTCATAATTCAGGTCGCCGTAGTCCTTGCCTTTTCGTACGTTTGGACTCATGCCTATCGAGTGAAGGATGAAGTCTATTTTTCCGTCAAGTAGTTCTGCGGACTTATTAAAAAGGTTTTCAAGATCTTCGGTAGAAGTAGCATCAGCCGGAATGACTTCCGCGCCACACTGCTCTGCCAGCTTGTTGATTTGTCCCATTCGCAAAGCGATAGGAGCGTTACTCAAAGTAAAAGTCGCACCCTCCTCGTGTGCTTTTTCCGCCACTTTCCAGGCAATGGAGCTTTCATCCAGTGCGCCAAATATGATACCTTTTTTTCCTTTTAATAAGTTATAGGCCATAACGATCTCTTTAAAATTAGGTGGCCAAAATTAGCCAATTTGCAATAACTCCCTTGCGCTTTCCATCGCGGAGGAAGCCGGGTTTTCTCCACCAATCATTTTTGCGATTTCCAACACGCGATCTTCTTGTTTGAGCTTTTTGATTTTACTCACCGAGCGGTTGGAACTATGGTCTTTGTAAACGAAATAGTGAGCATCTCCTCCGGCAGCAAACTGGGGTAAATGACTGATGCTGATCACCTGATGGTTTTTGGCCATCTCTTTCATCATGCCAATCATTTGAAGTGCTACCTGGCCGGACACTCCTGTATCGATTTCGTCAAAAATGATGGTTGGGAGCGAAGTTTTGTCCGCAATGAGATATTTAATTGCGAAGATCAACCGGGAAAACTCTCCTCCGGAGGCGACCTCTTTTAGCTCTTGTGGCCTGATTCCTTTGTTTGCGCTGAAAAGCATTTCTACCATGTCCAGACCCTCTCTGGTCGGCGTGGATTTTTTAACCTGGATTTCAATGGCTCCGTTTTCAATGCCCACGCCTTTGATGATTTTTTCAATCTCGTCGGAAAAGTTGAGTGCATAGAGTTTTCTGGATTCGGAGAGTTTGGTTCCTGCATCCAGCATTTCTTTCTCGGACTGTTCCAGATCTGCTCTGGCGGTAGCGATTTCCTCATCCAGATTGGAAATCTTTGAGAGGCTCTCATCCATGTCGTCCCGGAATTTGATCAGTTCCTCCACACTTTGGAGTTGGTGTTTTTTCTGAAGACGGTAGAGTAGGTCCAGTCGCTCCTTTAATTCCTGAGTGCGCTCAGGGTTATGTTCGATTTTATCCTGTTGGATGTTGAGCTCGTTCAAAACGTCTTGCAGCTCTATGGAAGCACTTTCTACGCGGTTTGCTAGTTCATCTATAGCAGAGGAGAACGATCGGATCGCTGAGGTAGCCTGCCGGACTTCTTTTAATTGCTCAAGAACGGAATACTCTGATTCATCTAAAAGATGGATGGATTGAGAAAGCTTGAGTTTGATCTCTTCGGCATTTTCCAGCGTTTCCAACTCCTTTTCCAGTGCCTCCTGATCCAAATCATCCAGTTGGGCCTGTGTCAGTTCTTGTAGGATGAATTTTTTGTAATCGGCATCTTCTGCTCCCTTTTTAGACAGGTCAACAAGTGTGTCGTACTTCTTTTTGTATTGGCTGTAGGAACTAAACGACTGCTCGTAACCTTTGATCAGGTCTGTGTGACCGGCAAAGGCATCCAGTACGTTCATCTGGTAGGAGTTAGATCCCAGATCCAGCGATTGGTGTTGGGAATGTACGTCCATCAGGTACGTGCCGATGCGTTTCAGTGAGTTCAAATTGGCCGGACTATCATTGATGAATGCCCGGGATTTTCCACTGGCGCTGATTTCTCGCCGAATGACGCACTCACTTTCGTAGTCCAGGTCTTCTTCGTTGAAGACGGACTCAAGTTGGTAGGCGCTGAGGTCGAACGTTCCTTCTACGATGCACTTTTCGTTTTCATTAAGCAAAATTTTTGTGTCCGCCCGGTTTCCCAGTAGGAGGCCGACCGCACCCAGCATGATGGATTTACCAGCACCTGTTTCTCCGGTAATGATGTTGAGCATGGATGAAGGATGCATTTCCAGCTCTTCGATCAGCGCGTAGTTCTTTATTTGAAGAGACTTGATCATGTGTTTAGATAGTGCGCAAAGATATTCAACCCGGCTATTCTATCAACTCGCGATATTCGTCGGATCTGGCCGGATCAATACTGTTGAGCAAGTTGAACGCCTGTCTGCGTTTTGCCAGGTTTGTTTCTGAAAAAATTTTAATGATCTCGCTCGACTTTGCATCCATAAATGCGATGGTCCCGATGGATCTGGGACGTGCCTGGTTGGCACGCTGTACTTCACCTATGGCGGCCAGAATGTTGTTTTCTGCCTCCTCTTTTTGATCCAGCATGATGTCCAAACCGTTTATGTGATAGGTGTAGACGGCCTTTCTTACCGACTCCAGGATGGGGTTTCTCAGATTTTCTACCAGCCAGTACCTGTTTCGTATGCTGTTGAACTGTTTCCAGCCTTTGAATTCGGTTGATTGTGCATTATTGACAATTTCCCACGCTTTGTCAAAGTAGGGATTTCCGCCTAGTTCAGAAAAAGAATCGTAGTCCATCCCGATGATGATGTAAGCATAGTAGGCCAGGAGGGAGGTAATGTTGCTCAAAAAGGTATTTTCGTTGAATTGGAGCGGTTGTGACTGAACAAACTCAAAATCCCAGTCCCGATCGGCAAAATTCAAAAGAACCGTTTCGTAGTTGGTACCATAAACGGGTCTGCTGGCAAGTACCTGGACAGAGGCTTCAAAAATCCCGATCCTTGGTTGGTTGCTAATGTTGATGATCAGGTTACAGTTAATCACTTCATCCTCTTCAAACGTATCATCCGTCCATTTCTGACTGTTCAGGAACTGCGCAAATTCCGTTTCCATTTCCTCGAAAATGGCTCTTTCCGTGGTTTCCACTTGCTGTGCTTCTACTAATACACGACAATTGAGTTCCTGAGCTTTTAGGCTGATAAATGAGGTGAGAAATAAAAGGATAAATATCTTTTTCATTTAAGATTAGCTATGACATAGTCAACAATATCGATTGCTACGTCGGATTTACTTTTCAACTCAAATTTGGTCTCCTTATTGTTCTTGTCAAAGAAAGTAACCTTATTCGTGTCATTCTGAAAACCTGCCCCTTTATCATTTAGCGAATTCAAAACGATGAGGTCAAAATTTTTCTTTTTTAGCTTTTCTTTTGCATGTACATCCTCCTGGTGCGTTTCCAAAGCAAAACCAATATTCAGTTGATGTTTTTTCTTGTTGCCTAGCTCCCAGGCAATGTCAGGGTTTTTAACCAGGCTTAACTCAAGCGTGGTGCCATTCTTTTTGATTTTTTCTTTTTTTACGTTAGCTGGCCGATAGTCGGCAACAGCAGCGGCAAAAACAACGATGTCGCTTGTTGGATAAAGTGCTTCTGCCTCTTTTAACATCTCTTCGGCTGAGTTTACCTTCACAACATGGGCACGATTTGGCAAATACTTAGAGGGGCCTGCGACCACGGAGACGGAGGCTCCACAGTCAATAAAGGCTTCGGCGATGGCGGCACCCATTTTGCCTGAGGAGTGGTTTCCGATGAAACGCACGGGGTCAATGGCTTCATGAGTAGGGCCGGAAGTGATGAGTACTTTTCTTCCTTTTAGTTGATCGTTTCTGCCCAGCCTTTTTCTCACCGCAAGTATCAGGTCTTCTGGCTCTGCCATTCTTCCTTGCCCCACCAACCCACTGGCCAGCTCTCCTTCCGTGGCTTCTATTACCTGATTACCAAAAGATTTAAGCTTATTCAAATTGGACAGGGTGGTCGGGTGCTTGTACATGTCCAGGTCCATGGCCGGGGCCACTAACACGGGACATTTGGCAGATAGATAGGTAGCAAGGAGTAGGTTATCACAAATTCCGTTGGCCATTTTGCCAAGCGTATTGGCACTAAGTGGCGTGACAATCATCAGGTCTGCCCACAAACCCAGCTCCACATGATTGGTCCATTCACCGGTTTTAGCATCAAAGTAGTCGGAATAAACCGGGTTTTTAGAGAGCGTAGAAAGCGTGAGTGGGGTGATGAAATTCTTGGCGCTTTCCGTTATGATTACTTTTACTTGTGCATGCTCTTTGACAAGGAGACGCACAAAAAAAGCGATCTTATAGGCCGCAATGGAACCAGAGATCGCTACTACTATTTTTTTTCCCTTTAACATGGGAAACTTAAGTTAACTGCTTGATGCTTAATTTCCTTCGTTTTCAGGTAATCGAAAATTCAATTGACCGTTTAAGAATTCGTCAGTAGCACTGGATGCAGGCTTCGGCATTTTTTCGTAGAACTTAGATATTTCAATCTGTTCTCTGTTTTCGAAGATTTCTTCCAGGTTATCAACTGAAGATGCAAATTCTGCCAATTTGCCATTAAGTTCCTCTTTCTGATTGGATCCGATCTGTCTTGCCCGCTTCGCAATGACTGCGATCGATTCGTAGATGTTACCGGTTGGTTCCGCAATGTTTTTATTGTCTCTTGTAATTAGAGAAGCTGTGACATTTTGCATAGAAATGTATGTTTCTTAATTTGAACGTGCAAAGTTAGTGATTTCTTCGATGCTTTTCGAATAGATTTTTTCCGCATCGCTCAAAAATTCACTCGATGGGTATTTATCTATGAAGCGTTCGTAAGAAGAGATGGTCTCTTTGTACCGTTCCTCCTGCTTTGACCGAATACTGACCTCTGCGAGTTCGAAAGAGGTTTCTATTTTCAGAAAGGCAATTTCTTCATTAAAGTCGGAGTCCGGATAGTCATCTTTGAAATTATCAAAAGCTACGATTGCAGATTTGTACCTTCTTAATTTATGGTAAAGTTTCGCCGTATGATAGGCCTTCGTTTCAAGCTTTACCTGCATTTCATCAATGATTTTATCTGCGTCGTCAGAGTACTCCGATGTAGGGTACTTGTTTAGAAAATTCTGCATGGCAGCAACCGCTTCATACGTAGTCGTTTGATCCAGTTGATAGTCAGGAGACTGAAGGTACAATGAGTAGGCATGCATGTAAGCGGCCTCCATTACGTATTGGCTGCGGCCATAGATTGCAACAAATTCGCTAAAATGGTGCGAACTGAGTATGTATTGTTTTTGGTGAAAATAGGCGTAAGCAAAATAGAAGTTCCCTAGCTCTGCTTCTTTAGTTCCACGAATGATGGGTAGGATTTCTTCCAGCAAGAGCGTGGTGCGGTGGTAGTCCTGATCTTCGTAATATTGTAGCGCTGCATCGTACTTCACTTTCCAATCGCCGCTTTTTTGAATTTTACGAAACTTACTACAGCTTAAAATGGTGCATGCCAAAAGCAAATAACTAACTATTCTTATACCCCGCATAATTTTCAAATCGGTCGCAAAAATACCCGTTTCGTATTTAACGAATGATAATGGTTTGATTAATCGTTTTCTGATTTTAAGTTTTTTAACATTTCCTGTTCGTCAACAGGTAGCCCTTCCTTGTTAATGACTTCAGGAAGCGGGAGTCTGGGTGCTTCGGGCTCAGGTGGGTTTTCAATAGAGATCGTCTGATAAGTCACCTCTTCCAGTGAAGGCTTTTCCTCTTTTCTCCAATTGAACCCTCTGAGTTTTTGAACCTCTTCGGTCAACTCATGTGGAGGAATGAACCTTGCTTCCGGTTTCTTAAAAAAAGTGATGTTGTTGAGTTCCTGGTTTTTAAAGCGAATCGTCATATCGCTACATAAAATACGATTCATTCCCATTGTGACAATATTGAGTGAATCCGAATCGTCCAGCACATAGTAGATCGCTTCTCCGTTTCCATTAACATCAATTTTTTTGATCTCAGAGTCACCAAAATGTGCTTTCATGGTGCGCCCTTTTATTTGATTGAAATTGGCAATGGTATCCGTGGACGTTAGGAACGCGTTTTGCAAAAGCGTCATGCTACGTATCTGATCTTCCGTTATTTCCATGAAGATGGTATCGCCTTCAATTTGATTTTCCAGATTCCAAAAAACCGGGTCGTCGTAGAGGTAGATGAGTGAATCCGACAAAAAATACGAAGCGGAGTCGGCAATGCCCTGTAAGTTAAATCGCCACATTTTTACGTTATTGTAAGCAAGGATGCGCTTGAGTGAATCGTATTCGCTCTCTATTGACACCAGTGTGTCGGCAGCTAAATAAAAAGTATCCTGTTCCAGCACCCGCTTCATTAATGCATGCCCGTAGATTTTACTAATGCCGTTGATTTTGTCTGCAAAGCCCTCATCCCCGATGATGATGATGTCTTCATCCTTGGCCGTTAGTTTGACGTTTCCGGTAGCGTCGTAATATTTTTTTAGATCATCGAAGAAAAGTTCGTCTCCTTCCAGGTAGTAATCGGTAGTTTCTACGTTCCCCTCTACAAACTGCGACTGGTCGTTGACGGTTCTAAACTCTCCACCACGTGCATGAAGGACAGAGCCATCCTCTGTTTCAATCTCTGTTTTTCCGGTGGTGTTGGCAACTTTGGTGATGGAATTATACCTCAGGGTGTCCGTGCTCAATACATAATCCGGTGCGGTTAAGATGACCCGGTCCCAAAAGAGTGCGTAGTTTGCTTTGCCATAGAAGTACCCAATCTGACTTTTCAGCGTATTCGTTGAGTCTTTCAGCGTCCCGCTGTTGAAATAATTGCCCACCTCTGTTTCCATGTTGTAGTCCAGAAAGTTCGTGGTCAATCGTTGCTCACCCTTTGTATAGATCACATTTTCCCTCAATTTGGCTGTTCGGTCGCTTCCATTGTAAATGAGCCTTCTGGAGGTAATGGTCACGGAGTCATCAATGATTTTAACGTGACCGTAAGCTTCCATGATGTTGTCTTTAACATAAAAAAAGGAGCTATCGCAGTACATGGTCGAGGACTTCTGTTTAAATACCACGTTGCCAATCAGCTTTCGTATCTTTTCTCCTTTTTTACGAAATTCAAACAATTCATCAGCTTTGTACTGAATCCGCTCATTGGTCTGCCCCAGCACACTAAAGGTCTGGACCAAAGAGAAGAGAAAGAATACATATCGAGTCGACTTCCACATAAAGCACAAAAGTAAGTATATCAGGCATGCAGGTGACACAAAAACAATTCCACGATTTCATGAAACACCAAAAATTGGTTGCCAAAGGCGAAAAGGTACTGCTGGCTGTCAGTGGGGGGCTGGACTCTATGGTGATGGCTCACCTCTTTTTGAAGAGTGAAATCAGTTTTGGCATTGCGCATTGCAATTTTGGATTGAGAGGGGAAGCGTCCGATGGCGACGAGCGTTTTGTACAGAGCTGGGCGGAGGCGCATCAGGTTCCTTATCATGGAAAAAGAGTGGATTTGAAAGGAGGGTCCGTACAGTTGGCAGCCCGGGATGCCAGGTACGAATGGTTTAATGAGTTGCGACAAAAACATCCCTACGACAAGGTGGCGACGGCCCATCATTTGAACGACTCGTTAGAAACGTTTTTGATCAACCTCACGAGAGGGACAGGTATTCGTGGTCTGACGGGTATTCAGGCAGTTTCAGGTCACATCATCCGGCCTATGTTGTTCCTGACCCGGACTGAGATCGGATCTTACGCAAGCGAACATTCATTGCAGTGGAGGGAAGATGCTTCCAATAAAAAGCTGACCTATGACCGTAACTTGATCCGACATCGTGTCATTCCGGAATTGGAGCGGTTAAACCCATCCTTATTATCGACTTTTATCCATACAAGCGAGCGACTGAAAGCGACCGATTGGCTATTGAAAGAAAAAGTGAAGGAAATTAAAAATAACTACCTCTCTGAGGAGTCGACAATGAAAAGGCTTAACATGGAGTGGGTGAAAGGGGAGGAGGACCAGTTGTTACTCTCAGAATTATTAACCGATTTTGGTTTTAATTATGTGGTTTCGAAAACAATTTTTCAAGTGAGGGGGGTGCCGGGAAAAAAGTTCTTTTCGAAAGACTGGGAAGTTTCGACGGATCGTCATGATCTGTTTTTGAAGCAACGTGTTCCTCAACCAAAAGAAGAAGGAGATACGTTTAGGATTTTTGAAAAAGGTGTACTGAGCCTGGAGGGTAAGGAAGTATTGGTGGAAGAAGTGTCTGGGGAGCGGGTGCAATTTGGCGATCCCAATGTCGCGTTTTTTGATTTGAGCCGGCTAACGTTTCCTTTGGAAATTAGAAAATGGAAAGAAGGCGATCGTTTTCGGCCGCTGGGGATGCAGGGCACTAAAAAGGTAAGTGATTTTCTGGTCGATGAGAAAGTGCCGCTGGCTTTAAAAGACCAGGTGTACGTCCTGGTTTCCGACGATCGGATCGCCTGGGTGATCGGGTATCGTACTTCGGAAGATTTTAAGTTACAGACCGGACAAAATGAAAGGATTTTGAGGGTTGAGCTTCGTTAACCTGAAAAATTCAGGTGTTATTTATTGAGAATATGTAATGCTCTGACTATGAGCCGCAGTTCCACTGTGGCAATGGAATTGGTAATTGATTTTTGTTTCATTCAAAATCGTTCGTTCCACGTCTGCCGCTCCACGTCGGCCCAAATTTGCCGTAGTGGAACGTGGGCCAACGTGGAACGGAATCAAAAAACTTTAGAATTGATTTATAAGGCATTATAAATCACAGGGTCGGCTGCCGATTACCTGCGGCAGG
>JBCCXH010000195.1:0-9198 GCA_039192005.1 Bacteroidota bacterium
CTGGCGCGCTCATCGCCGTGGTCGGGCGCTCTGTCCGAGGCCGTGCGCGACGGCTACAAGCGCCTGCTCACGCCCAGCGTAGAAAACGACGTCCGCGCAGAGCTTCTGGCGCGGGCCGAGCTCGCGGCGGTGGATGTGTTCGGCGAAAACCTGCGCAATCTGCTTTTGGCCGCGCCCCTGGGCGGCCAGGCCGTCGTCGGTATCGACCCGGGACTGCGCACGGGCTGCAAGTGCGTGGCCGTCGACCAGACCGGGCGCTTTGTCGCCAACACGACGATCTTCTTGAACCGCTCGGACACGTCCGCGGCCCGCGCCGCGTTCGTCGAGTTCGTGCGCAAGTATCAGCCGAGCGCCATTGCCGTTGGCAACGGCACCGGCGGCCGATTTGATTACCCCCCGGTGAAATCCGACCAGGACTGGAAAGGCTTAGTAAACAAGTTTGGAACAGATTCTGAGCGATTTATTAACCTGGTGCAAAAAATGAGCGAAGAAAAGCTATACCAACCCTTTGTTGATGAGCAATACGGAAATTACCTAAGAAATCTGGATGCACTCATTGAACATACCTATTATCATTTTGGACAAGTAGTAATCATTAGAAAAATGATTAAATCCGGCATTAAAATGATCTTTCCACCCCTTTAGTTGTTTTTACATTAGCTACTGAAGCAGAAAATGAATGACAATAGACACCTGATATCCGTCAATCCAAATCAGATGAAAAATGAACTGAACGAGTTGATCCATTTCTTTGAGTACTCGTACGACTACCAGAAAAGACATTCTTGGTCATGTTACGTTCTGGCACGAGCGTTTCACAAGAAATATATCCGATCTTGGAAATGGGATCCTACCCAGTCCACTAAAAGGAAAATTGTCGGAGGTGAATAAGAGGAGCGTAGAGACCACCAAAAGCGAACCCATTGAGCGTTTGGTTGCTAGATTGAAAAAGGCGCAGGTAATCATCGAACAGCATGTTTTTGATGAGAAAATGGGCCTCACCCCCTACAAGAAAGGGTCACGCGATTACGACAGGGTAGGGCATTTAGAAGTCGTTGCTAACCACATTCGTAAGCACTTAAAGGAGTTAACAGAAGAAATATGGCAAGGCCTAAAAACAAAACCGAGCTGCTGGAGCTCAGCAAAAAAAACATGGAACGCTTAATGGAATTTGTTGAGAACTTATCGGTCGAAGAACAGCATAAAGAATTTCCAGAAGGAACGATGAACCGAAACATTGGAGACGTTTTCATGCACCTTCATCACTGGCACCTCATGATGTTGGACTGGTACAAAGTAGGCATGAAAGGAGAAAAACCTGACATGCCGGCAAAAGGGTATACCTGGAAAACCGTACCGCAATTAAATAAAACGATTTGGGAGCTGTATCACGAGACGACGCTTGAAGAGGCCAAGACGAATCTGGCATCGAGTTATCAAAAAGTCAGGGACGTGATTGAAAGGCACAGCGATGAAGAACTATTTGAAAAGAAAAGGTATGACTGGACTGGTAGTACTTCCTTAGGATCATACCTTATTTCTGCTACATCCAGCCATTACGATTGGGCGTTGAAGCTCATTAAGAAAGCGAAGAAATGATGCCAATTACCCATGTCCTGGGATGCGGGTTTAACCCGGTTTATGCATTAGAGTTTCGTGATGAAGGCATAAAGCACAAGAAAATCAGGCACTTAGGTGAGAAGGCATAATGTACTATTATGGTGACGAGCCAACATAGTGGTAAGTGTCTGATTTTAAAGTGATTTATGTTTGTAATAGAAAAACTAATGCATAATCCGGGTTTTAATCCACCATTTTCACTATGTTTTTCGGCCATGGGTCAGGAAACTCGTCCCCAGCTTGCCAATGCGCTATTTCGTCTTCAGTAAGAAAACAAGCTTTCAGTGCCTCCGTAAATCGATCAACCTGTGTTTTGTCTCCAATGACGGTAAGGTGGCAGTGACGATCACCAAACCGCCCGGATTCTTTTGCCAGCCTCTCCTTAAGCAGCTCAATTTCCATTTCCATAAGGCCACTATTGCTTTCTTCAACAACTCCGGAACGCCAATATCCGATTAATTCCAAATTAATACTTCCGGCAGCCTGATTCCAAAGAAGAGAGATGTCATCCCGGGTTGGGAGCCAAAAAAATCCTTTACTTCGATAAATTCTCTGATCAAGGTATTGGTGGCACACCTCCCATAATCGCTGCGGATGAAAAGGACGGTCGTCTTTGATGACTCGTGTTGCGAGGTCATACGGACGGTCGTCATGAGATTCTGATGCCAATACGGGTTTTAGCTCATCCGCTAATTGTGCCACTCTGTGAAAATCATAATCGGGCATGGCCAGTACCTGGTTGATGGATAGCTTTCCAAACAATACGGACATGATCGAAACAAAGGGGTTAATCGGTTGAATGGCGTTGGCAATTTCCAGTAGTTTCTCTTCCTTGATTCGGTCCGCCTTAGTCAGAATCAGGTGGCTACAGAACATGATTTGTTCCACCAATAAGTTGACCGTATCTCGCTTGCCCTGCGTGACGTTACGTTGCATCCGGGGGATAAGGTCTGCCCCGTAGTTGTAGTCATGGGCCAGCATTAAGCTATCAACGAGAGCCAATACGCCATTAAGTTTAACCCGCTTATGGTTCTTGAAATACGTGATGAGCGGCAGTGGATGACAACTGCCGGAAGTCTCAATGATAATAAGCTCAGGGCTTTGGTTTGATAGCAGTTTTTGGAGTGCCTGATCAAGTTTTTTGATCCCTTTTTTACTGCTAAGTACACAAGAGTGGATGGACTCCATCATTTGGTCATTGTCTTCGACCACATGGGTATTACCAATCAATTCACCATCGATATCCAGTTCGCTCATGTCATTGACAATGGCACAAACAGGTAGGTTCTTTTTCTTTGACTGAGATAGCAGTTTTCTAAAAAGAGTGGTTTTTCCAGAACCAAGAAATCCGTTGAGTATTAAAACCGGGATTCTATCTGAAGAATTTGTTGACTGTTGTTTAGAAGTGTCGCTCACGCTTTGATTTTTCTTTGAGAATTTCGATTCAAAATTAATCTGGTTTACGATGACGCGACATTTTCTTTAACAGGATGTAGGAAACCAGTACTTGGTTCATCTAAATCATAAAGAAATTCTGTTTAGCTGATACATCACGACATTTCAACGTAAAATCAAATGCGATAAGTTCAGTGTATTTCATCATACACATGGAATCACAAGATTCCCCGGATGCTCCTTTCAGGCACTTAAAACAACAAGAAAAAAACATTTCTTTCTACTTTATAGAAACTAATTGTTTTCTTTGACGTAAAGAGTTTACAAAATAGAAAGAAATAAGGTATGGGTAAATCTAATCTGGGTGAATTTGAAGAACTGGTACTCTTGACGGTGATGATTCTTCAAAAAGAAGCCTACATTCTCAAAATTAAGGATGAACTACTGGCGCAGGCCAAAAGAAAGTCCGCGATGGGAGCGCTGCATGTGACCCTAAGCCGGTTGGAAGAAAAGGGATTTCTTACCTCTGATATGGCAGGTGCGACCAAAGAGCGGGGTGGAAGAAGAAAGCGGATCTATGAGTTGACCGCCGCCGGAAAATCCATCTTGTCCGAAATCCACGAAACAAGAAACAGCATGTGGCGCCAGATTCCAAATTTTGCTTTAAAGCTTGTCCATGTCTGATTCCAACGCCGCCACGTTTTCCATTCGGCTGATTCGAAAACTCTGTAAGCCGGAACTGGCCGAAGAAATAGAAGGAAACCTTTTGGAGTACCATTCCATGCTTAAAGAACAGGGAGCATCCTTCTTTTTCATCCGGTATTGGTATGAAGTATTCAACTACCTGAGGCCGTCTTTACTCAAACTTTTTAAACACAAACACAAAGGAGCTATGTTTATTTTCAATCCTAAAGTAGCATTTCGAAATCTTTTAAAATATCGTGCGACCACATCCATCAACCTGTTTGGCTTCATTATCGGACTAACCTCCGTCATCTTCCTTTATTTCTATCTGGAAAATGAACTTAGTTACGACGCCTTCCATGTAGATAAAGACAAGATTTACCGGGTGTTTAGAACCTCTTTTGATGGCAATGGCGACCCTTATCCGGTCGCCCCGACATCCGGGCCTTATGCTCCTGCACTGATGAATGACTTTCCGGAAACCGTAAAGGAGACGAATCGCGTGATTATGGAGCGCGGGTTGGTAACTTTTGGCAGTAAGAGTTTTTACGAAGAGGACCTCATCTTCGCTGACGCAAACTTCTTTACCTTCTTCTCCTTTCCATTAAAAGTGGGAAATCCATCGACGGTACTCTCCGGGGCCAATGATGTGGTGATCAGTCAAAACATCGCTAAAAAGTATTTTGGCGATGACGATCCAGTTGGGAAAGTGCTACAAATTGACAACGAGTATAGCTATACCGTAAGCGGTGTTTTTGACAATTTCCCGGACAAGTCGCACCTGCAATTTGATATGGTCTTTTCTATCGAGCTGTTCAAGTCATTTCAATGGTTTAAAAGGTGGTTTAATCACGGTTTATGTACCTACATCAAAGTAAATACCCCCGCTGAGGCCAGATACCTTGAGTCACAGTTTCCCGGCTTTATGGATAAATACATGGGAGAAGAGTTCAAAAAAGTAGGTACCCGATGGGAGCTTTCCCTTGAGTCGCTGGAGGAGTTGTATTTCAATGACATCCAATATGAATTCGATGAAATAAAGCATGGAAACTGGACCAACATTCTTACCCTGGGTGGCATTGCATTGGCGATTTTATTTATTGCTTGTTTTAATTACATCAACCTGTCTATCGCACAATCTCACAAGCGTGCCAAAGAGGTAGGAGTTCGAAAAGTATTGGGAGTTTACAAAAGCCGATTGGTATTTCAGTTTATTGGAGAGTCCATCCTGATCGTATCCTTGTCCATTTTGATTTCCGTTGCACTTAGCGAGTTGTTAAAGGTGCAATTCAACGAATACTTCGACCTTCAGGTGATTTTCAACTGGCAGGATGTGAAAATTCTTGTTTTTCTGCTCTGCTTGTTTGTGTTCGTTGTTTTCACGTCTGGCTTGTATCCGGCGATGCTATTATCCTCTTTTGATCCGTTAAAAGTGCTTAAAACAGGAAAACCCGTTTTTGGAAAAAACATCTTTGTGCGGAAAGGACTGGTTATTCTACAGTTTTCCGTCTCCATCTTTTTGATTATCGCTACTTCTCTTATTTACTTCCAGCTAAACTTTATCAAAAATCGGGACTTAGGATTTGATCAGGAGGCGATTCTGATTGTGGAAAGCAACAACTCCTTAATTGATGAAAATTATCAGGTATTTAAAGATTTGCTGAACGCCGATCCATTGGTGAAAAATGTGACCTCTGCATCAGGCGAACCGGGTGGTTTTCATGACAATGCCCCAATGGAAGTAGCGGGCATTTTAGAACCGGTCAGGATGCATTCAGTATTCTCTGATATCGCCTACCTGGAAACCTTTGATATCTCCGTAGTTGCAGGTCGGGCTTTTAATGCTGACATTGTTTCGGACAGAACATCTGCCATGATGATCAATGAAAGTGCCGTAAGGTCAATGGGTTTGACGCCTGAAGAAGCCATCGGAAGAAAAGTTAAGGAGCCTTTCAGACAACTGGAAAGAACCATTATAGGTGTTTTTCAGGACTATCATTTCGAGGGACTAAAATCCGAGATAAGTCCACTGACCATAGTGGCCTGGGAAGAAGATACCAGGGTGTTTGCAGTAAAACTGGACGCTACAGACTTGCGAGCGGCCGTGCAGGTTGTGGAAGATGCATACGACCAGGCCGCACCCAACTTCCCGATGCGTAGCCGGTTCTTAGATGATTCCATTGCAGAACAATACCTGGAAGAGAAAAAACAAGCCAAAATTTTCACCGGATTTGCGACACTCTCTATTTTACTAGCCTGTATGGGAGTTTTTGGTCTCGCCGCTTTTTCCGCACAGCAAAGGCAAAAAGAACTAGGCATCAGAAAGGTGCTGGGAGCTACCATCAATCAGGTGATTTTAATTATTTCAAGGGAGTTCCTTATCCTTGTAAGTGTCGCCTCGCTTGTTGCCATCCCTTTTTCCTGGTACTTTATTGATTATTGGCTGGAAAACTTTGCCTATCGAATCAGCATCCTTAATAACTGGCCGGTCTTCCTGATTGGTGGGGTAGTAACCACGATGATTGCATTTTTAACGATTGGTTTGAAAACCTATAAAACGGCTGCGGGGAACCCTACGGAAATCATTCGGTATGAATGATGTAGGTTGCAATACGTTGCTTTTTTACAAGTCTCTTAAAAAAATAGTAGCTAGTGACGTTGCTGAGCATCGTACATCTGGCAAGTGTAATCGTAGCTGGTTAGATAAGTTTAACCAGCTTCTTTTACCCAACAACAGCATAGCGAATATATAAATCCGGTTGGTTGACTTTTGCAGCGGTGTATAGCAACTACAAATGATGTCTCATGTTCCCAAAGGGATGGCACCCATTTTCTCATATGGATTATCATTTTACCATTTACAATTCCCTGGAATGCACTCGTTGTCAAATAGCAAGTGCTTGCATTATTTCGTAGAAGCATTGATGCGTTATTCGTGTTGATGAGCCGATGAGTTTGTAATGAGTCGGGTTATGTTTTTTGCCCGTCAAGTGAAAAAATAAGCAGGTTATCAATTCATAAAAACTTATTTTATCATATATTGGAAGCCGTAACCTAAAACAGTATTCAGTGGAAGTAATTGAACTCGGTCCGCTAATCGTAAAGCTTAGTGCGTTATTTGGTGCGGCGGTACTCATCGAACGTTTTCTCGTTATCGTAAATGGCGTGCTTAATCGGCTATTTATTATCCAAACCTCTATCAGGTATCAGGAGGTGGATTATTTCAATGGTCAGATGAAGTTGGCCATGAAAGCGACGGAGGAAGAAAAGGTTCTGGATGATCCTAACCAGGCCCAAAAAGACCCCAGAGAAATTGAGCCCAATCCTAATCATCCTTTTCGAGAATCCAATTTTGATATTCTGAAAATTTCATCGCTTGAAGAGGAAACAGATACCGAGAAGCGATTTGAAATTTTAAAAAGAATGAACAAGGTTCGAAAAGAGTTCTGGATGCAACTCTTTGGAACCGTCATTGGCATCATTGCATGCTACTACTCAAAATTTTCCATTTGGGTTTTCGTCACAAGTGCAATTAAAAGCGTACCCGTTGATAGTGTTGAGCCCGCTATGTGGGAGTTTGCCTTTACCGGTGTGATCATTGGTAGTAGTAGTAAGCCCATCAATTTCCTGATGAACTTTCTCCTCAACCGAAAGATCGAAATAAAACGGACCGAGGTGAGAGAAAAACTCGCTGCTCCAATAGCTAAAGCCAATGTTTCAAAAAATATGGGGCCTCAACCGCAAGCTGCCGTTCCGGTGATGTCGGTGAAGCCTATGACCATTGAGGAAATTGTCGGGTTTGATTACGACGGCGGTGATCGGCCGGAGCGACTGGAACACACGCATATTTTTAAGAAGAAAGTAGATTTAATCGTTTACCATCATACCGCCATGCACAGTGACTCTCCTTTTGAAGAGTTGGTAAAGGAGTTTGACCGCAAAGGATGGCTTACAGGTTACAACTGTGTGGTATTCAAAGACGGGTCCATTAGAGCTTTGTGTCGTTGGGACCGGTTTGGAAATCATGCCAGACCTCACAACAGCCACTCGTTGGGGATTGCTTTGCAAGGAAATTTTGAAACCAATGCTTCTGTCCCTTATTCAAATCATGATGGAAGGTATGGCATAAAAGCTCCTACTAATAAGCAAGTGGACGGGATGGCCAGGATCACCGCTTTGTGGTCCCTAATGCACGAAATAGACCTTAAGTTTCCATCTAAAGATGAGGACAACACCAAATACATCGTGCCACATAAACACATTGCTCCAAAAGCGTGTCCGGGAAATAGTTTTCCCTATAAAACCTTTGAGCGAAAAGTAACCTACTATTACGAGCAATGGAGTAAAGACGAAACATTTGGGCAAGCGCTCGAAGAGTTTAAAGAAATGCCGTATGTTATGCCTAACTATTAACCATATAAAGTAATGGAATCAGCTGAATCAACAATTGACGTGGTCTCCATGATCACTTACCTGCTATTTATCTATTTGATACTGGCCATTTTCATCGAACGATGTGTTGAACTCTTCATTGGAGTATTGAATTATGTCGATCAGAAAATGGGGTGGTACGGTTACTGGAATAAGAAAGCAGAGAAAAATCAAAAGCGGCTGGATGAGCTCTATAAATACCAGGGAGAAAAGACACAGAGTACCGATAAGATGTTTACCTGGATTTTATGGGAGATGGTGACCGAAAAACTATACACCGGTGGAAAAGACATTATATCCGCATTCGACATACGGTTCAAATTCTTTCGAAACGTCAGTCGGGTATTTGCTTTTATCGTCGCCTTGTTTTTTTCCTATTTCATTCAAAACGAGTTACAAGTAGACTTGATTACCCTATTTGAAAATATTTCCGGGGCCAGAATGGTATCCATAGGAGTAAATATGAAGGTGATATTGACTGCGGTCCTGCTATCGGTAGGGTCGGAACCCTTGCATGAGATCATCACAAAGGTTGAAACGATTGGAAAAGACAAAAACAAAAAATAGTTAAAATATGTGGTTGTTAGATTTCTTTAGGAATAGTGCCGATAGCCTGATCATCATCGCAATCGTTGTCGTTTTGATCATTCTTTTTGCCAAAGATTTTGACCTTAACAGTAAAAGGTCGTGGGGCATCCTGCTAGGGTTGACAGCCTTGGGCGGAATTTTCGCTATCCGGGCCATAAAAAAACACAACCTGTTGAAAGAACTGGCACAACGTGAAAAAGCACTCAAAGAATTAGAGAAAAAGTACAAAGACCTGAAAGATCAAGGAAAGATTACGGAAGATAAATACGTAAGGGCGAAAGTAGAGTTAGATGTCTCTAAAGCAAATGCAGCTAAAGCAGTACTCAGTGCCGAAACCACCTACCGCGAAGAATTAGACAACATAGAAAAAGAACATGAAAACATTTCACCAGAAGACCTTATTAAGCAAAGTTTTGACCTCCTTGGTAGAAACTAGCAACCGGTTATTCATACTAGCGACCCTTTGTTTGTTAATTGGCC
>JBCCXH010000196.1:0-9181 GCA_039192005.1 Bacteroidota bacterium
AGTTATTTCTGTATACCAATCTTGCATTCTAGCTTTTATCAAAACTTCTGGTGCTCTTATTTTGATTCCTAACTCCAAATCTATCCGTTTTGTCCTATCAAAGCTAGTAGGCTTTAAGTTTCCCCATCTTAACACGTGTTCGCATGTGCTGGAATAAGTACAGATAATAGGTAATTGATTTTTCCTAGTTGGGTTAATCTCAACAACGATCTTTTGTTTACCAACCTCCCCAATTGAAGTGTTTAAGGATGGTGCAGACACCATCCAGGCCGGTAGTTCTATAACATGGTGTATCCACTATCACACACACATTCCTCTGCAAGTGCTAAAAATCAATGAAACATCCATGTTTTGGCTTATCTGAGTCCCGAATTTGATGAAACACGCATGAGTAGGCTTATTTGGACTTGGGATTGGGCGAAACACGTGCGTTTCTGCTTATCCCGGTTCAGGATCTGGTGAAACGAGCATGTTTCTCGTTATCCGAGTCTCAGGTTTGATGAAACACGCGTGTTTCAGGTTATCCGGGGTTCAGTTTGAGTGAAACATACATGTTTCAGGTTCTTCTCTTGTCTTCGCATCCTGCTACCCTTATTTATACGAATCTACCAAAGCGGCCAGTTCTTTATAGGCTTTTTCTAACGTTTCGGTTTTGGAAATCTGCAAGTGCGCAAAAAGCAGGGTAAACAATTCCCTGATGGCGGTCTCCAGTGCAGGTGCTGCTTCGGTAGCCGAGGCGGTATCGGCTGCTTCCACTTTGCCTTCCAGAAAATCGGTACTTGCAGCCTTAAAAGCTTCATTCGCCTCCCTTATCGGCCCGGTCCATCGTGAGATATTGGGTAGTGAGGAAAGGTTTAGCGCTTCCAGTTCTTTCAGCATGTTGTCCGTTTCGGCCGTCTGTTCATTGTATGGCAGCCGGTTGAGTCCAAAACCGTACCTGCCGGTAATTTCGGCAACCTGCTCCAATGTTTTGGTTTCCGTACCTGTAGGTGGAAACAACAGCTCTGACTGTACACCGTAAAGTAGGCCGGAAGTGAGCTGGTCACGGGTTTTATCCAGTGTTTTTTTGTCCGATGCAGCCGCATTTTTGATCATCCCCTGTTTAAACGTTTCGAATGCTTCCGATACTTGTTGGGTTTGTGGCCCTACCTCCGTAAGCGGCGTGGCAATAGGCAACAAGCTTTCCGTTAAACTCTGTAACTCCGCCAGCCGTAGCTGAGGTAATGATAAAATAGTCATAGATAGGCGATTAAATTAGGTTTTTATCGAAGATAACGATTTTTCATGTGGAATAAAGCAATTACCAGCTTCCAATCGCGGCGATTGCATGTTGAAATCGGCTGTTCCACGTGACTTTAAAAAGAAGCCTGTCTCGCCGTTGTTGGTTTGATGACCAATAACTCAAACGACAAAAGGCTTGTTGGTAAGAAACAACAAGGAAAAAGGACAAGAAAAGACTTTCCTGACCTCCTGATGGCTCCTTTCACCTTTCAGCGTTTATTTTAGATACTACCACTCATTACCTTCTACTTTATGGAAATAATCAATCTGAGATAAATCATCATTATTTCCTCTTTTGTATATAAGCCTAAGGTTTGTGAGTTTAATTATCTCCATTTTTTCTCCATTAATAGTGAGTGAATTATTAACACATTCATACCTAAAGACTTCATATCCTTTGGCCTTTGCAAACCCCCAATACATGCTGTCCTTTTTAAAAACCATTTGAAGCGTGTTATCTTTTGTATTTATGTACTCCTTTTTATAATAGGTTTTTGTAGAATCAGCAATCCATTTTCCCAATAGATAAAATTTTTTCTGGTTATCCCTGTTACAAGAAGTAAGTGAAACAACCAGTCCCAAGATTAATGGACATACAGCTTTTATTACCATCAATTTTTATTTCTAGGGCAAATTACAAACCCTGTACATCTTCAGTTACCAATCGGTGCCGGTTGCTTTTTTGAAATAGTAAACCCTGAATTTATCTGGAATTAAAGTTTCCCTTTTATACGCAAGGATGGAATCATTCAATTCCAATAGTTCCAAATTTTCTCCATTGATTATCAAATTGTTTTTGATTAGGTCATATGAGAAGGTCTCATACTCTCTAGCTTCAGCAAATCCCCAGTACATAGAATCTAAAAAGAAAATTTCTTGCAGATCATTGTGGTTTACTTTAAGCGTATCCTCCTCAAATAAGAGTATCGTTCTATCTCCAATCCACTTGCCCAAAATGTGCCTCGCTTGATTTCTATGCTGACCAGTACAATTGAAAAGAATAAATAGTAATAAAGAGTGAATGATATGCTTCATCAATCTTGATTTTCATTTAAGTGTTTAGTAGCTAGTTTTAGTCCTTCCTTCGTCGTGAGATCGATATGCTGTAATCGTTCAGCAAATGAAGAATAGATTGTATTTAGGAGCCTAATAATATTATCAGTACCATATTTAGAATATTTTTTATTGAAAACAAATTGCTCTAGTTCTTTTCCTAATATAAAATCTCCAAACTCATTATCAATCAAATATTCAAATACCAGTTTAGTCAATTGCTCATCCCTCGTTGGTGGAGAATCCAGGATAGCAAGTTGGTTTAAAATCAACAGTCCTTTATCTCCCATGCTGGAAATCTTTTTAAACAGATCGGTAAGTACATCACTTTCCGTAAGTGTTTTAGCGATCACCTCTGTGGATGCCGTGCCGGCACTCACGGCTGTTTTTTCATCCGCTACACCTGAAAACACCTGAACACCTGCCGCCACTAAACCTCCGGTCGGTGTTATTCCTGCTGCGTTGATCGCCGTTTCTAGTGCTTTTCTTCCCGAAGTAGTGAGTCGTATAGCTTTGATTCCCACGGTGTCTTCAAAAACAAAATTATTCACTCCACGATCGTCCATCTTACCAAAGACTTTCCTGACCTCCTGATGGCTCCTTTCCCCTTCCACGACCACCTCACGTAACTCTTTCTCAGTCGTAAAGGTGCTTTTATCCGAAGCTAACAGGTTGTTGCCCCTGTGAGACCTCTTTTTCATCTTTTACTCCTAAAAAAATATCAATTGATAGGATACTCAATCATTTGCTTTGTTGTACGAACTTACATCTGAAAGATTCTTTTTTACTACACGTTCGATCACAAGTCTTTCTTTATTCAATTCAAGAATTTTTATTTCTTCTCCATTGATATTTAAATACGAACCTGTTGTAGAATATGCAAACTTGCTGTAACCCTGACCTTTAGTGCCCCAGAAAACGGAATCTTTTTCAAATAGGATAATAACCAAATTGGGCAATGTATTTACTATCTGACCTTTATAGACGTTTTTAGTTGAGTCGCCTACCCACTCTCCAATAATTTCCTCCTTAAAGCCTTTAGAAGGGCTATTGCATTTTATTAAGAAAGATATAATTAATATAAAAATTAAGGAATTTTTCACTGTTTGCTATTTCTGTTTATAATGGCTTGTTCAACATAATTAAACCCTTCCTCTGTATTGATATCAATGCCCCTCTCTGTAAGAATTGATTGAAGTCTTGCAATGGCTTCATTCAAAGCATTGGCGATAAAATGAGCTCCCTTTTCAGAATATTTCTTGTAAAACACAAATTGCTCTAACTCTTTTCCCGGAACTGTATATCCAAAATTTTTAAGATTGGTTTTTAGATCAATGAACAAAAGTTCTGTTAACCTTTCTTCGACCTTGGGTGCATCAAAAGTTATTCCTGCTTGATTGGATACCAACAGTCCTTTGTTTACAAACCCAATGGTCGTACTAAATAAGTCTGTTAATTCATCGGTATTTTTAAGTGTTTCTGAAAAAATATCCGAAGCGCTGGCTAATGCACCTGTTCCCGTACTTTTATCTGCCTTTCCGAAGTATAGCTGGGTGGCGGCAGCAACCAGACTCCCTATAGAGGAAACCCCTGCGGCGTTAATTGCTGTCTGTATCGACTTTCTCCCTTCAGTTGTTAGTCTTGTTGCTTTTACACCATCTGAATCTTTATACACAAAATTATTAACCTGAGTATTATTTAAATTTCCGAAAACATCAGTTACAGCCATGTTTTCTTTTTCCCCTTCCACGACCACCTCACGTAGCTCTTTCTCAGTTGTAAAGGTGCTTTCGAAGTCCACCCCTTCATTGGGGATTCTAAGCTGATGGCCCGGGTGGATCGTGTCTCCTGTCAGGTCATTTACCCCTTTCAGGTAGTCAACAGCTATCCCAAACCTTTTTGCGATGCCGTATAGGGTGTCAAACCCCTCTTCTCCCTCACTTTCTGCTACGGTGTATATTCTTGTTTGGGGATCAAAGGTCCCTCTTGCATGTGGAGGCAGCGCTTCTTTTTTGGGTTGCCTGCCTGAACTTTCCGTGAACTCCGCCCCTCCGCCTTTCATCCTGCTCACGACTGAAGCATCGTTTACCCCCTCTTCTTCCACCATTTGTATCGGATCGCTATTCGGTTTCATCATTACTGTATCGTTCTCAGGGGGCTTCATCATCACCGTCTCGCTCTGAGGGGTCATCATCACCGTCTCGCTCTCATGTGGCTTCATCCTAAACACATCTGAATCGCCACTCATCGGGATGAAATTGTCCGTCGTGTTGGCTTCCTGTTCGTGGGGATCGTTGGGCAGGCCTGCTTCCGGTCTGGTGTGTGCCTCATCAGCCCGGGTGGCTTTCGGCCTTCTGGTTTTTGGTGCGTAGGTCCTTTTCATTGTTCGTTAGTTGAAAAACTGAAGTTATTAAGTATCATTAGTTTCTTCTTCCTTGGTCGATTGGCAAAGGCCAAAAAGCTCGTTAGTGAGAACACCCCCAAACACCTCGGCACCTGTCCTCACTCACGTGCAGGGAACCAGGTTGTGAAGACCGCATATTAACTCCCCCACTTTTTTTCGATGTAGTCTATTTCATTAAGCACCACTTTTTTCTTTCGCTTATCCCTACGCAGCCGGTAGCCGATAAACGTGAGGGCAGCGATGATCAAAAGCCCCCAAAAGGCCCTTTCCGCATTCCTTTTCATCCGACTGGCCCGTTCCACCGCTTTCAGTTCCTGCATGAGCCTGTTGTTCTCAAAGTCCAGTAGCTCCTCTCTCGCTATGACATCAATTGAAGTTTGTTTTTCCATCAATAGCTTTAGCTGAGGAATCACAGATGGCAATAGTTTTGATCCAATGGAGTCCAAATAGTGATAGCTCAGGTGTAAGGATTGTATATTCAGGATTGGGATGGATTGGCTTAAATCAAACCGGTCTGCTCCGCTTAAGTTCATTTTGATGGAGAGCCGGAACAGGGAGTCGGCTTTGGTTACATCGCCTTTCTCGAAATGTATTTTTCCTAAGTTGTTCAGGGTATTGATCTTGATCGCCCCACTTCCCAGTGAGTCCAGCAAAAGTGCCTGATGAAATAAATGGACGGCGGTGTCCGGTCTGGATTGCAGGTAGTACAGTTCAGCAGTATTGACCATCGGCATGAACCTGCTGACGTTCGTAGCCGCAAGGTGTAGGGCTTTTTTATAATGGTGAAAGCTGCTGTCCAGGTGGTGTGCGCTTCCCTCCCTGACCAGATCAGCGTGGATGATGCCAAGCTCATTGTGTATTCTGGATAGAAAGTCATCATCTTCAGTTCCGTGTACGAGAACAGTTCGCAGGGATTCATACAGCCATGAAATCGTCCCTTTATAATCAGCTTTCATCTTACAGGCCAAGGCTAAGTCAAATTGCATTTTTGATATAAGGCCAAAGTCTTTCAAATGGTAGGCATACTCCAGTCCTTTTTCATAAGCGAGAAAAGCGGCGGTGCTTACGGCATGGTTCAGGTTAATTGTTCCAATGTTTTCAAAGAGTAGAACAATGTTCCGATGCTCTTTCAGGTGGATATAAACATTGATGGCTCCGTAGTAGTACCGAATGGCTTTGGCGGGTTCGTCGGACCAGTCGTACAGAGAACCCAGCATCCAATAGACCCGGCCGAGTTGTGGTTTTTCCTCTACTAAATGCTCCGCTTCCAGTGCGTACCGGATGGACAGTGCCAGCGAATCTTTCATATGCTCTTTTGCCAAGGCTATTTTTTCCTCAAAGGTGGAAGGAGATGCGCGGGCATACATGCTGCTAAGGCTCAGTAGGGAAAAGAGCACCAGTGATGAGAAAGCAGGAGTTTTCATATCCTCATTTGATAAGTAACGTTATGGTAATTTCTGTAGCTCAAATAAATAAAAAAAACCGCTTTCATGGAGCGGTTATTGAGAAAATTTTAGTCATAGGATTAACAATCCGGGCATGCGTTGCTGCCTCCACTTGATCCTGTGCTATCCATTTGCTGCGCTGTATCCGATTGCTCCGGTTGGATGATTAGCTCGTCCAGACTTTCTTCCTTGCAGGAAGCAACTGCACCAAGTAGTAAGATGGAAAGAGATAAAGTGATTTTCGTTTTTCTGAAATTTGCCATTGTATTGTTTTTTAGACCAAACCTAATCATGACTTGGAGTCAAACCATGGCGACTGACCGCTATTGGTCAAACATCGCGTAGCTTTTTCACGAAACTCATCAGATCCTGTTGTATTTCTTCTTTTTCATCTTCCAGCCGGTTCACCATATTGATGGCCCGGTCTACCAATTGCTCTCTTTTTACCGCATCGTTTTCTGTTTTTATCACGCGCATCAGTTCATAAAACGTCACTTTACTGTATCGTTTTACTTCTGCGTTTTGGCCCGTAGCCTGCATGGAAGCGCCGTCATCATAAGTAGCCCCGTCAGGCGCTTCCCCCTTTTCTGAAAAGCTGAGGTGTTCGGTGATTTCGGGAAAAGCGTCAATTATTTTCTCTACTTTATCCAATCCCATAGACGTACCCTTTCTCAGGCTGCTCAAATAGCCGTGACTGAAACCAATCTTTTTCGAAAGCTCCCGGTCCGACATGCCCTGACTGTCCAGAAATTTCATGATCAGCTCTTGTATTGGAGATTTATTTGGCATTTAATAGAAAATATTAGTCGTTTAGTTTGATAATGTAGAATATTTTCTCAATTATTGTATCCACAGACAGAGCGGCTAAAACTAAAAAAATTATCGAGGTATTTAGCAGTAATGGTTGATTAATGTGTATTCAGAGTGGCCACAAACGTGTGGTCTTGCTCGGGGGGCCACGGTCGTAGCGAGACGAGTAGACTAGCTTTTAATAAAAGTACCGATGGTTGTGCATTTTATGGCCCCCCTTTATTAAATGAAAAGAGGAAATCCTGGTAAATCAGGAGCATAAGAAGAGTAGAGGTAAGAGCGTGGGGTTCGTAGTTCATGGGTGAGGGTAATCATTGATAACGTTGATTAGTTGTTTCATTCTTACTGTTAAAGTGCGTCTACATGGCGCACTTTATGACTTCTCTTACTAGAAAATGTGTGATCCTACTTTGTTATATTAAAAAATAATTGAATTACCCCCACCCTAAAGGGAGCTAAATTATTTTTTTTGCCTTTCCCCTTTAGGGATTTGGGTAGGAAAGGCAAACATGACAAAGGAGTAGTGATGAATTAGGAAAATGTGTGGTGATGAAAATAATGAAACTAAGTTTTGAGAGTGTATTGGATGAGCTGGACCGTATCTTCATACGCACCGAAGAGGAAAATGGGGTGCGGTCACTGGTGGCCGGCGGCTTCAACAAGAATGGGGTCTGGGTAGAGTATGCTTCCGGGATCGGGCCGGAAGCGAGGTTACCGGATATCATTAAGTCTTTACAGGTGATGGTACACCTTATCACAGAAGAAAACAAGCGGTGGGAACTGGAAAAACCTCATCACCGGCTCATACGCGAAGTGGGGATGTGTTTGAATTGAGAGAAGCCCTCGCCTTGGCATGTTTCATCACGTGCCGGAAGGAGCAAGAAATATTGAAATGATTAAGGATGGTGTCTTCACCATTCAATGCAATAAATGAAACAGCCCTTTTTCAAAAGATCAATGGTGAACATGCCATTAATCAGGTCGGCAGGTGATTTCGCTGACCTCCATAGACGGGTCCGTCACCGCTACAGGAGAATTGATTTCATTTAACATCACCCGGTCAATGCCAAAGCCATTGGACCTTCCCGATAGCTCCATCCGGTAGATGCCCGGCTCGTCAAACCTTACAAAGATGCTGTGTGGGTCATTGTCACTGGTATTTGCAGCTACGCTCCACTTATCCAGTTGGTTTTGGTAAACCTTGAACCAACCGTCTTTACCGGCTCCCTCGGGGTTGGGGGTTTTTCCGGTGCCTTTCGGATATACGATGCTCCCATCTTCCTTTTGTCCATAATAGTCATGCGCATCAGGAAACCGCAGCCAGCCATCATTGCTTTCTGTGACGTCGTCCCCTTCGATGATCCGGCTTCTCCAGCGAAACCGGTAGGTCCCTGTCGTATTGATTTTAAGTCTGTAGCTCAGCAGCCCATTTCCCGGCTCACCAAAAAAGTTGCCTCCCGTCCATTCCAGATACGATGAGCCAGTGAAACCGGAAATGGAATCCAAAGCTTCCCACCCTTCAGGTATAACCGTTGCTTCTGCTTCTAGCAGAAGTACGCCATCGGATTCAACAAAGGTACGGTTGCTGTCAGTTACTTCGCATATTCCCGGGAAGTCATGACCACAAACTATGAAGCCCAACAGGGCAATTGGAATACTAAAAAAACTCATAATTAATGTGTCTGATTTTTCTTGGTTTACTTATAAACAATCAAGGTAAGTTGATCATTCAGTTATTAATAAAAAAGCAGAAGAAAATAAAAGGATCGCTTCGTTATAAGATCGTTTTCCTCCCTCGTTCCGGCAGGTGTCCTCACGTGCCGGAAGGAGTAAGAATGCGGTTCTTTCCCCTTGGTTTGATATAATCAACAATGACCTTTCATGTCACGCGCTTATAGATTGAAAGAAGTAGGATAGTGAAGACACCATCCAAGGCGATAGATCACTTTATTATAAGATTGGTTTCCTCTTGAGAAGATCATTTCGACATGCTGAGGTAAATGATTTGTATTGTTTTTTGAGTGGGAAATAGGCCTGTAACAACTTAATAAAACGGTAATCAAGTTAATTATTAATAAATAACGTAAGAAGTTAACTTAAAATAAATTGAAACTTTAAAATATAACTGCTATGAAAATGTCACTTTTTCGCACGCCATTGAGTGTCTTTGTCTTAACTGTCCTGCTAT
>JBCCXH010000197.1:0-9180 GCA_039192005.1 Bacteroidota bacterium
TGAGATATTTGCACTTCTTGTCCGAAAGACGAATAAAAGCATAAGATGGTCGTTGTGATCAACAGGTATTTGTTCATGGTTTTTGTGCGTTAAAAGACTTTCCTTGTATGATGATTGGACTAAATGTGGTCGTTATTTTAATGGTTGCAGCGGAGGTCCCGTCAAATTTCCAACTGCCGGACGCAGTTGCGTTAATGGGGGTTCCTATTTCAATTTTTCCAAATTGCGTGCTGAGATCAAAATTGATCTTGTTTAATGTCTGGGTAACATCAAGTTCAAAGGCGGTACGTTTTGAATCGAAGATCACCTGATCGGCAGTGATGGAAGCGATGCTGACTTTTCCGTAGCTGGTCTTTCCGACTATGTCACCTCTCACATTTTTTGCCGTCAGGTCTGCTCTGGAGAGATCCAGCAGCAAGTCCCCCTCATGATCTGTCAGGTGGACACTTCCGAAGATACTCGTCATGGAGAGTGGTCCACGGAAATGGTTTACTTCGGTTTCCACAAATTTCCCATAGATGGACGTACCGCCTTCCATCTCCTGAACCCGGGTCGTGCCGTAGGCATTTTTCACGACTAGTTTGCTGGATTTTGGCGCGTGGATGATCAGATCGAGACCAAGTATGCCCTGCACTTTTTGGAACTTGTCTGAAGCTCCAAAAAAATTGTAAAACCTTGCGGTATCGCCCTCTTTTGAGAGCGAGTACTTCAGAAAAGCCAACTCTTCAATGGCTTTTGCCCGACTTTTATGTTTTGATTTCAAGAGAATCTCGAAATGAAAATGGTCCTTGTCCCATCCGCTCAGTGTAAGGTTGGCTTTTTCTAACTGAAGCAGCAAGACGTCTCCGGTCCGGTAGTCCACCTTTTTCTCAAACTTTTGAGACGCAACGTTGAGTACGTCCTGTGCCTCTGCAACGATGAACTGTTGCCAACAAAAAATAACGAATACCAGCCTTTTCATTTTCATAGTTTTTTGTTTTTCTTTTTTAGGAACTAATCATCGATATCAGTTCACTTGTAATGGAGGACTCGGCATTCTTCAGTTGGATCAACGCTTTGGTTGAGGCCTCGTCTTGTCCATATTGATTCACAATTTCTTTGAGTGCGATTTTCTCTTCTTCTACTTGAATGAGCTCTGCATAAAGCACCTTAAAGGAAGGGGAGGTACAAATGGCCAGTTGCTTAAGACATGCTTCAGTAATAAATCGCTTCCCTTCGGAAAGCACATCAATGGAAGAAAAGGAGGCATCGTCCTGCCTGTATTCCGTCAACGGCTCTTTTTCGAGGGTAATTTTGTTTCTATCTGCAAACCACCACAACAAGCCCAACACCATGACAATGGAGGCAGCCAGCCGAAGGAAAGAAAACGGAATGCGCCTTTTGCTTTCCCCATCCAAACCGGATTCGATGGACCGCCATAGCTCTTCCTGACTCCAACTTGTCTGAGGCGCCCCCTTCCACTGATTTATTTTTTCTCTTATCTCCTTCATCCGATTATTCCATTTTTTCTAAAAGCATTTTCAATTTATTTCTGGCGTAAAGCAACTGCGAACGGGAGGTGCCTTCGGAAATATGGAGTTGTGCTGCTACTTCCTTATGACTGTACCCTTCTATGGCCACCAGGTTGAATACGGTTCGTGCGCCATCCGGAAGTTCCTGTATGCACTCATAGATGTAGGAGGCATCCGAAGCTTCATAGAAGAAATCCGTCGGTTCTGTTGCCTCAAGATTTAAAACCATAGCCATTCGGCTGCTTTCCCGAAGCTTTTGCAACGACTCGTTGACCATGATCTTACGTATCCAAGCGCCAAGGCTGCCTGCTCCGCTGTAATTAAACTGCCCTATTTTAGTGAGTGCCTTGCAGAAACCCTGGCTCAGGCAATCGAACGCGTCGTTTTCATTTGGAAGGTACCTCATCACTAATCGTTTCATTTCCATGTAGTAGGTTTCGTAAAGCTCTTTCTGCGCGCGCTTTTCTCCGGATGTACACTTTCTTACTAAAGCTTTTTCAGTCACGAAAACTCAGTTATTTTCTCTTTTACTACTTAAAATGAGGCAACGGGCTCAAACGTTGGAATGAGTTCGGAAAATAAGTGATTTATTGAAGTTAAGTGCCCTTTGCGCTCGCTATTGGGGTTTGTTTTCAGTTGTCGTTTTTTACGATAGCCGCTTAACTTGTTTCGTAGCACTCCCGTTAAGGCCTGTGGCATTTCTTTCCACTTTCCTTCCGCCTTGTTTCGTGTCTCCACGAAACCATTAACATTCGTTGCCCATGTATTTTAAGAAATTTCGCAATGTTCTTCCGCCGTTGTTGGTTTGATCACCAGCGAAATGAACGACAAAGTGCTTGTTGGTTGAGAAACTCCAACAAGGGCAGACTCAGCCTATCCATGCGTTTTCAGCACGTGAGGACACGTGCCGAGGCAAGGTGCAGGAACTCCCGAACTGTCCATTACTATCACTTATCGGGAATTTAAAAAAATATGAGGCTTCCTTCGAAAGGAGGGCTTATCGTTGATTGATTAGGGGCTTTTTACTTTTCATGCGGGTTGATGAGATTGATTCCGTCAATATTTTTGAAATCACTCACATTCCTGGTGAGCAAGGTTAGGTCATGAATCAAAGCAGTAGCAGCAATAATCGCATCCGGTAGTTTGATTTTATGAGCTTTACGAATGTCGGCCGTTTTGAGTTTGATGTCATTTTCCAGTTCAAAGACCAGTGAGTCATTAATGAAATTGCGCAGTACTTCCAAGTCTTTTTCGGAGGCTGTTTTCCAGCAGAGTAGCTCAATCTCAGTAATAGCGGAAATAGCCGGACTAGAATCAGATAAAGAATGGTCAATGAACTGTTCTGCAGAAGGTGGGAACTGTTGCTGTAGGTAATAGATTGACGTATTGGTATCCCAGAGGTATTTTACTCCCATTCGTTACGTAGCTCATTTAGTTGTTGGTCAACCTCACTGATAGATTGTTTAGACATAGCACCTTTGTATTTACCCCAATCGGTACGCTCTTTACTCGTATTTTCTTTTCTTAGACGAATCAGTTTGAGTAACTCTAAATCTTGTAAAAGATGAATGGCCTTTTCGTTGATAATATCAATAGTGATCGTTCTCATTTCTTAATTATTTAATAGGTCCACTTTTGAACTCGTCGATTATTTATGTAAAGAATTGATAAGTCTTTTGTTCAAACGCTTATATCATTGTTCTCCAATTTCCTTTCCTTATTTGAGTAGTAAAGCAGTCATTTATTCATATAAACTTGTTCCACTGGATACTAAAAAACAATAACAAAGGTAATTACTTCTTTTCTTAAGGGTAAAACCTACACTAATGCTGAGCAACCAACCTCACTGACCATTTTGGTGGATTCCTACAATAATAGTGACTCATTCACGTAGCCAAATTCAAACGAAACATGGATTTTTAATAGTGACATCCGAGAAAGATTTTTCGAGACGGTGCGAAAAGCTTAAAAACACCCTTTTAATTGCTAAAGGGGCTTTCTTATCAACTCCCTTTAGGGTGGGGACGGTCCGCCGCGCGGTAGTTTTAGGTTTTAAAGAAAAATCACTTCTCAGATGCTTTAAGTTTACAAAAACTGATTTTTCAAATTTTAGTCGGATATCATTAGATTTTTAACTCAAACTGAACCCCGGATCACCTGAAGCACGCGTGTTTCATCAAATTCAGAACTGAGATAAGGTGAAACATGGATGTTTCGCTAATTTTTAGCGATTGCAGTGAGGTTTGAGCTGGGAGGACACGTGCCAAGGCGAGAGGCCCAAACGTTGGAATGAGTTCGGAAAATAAGTGATTTATTGAAGTTAAGTACCCTTTACGCTCGCCATCGGGGTCTGTTTTCAGTTGTCGTTTTTTACGACAGCCGCTTAACTTATTTCATAGCAGTTCCGCCAAGACCTGTGGCATTTCTTTCTACTTTCCTTCCGCCTTGTTTCGTGTCTCCACGAAACCATTAACATTCGTTGCCCATGTGTTTTAAGAAACTTCGCAATGTTCTTCTGCCGTTGTTGGCCTCATGTCAACGACATGAACAACAAAGTGCTTGTTGGTGAGAAACACCAACAAGGACAGAAAAACCCAAAACAATAACCCGTTTTATTAAATGAAGGGGGCGCACCCCGCGAACCACATGCACGGATGCTCCCCCCTGAGCGATACATAATTATGCACAAATTAAACTTTCGTACCGCCCATTTTCTTTGTACTTCTTCCGTTTGATCCGAAGGCATCCTGACCGAATACATCGGATGTATGTTTTCAATTGTCGTTTTTTACGACAATCGCTTAACTTGTTTCGTAGCACTTCCGCTAAGACCTGTGGCATTTCTTTCCTCTTTCCTTCCGCCTTGTTTCGTGTCTCTACGAAACCATTAACATTCGTTGCCCATGTGTTTTAAGAAACTTCGCAATGTTTTTCTTCCGTTGTTGATTTGATGACCAGCGAAATGAACGACAAAGTGCTTGTTGGTGAGCAACACCAACAAGGGCAAAAAACACCAACAAGGGCAAGAAAAGGGCCGTCATCACCTGATGGCTCAACGGCCCGAAAATCATTAGGTTTTTAAACTAACCTTTATACTCACTCGTTACAAACGAGCTCCATTAAGGTTATTATGCATCTGCTTATTTACACTCTGCATTCCATGCTTCTTGCCAGATAGTTTTCATCCCACTACAAAAGTTAGCCGTAAAAACACCGGTAAATGTTGCTCCGCCAGCAGCAGCAATCAAACAGCCTCCTACCAAGGCTCTATCTCTTAGCGAAACACCTGTACCCTGAAAAGCAGAAGTATATGCATTAAGTAATGCAGTTGCACTTGTTATATCTGCGGTGGATATTCCAGGATTTCCACCTTCCTGTCTTGCCAATCTCCCGCACAAAACTTTTCCTCCTATAACGAGACCTCCGGTCACTACCGCGCCTAGAGCTTCACAACCTGCAACCGCAGACGATACTGCTAGGTTCGTTCTGGTTTTACAACCGTCTGCCTCGGCCATAGATCTTATTGCGGATCTCATTCCATTTCGGTTTATTTGATTCCCATTGGGAAGACCCAATGGACCAGCGGCATCTTCTGATATCCAGGTGATTTTATTGTCTAACCGGGTAAAATTAGGATGATTAAACGATGGAATATTTCTCCCATTTTTGACAAACGTACGCTTCCCGTCCCTTGTATGTCTTGGAGGTTGTTCATCTGAAAAAAGAATCCCTCTACAACTGTTTCCATTAAACCATCGGAAAGAACTTATCCGATTATTAATCGAACTCCCAACACCAAAGTGTAACCGATTTCGGGAATATTTGTAAACGGGGATAACCGGTCCTCTGTAATTTTCGTCGCGATAGGCGTACCCACATAGGTTTCCAGGTTCATTTCCACGGATAGTAGTGGTTTGGAAAAAAACTTCTACCCTTCCCCCTGATGGCCAAAACCCACAACATGTTTGAAAATTACCGAACTTAGTGTTTTCGTTACTATTTGGACCTATGTTTGGTTCAACAATACCGCTGTTACCGAATGTCTGTATTACGACACGTCCAGGTACTGCATATGATAATGGTCGAAAAGGAAAAGAACCTACCGATAACCTAAGGCGATTACTATTACTTGTTCGCATCGACGTTCTAATACTGAAGGTTTGGCCTCTAAGATTAGTCTGCGAGTAAAAAACGCCCAACTCATAAGTTCCATTGTTTTGCGTACGACCATTGGCTCCCACATTGATCGGCTCGCCCTTCAGGTTTTTTTCAATGCCCGCCTCATCAAAGTAAGAAGTAATCTCCCCTTTTTCGTTCACTACTACCACTTTGTTTTCCATGTCCAGGTACTCCTGCGGCATGTGCTGGCCGGAGGCTTCCGTAGGAGTCACCTCTTCTACTGCCGGCAGGTCCTCTTCCTGATCACAGCCCACCATCAAGGATAGTGTGAGTACTACACAAAGCAACATCACTTTGTGTCTGAGTTTTAAAAATTCTCGTTTCATTAATTTTAGTTTTAAAAAGTTTAAGAAATTGTTTGGTATATAAAAATCGATTTTTATCGTAGTAGGTAGTTAGCAGCATCATCCCTGCTCGTAGAGCGCGGTCAGGTCTTCCATGCTCAGCGCGCTGCCGGTCGCCTGTATTTTCCCCGCTGCATCGATGATGATGGTGGTCGGTGTCTGGAATACCTTGAAGTCTGCCAGCTCCGTACCATCGGTGTGCAAGACCGAAGGGATGATGTTTTTTTCTTCTTTCAACTGCTTGTTTTCTGCCACGGAGGCATTGGCCTGTACAATGAGTATTTCAGTCTCTTCGCCGTGCTTTTCCGCAAACTCGTTGATGACCGGGTAAAAGGACTCGCAGTACTGGCACCCTTTCTGGGAGAAAAACAGGGTGACTTTTTTTCCTTTGTAGTCTGCGAGTGAAACCAGCTCGTTGTCCTGATTGCTCAGGGCAAAGTCGGGGGCTTGCGTGCCCGCAGCCAGTGGTTTCATTAACTCCTCCTGCTGTTCTTGTAAGAGGGCCATCTCATCCATGTAGCTGATCGTAGTGGACAAGCGACCGGACAGGGCCGTAAGGGCCGCCTGATTTTCCTGCAACACCTCCGACTGACGGTGCAAGGTATAGGCAAAGAAAGCAATGGCAGCTAGGGAAAAGAGCCTGGTAGCAATAAGGATAACTTGTGTGTTTTTCATCGGTTTTATGTTTTTAGTTGATCAAATAATCGATGGCTAAATTATCCGGAGTGTTTGGGGAAAATCGGCATTTTGGGTCACCAAAAGGTCACCAAAGGGTGGGAATGCAGGTCATCAAAAGGTCACCACATACGTATCGGGTCATCATAAAGTCACCCTATTTTTATAATTACCTGAATTAGGTGTTTGGGTACTACGAATGTGTACGAGAAATTGCGCTTTTATGCTGTGTTGTTCCTTCCGGCACGTGAGGACACGTGCCGAGGCGGAAGGTTCCTTCGGTAGCCTTCTCTCCAAACGCTGAGTCGCTGAGTTTGAGCAAGATTCCTGCTATTTCTCTTCGCTACAAGAAATTCAGGAATGACGTGCCGGGGGCACGCACGTCTTCACCTCTTTGATTGTTTCGCGCACTTTCGCCTTGTTTCGTGTCTCTACCGCCCTGGATGGTGTCTTCACCATCCTTAATCACGTCAATCGAGGAGGATGGTAGACAATAGATGGTTGTTGAGCATATTGCCCAAACTAGGAAAAATTAACCACCTGTTACTTTGTACCCTTCCGGCACGTGAGGACACGTGCCGAGGCGGAAGGTTCCTTTGGTAGCCTTCTCTCCAAACGGTGAATCGCTGTGCTTGAGCAAGATTCCTGCTATTTCTCTTCGCTACGCTACAAGAAATTCAGGAATGACGTGCCTGGGGCACGTCTTCTTCTACTTTTGGTTGGATGTCCTTTTGGGTAGAGCGGACGCGCCGGGATGAAGGCATGCCTGTAATCGGTAGGTGCTTTCACCTCATGAAAATGTTTGCAGCAAAATGACCTCAGATATCCTATCATCGGTACCCAAATCTTTCTATGTTTGTCTACCTAAACCTATGACATGAGATAAGCATTCATTTCATTTATCCTTTGCACACAAAAAAAGAATAGGTGGAACCAATGCCATTCCAGCGATATTTGAAAACAAACTCACACACATAAATCGGCATGGTGGAAGAAATTTCAGGATACCCAACCTAGCTTGTCGCAGTAGATAAGTAAATCGGTGTGCTAAAAGCTAAAGCCAAGTGCCAAAAGCCAAACTTTAAAAACATGAAAACGATCCAAGACTTCCATTTCAGCGGCAAGAAGGCCCTCATTCGAGTAGATTTTAATGTTCCTCTTAATGGGGAGTTCAACGTAACGGACGAAACCAGAATCAACGCAGCAATCCCAACGATCAAAAAGATCCTGGAAGATGGTGGATCGGCTATTTTGATGAGTCACTTAGGCAGACCCAAAAACGGGCCGGAAGACAAGTTTTCGCTTCGACACATCCTCCCCAACCTTTCTTCTAAACTGGGCGTGGAGGTAACATTTGCCGATGATTGCGTTGGAGACTCCGCCAAAGAGGCGGCGGCTTCACTGGCTGCCGGTGAGGTGTTGCTCCTTGAAAACGTCCGGTTTTACAAAGAGGAGACGGCCGGAGACGAGGCCTTTGCCGAAAAGCTGGCTTCTCTGGGGGATATTTACGTCAATGATGCCTTTGGAACGGCCCACCGCGCACATGCTTCTACCACGATTGCCGCCAAGTTCTTTGAGGAAAAATGCTGCGGATTTGTTATGCAACAAGAGCTGGACAACGCGCAAAAAGTCCTGGACAATGCAGCACAGCCCTTTACCGCCATCATGGGCGGCGCGAAGATCTCGGACAAGATCCTCATCATCGAAAAGTTGCTGGATAAGGTAGATCACCTGATCATTGGAGGTGGGATGAGCTACACGTTCTTTAAGGCGATGGGTGGCCAGATCGGTAACTCTTTAGTGGAGGAAGATAAACTGAGCCTTGCCAAAGAACTGATCGCTAAAGCAAAAGAAAAAGGGGTGGATTTACACCTTCCGAAAGATTCGGTGCTGGCAGATGATTTCAAGAACGAGGCCAACACCCAAACGGGGGATAACTACAGCATCCCGGACGGATGGATGGGGCTGGACATCGGATCTGAAGCCCGCTCTGTTTTCTCCGGCATCATCGAAAAATCGAAAACCATCTTATGGAACGGCCCGATGGGGGTGTTTGAAATGAGCAACTTCGCCAACGGAACCAATGAGGTAGCCAAAGCGGTTGTGAGTGCCACGGAAAATGGCGGGTTTTCCCTGATTGGTGGTGGGGACTCGGCCTCTGCGGTCAATAACCTGGGCTATGGCGAGCAGGTGTCTTACGTCTCGACCGGTGGGGGTGCGCTACTGGAATACATGGAAGGAAAGACCTTGCCGGGGGTAGCGGCTTTGGAGAATTAACCCGAATGATAAGACTTGATGCTTGGGCTGAAGTAACGTTGGATAGCTAACTTCTAAAGCCTCCGTGCAGAAGCAATGCTTAATTGATTCGGGTCTCAGACCCTACGATAAACGTTCGATATGACAAATATCGAACAGCTTGGTGTTTTTTTTAATCCCCCTTACCCCCTTTTAAAAAGGGGGATTCCTTAAAA
>JBCCXH010000198.1:0-9171 GCA_039192005.1 Bacteroidota bacterium
ATACACCCATCAAAAGGGTTGGAGTTTCTGTTTGTCGTCCTGGGGTCTTTAAATAAACGAGAAAGAGACATCGACAAGAAAGAAATCATCATTCGGGAGTTGCTGAAAAAGGAAGGCGAGCCATTAAGTAAAATGGCCTTGTTCGACAACATGAGGATGTTCTATGTCGCACTCTCCCGAGCAAAAGAAATAATGGTATTGCCACAATGGAAAGGACAGCACAAACACCAGGCCTTTAAGAACATGCTCGCAAAGAATGAGTATCCGTTGCTCAACACTATTGAATGGAGTCAGATACCGGAAAATACCACGGGTGAAGAAGATTTGGGCAAAAGTTATTCCTACACCGCTGACTACCTTAGCTATCAGCAATGCCCAAGAAAGTACATGATTTTCAAGAAATATGGTTTCATCCCATCCAGGTCACAAACGATGTTTTTCGGGAGTCTGGTCCACCAGACCATCGAAGACCTTCATCATTTATTAATTGCTGAACGAAAGAAAAAAGAGGCCATCGCCTAATGGAAGAATACGAAATCATCGAAAAGATCAAAGAGTACTTTGAGGACAATTATGAACTCATGAGGCTGGAAGGTGGTCATGCCATCACAGAAGACATCAGGCAACTGGCACTCACGCAGGTGCTCTATTACTTTACCAAGCTGAAGCATGTAGCCACGAAAGTGACAGATACGGAAGTCAAACTTACGCTCCCAGATCAGTCAACTCCAAAAGGGAGAAGTTTTACGATTGAGGGAATTGTGGATATCGTCCGGGATGACAACGAGACCTGGATGTACGACATCAAAACCCACGATACGGCCTACATTGAGTCAAACAAAGAACTCTACGAAAAGCAGCTCAACGTCTATGCACACATCTGGCAGGAACTGAGAGGGCAGGAACTGGACAAGACGGCAATCATCTCCACGGCCTACCCGGAGGGGTTGAAGCAAGCCCATCTGGTCAATGACCAGTTCCGTATCCAGTACGAACTATCTAAGTGGAACCCCCTTGTGGAGATGGAGTTTGAGCAGGAAAAGGTAAAAGAAGTCATCCATGATTTTGCGGAGACGGTAGACGGCATCGAGGACAAGAAATTCCAACCGGCACCAGTCGAAGTACTACAAGAGAAGATGGAAGGGACCAATTCATTGTTTGGAACGCGAGTATGCAGAAACTGTGACGCACGTTTTTCCTGCGAATCGTACAGAAACTACGCAACAACAAAAGGCAGAGGAGAGAGAGGAAGTTTTAAGAAGTACTTCGATGACTTTGGGTCGGATACGGATAAAGAAGAGTGGGTAAATGCCAACCTGGGAGCCACAAACGAAGGAGTGTTCAATGGAGAAGAATGAAATGAAACAACTAGTACCTGCATGCCATTAGCATACCGATCAAAAGAAGTCGAATGCTATCAAACGATAGCGAACCAAATTGAAGAAGAAATTATAGCCAGATAGATGTCACACGAACGATTAAAACCCGAATACCTCTTTGACGAAGCGAAGATCCACCAACTTAGGCAGCTTGCCCCGGAGTGCTTCGAAGACGGCAAGATCAACTTTGAAACGCTGAAACAAAACCTGGGAGCGTGGGCACAGGACGAAGAAGAGGAAGGGCTGGAACACTTTGGGCTGTCCTGGCCGGGGAAGAAAGAAGCCAGGCGCATGGCGGCCATTCCGCCGGAAGGGACGCTCGTGCCGGTTTACGGCGAAGGACTCAAAGCAGACGGCACGCCGGATGAGGATGGGGAGAACGACTCAAAAAGCATCTTCATCGAAGGAGAAAACCTCGAAGTACTCAAACTCCTGCAAAAAAGCTATGCAGGGAAGGTCAAGATGATCTACATCGATCCTCCCTATAATACTGGCAATGATTTTATCTACGACGATGACTTTACCGAACCCTTACAAGCGTACCTCCGAAGAACCGGACAGGTAGATGAAGAAGGAAAAGCACTAACCACCAATAAGCGTTCCGATGGCCGCTTTCACTCCAAGTGGTTGAGTATGATGTATCCACGATTGAAGCTGGCGAGGAATCTTCTAAGGGAAGATGGTGTGATTTTTATTTCTATTGATGAAAACGAAGTTCAGAACTTGAGAGCAATCATGCATGAGATTTTTGGGGAGGAGAATTTCATTTCATCTATGGTATGGCAATCTAAAAAAGGAGGAGGTAATGATAGTAACACCTTAGTCATCGATCATGAATATGTCTTGGTTTACGTTAAGGACTACTCACAAGATTCTTTCAGCAATATACTATTGGAGGCAGTGCCTTTAGATCAGAAAGATGAGAAAGGGCCATATAGAGTTGGAAGAGAGTTAAATAAGTGGGGCTCTAATTCAAGAAGAATCGATAGACCAACCATGTGGTTTCCAATACCTGGTCCAAATGGTGAAGATGTGTATCCTATTCGAAATGATGGAGCAGAGGGATGTTGGCGTTTTGGGAAGAAAGCCATGCTTAATATTGTTGAAAACAACAATATTAAGTTTGTTAAAAGAGATGACGGAAACTTTACTGCCTATGAAAAAATTAGAATCTCTAAGCCGCGACCTAAGCCATACAGGACATGGATTAAAGAAATGGAAACCACAGCTGATGGTTCAAAAGTTGTCAAATCGCTTTTTGACGAAAAGAAAGTATTTGATTTCGCGAAACCTTTAGCTCTTTTAAAACATTTAATTACGATTGGTACTACTAAAGAAGATGATATTATTCTTGATTTCTTTTCTGGTTCAGCTTCAACTGCTCATGCGACCTATGAAATAAATGAAGCTGAGAAAAAAAACCTAACGTCTATTTCTGTTCAACTTCAAGAAATAGTAGAAAAAGATACCGAAGCATATGAAGAAGGGTTTAGAAACATCGCTGAAATATCAAAGGAAAGGGTTAGAAGGTCTCTTAAAAACTCTAAGAACCTAAATGATAAAGGGTTTCATTCTCTATCCTTAGTTAGTTCAAACTACAAAAAATGGTCAAATTACTCTGGAGCATCAGTTTCAGAGTTAGAAGAAAGCCTGAACCTCTTCAATCAGGAGCCATTGAGGGACGGCTGGACCAAAGAAGGGTTGCTATCCGAAATCATCCTCATGGAAGGCTTTGTCCTTTCGAGTACCATCGAGAAGCAGGCCCGGTACACAGCAAATGAAGTAAAGAAGGTAAGTGACGAGTATTGCGAGCACTCGCTTTTGGTGTGTCTGGACAAGGACATCGACCCGGCGACGATTAAGTCTTTGGATCTTTCCGACGACGACGTCTTCATCTGCCTCGACAGTGCCATCAGCAACGTAGACAAGCTGCGTCTGTCAGACAAGGGATTGATCAAAACGATATAGGTAGCTCCAACCTCGTGGGAGAGCGGAGAGGAAAAAGTAACTCAGGACAGATGAAAGGAAATTTGGCATATGATGCGTCACAAACCGATTAACGTACATGGATAAACGAATCAAAAATGAGCTTTACGAATCCATTCGTCAACTGATAGCGGCATCCAAGCATCGCCTCATCCGGAGAGTAAATACCGAACTGCTGCACATGAACTGGCAGATTGGCAGACTGATCGTAGAAGACGAGCAAAAAGGGGAGAGCAGGGCAGCGTACGGCCAGGAAGTCTTAAAGGAAATTTCCAAACGGCTCACCTTAGAGTTTGGAAAAGGGTTTGATTACACGAACCTTACCAACATGCGTAAATTCTACGTAAGCTTTCGCATTCTTGACGCATTGCGTCAAGAATTGAGCTGGACGCACTACCGCATACTCTCCCGGGTCGAGAATGCCAAAAACCGAGCGCAGTACATGCACTTAGCCGCGGACGAAGGCTGGAATACCCGAAGTTTGGAACGGAACATTCAGTCGGGTTACCTCAGCAGAATGCTGGAAGTGCCTCCGTCGAAAAAGGCAAATCCACCAACACGAACGTACATCAAAGACCCCTACATCTTTGAGTTTCTCGGACTTAGAAAAGACGAAAAGCACCTGGAGCACACCATCGAATCTGCATTGATCGACCACCTGCAAACCTTCCTGATGGAACTGGGCAAGGGCTTTGCTTTTGTAGAGCGGCAGCAACACATCGTTACCGATACGTCGGACTTCTTCATCGATCTGGTCTTTTACAATTATCACCTAAAATGTTTTGTCCTCATCGACCTTAAAATTGACAAACTGCGGCATGAACACATCGGCCAGATGGATATGTACGTGCGCATGTACGATGATTTGAAGAAAGGTGCAGACGACAACCCTACCATCGGTATCATCCTCTGTACAGAAAAGGACGAAACCATTGTGAAATACAGCGTAATGGCAGAAAATGAAAAACTCTTTGCAAGTAAGTATCGGCTTTACCTGCCCGATGAGGAAGAACTGGCCGAACTGATCGCTCTTGATCGAAGAAAACTGGAAGATGAATAAACTGAAGATACAATTCGAGTCCCGTCAGGAACACCAAATCAAAGCCATTCAAAGCACGGTAAAACTTTTCGATGGCTACAGCAAGCAAACCTCGAACTTCCAAATGGGGGAGGATACCATCCCCAATCTGGATCGGTATGAGACATTGGACGAAAGTTGGCTATTTGACAACCTGGTCAGTGTCCAGCAGGAGAACCGATTGGTGCAGGATATGCAGCTCAATTGTGAGGATGGTTTTGAAATGGTAGGGATTGACTCCTGGCGGTATCCCTACTACACCCTGGACATGGAAACGGGTACCGGCAAAACGTACGTCTACCTCCGAACGATCCACGAGTTACGTAAAAACTACGGGTGGGGAAAGTTTGTGATCGTCGTCCCGAGTGTGGCCATCTACGAAGGCGTAGTGAAAACCTTCCACATCACAAAGGAGCATTTCAAGACCCTTTATGGCAATGAAACGATCAACCTGATCGAATATAGTGGCCAGAAGATCAGTAAGTTAAGGACGTTTTCTTCTTCTTCGAATATTGAGATCCTGCTGATGACCATCGATTCTTTCAACAGGGAAACCAACGTCCTGTTTAAACCAACGGAAAAACTTCAGGGCGAAAAACTTCCATACGAATACATTCAGGAAACCCGACCCATTCTGATCCTGGATGAATCACAGAACTACACCAGTGAGAAATCAAGGCAAGCTTTACGGACGCTTCATCCGCTCTTTGCCTTGAAATACAGTGCGACACCCACGGAAAAAGGCGGTACGAAGGAAGAAGACCGGGAGCTGATGAATCGGTGCTACTGGCTGTCTCCTGTAGATGCGTTTCGTCAGGATCTGGTCAAGAAGATCGAGGTAGTCGGAGTGACGGAGCAAGCAAACTTTAACGATAGCCAGCTATCGCTTGCACTTGACCCTTCCAGCAAGTACGGACTCGTCGTAGAAGCGAATTTGTATGTTCTGAAAGACGGATTACTCACTCAGAAGAGCTTCAGACTGAAAAAAGGAGATGATTTGTTTCAAAAAACCAATAACCCCACCTATCAGGATTTGGTCATCAGAGACATTGACCGAAAGGAAGGAGTCGTCATTTTTGAAAACGAACAGGTACTCAAAATTGGAGAAGGAGGGGAAGTAACACTTTCGAAGGAAGAGATTTTCAGGGTGCAAATCGAGGAAACGCTCAAAGCGCATATGATCAAGCAAAAGCAGCTATTGGATCATAACATAAAAGTCCTCTCCCTTTTCTTTATTGACAAGGTGGCCAATTATGTGGCCAATGATGGGGTCATTAAAAAACTGTTTGATGAAGCATATGATTCGATCAAACAAGCCTATCCCTTTTACAAAGGTTATACCGCCGAGCAAGTACGAGAGGGCTACTTCGCTAAGAAAACGGCGAAAAACAAGCCGGATGAGTTTGTAGATACGGGCATTGAAAAAAAGACTCAGAAGGAAAAAGAGCTGGAAAAAATCGCCTACAATCTGATCATGAAAGACAAGGAGCGGCTCCTGCACTTTGATGAAAAGGTGTGTTTCATCTTTGCGCATTCCGCTTTGAAAGAAGGGTGGGACAACCCCAATGTCTTTCAGATCTGTACGTTGAATACGGCTACCTCAGAGAAAAGAAAGCGACAAGAGATCGGTAGAGGACTCCGAATAGCAGTCAATCAGGAAGGGCAACGAGTGCAGGACGAAGGGGTGAATGTACTGACAGTTGTAGCCAATGAGAGTTATGAAAGCTACTGTGAGCAACTCCAAAGCGACTACGTAGCAAATGGGGATGTGCCGCCACCCAATCCCTCTAACGCCCGAAAAGCACCTGCCAAGCGGAACGACGCAATTTTCAAGAGCGAAGACTTCCAAATGTTCTGGGAAAAACTTTGTCGCAAAACAGCGTACACTATTGAAATGGATGAAGATGCATTGATCAAAGACTGCATTGCACAATTGAACATAGCGAAGTATCCCGAGCCAAATATTGTGGTCATGAAAGGAAAATTTGTGATGACGACCTTTAAGATCACACTTGAGAAGGTAGAGGCCGATATGGCCCGATTGGTCATTGATATTGCTGATTTTTCAGGGAATGAAGAAACCAAAAAAGCATGGTTCAATAAGGGCGATGACCTGGCCAAGAAGGCCAGAGATGAGCGATTGAAAGGATATAAGATCGTGGAGATCAAATCAGAAGGTGAACATTCAGTGGTTTATTTTGGGGATCATGATCCGCTGAGGGTCAATGAGTCCCATGTCTTCACGAGTGAAAAAGGGCAAAAAGGAGACCCACAATCACGTCAGGAAGCCCAAACCACTTACCCTGTTTTCAACTTCATTGACCGGACGGCTCAGACGACTTCACTGAAGAAGACGTGTGTCCTTCAGATTTTTAAGGGGCTGAATGAGGAAGTGAAGAAGCGGATATTCAAAAACCCGGAAGGATTCTCTTCCGTGTTTACGGAAACCATTAAAAACACCCTGGCCAATCACATTGCGGAAAAGATTGAATATACCTTGACAGAAGAATTGATGGACTATCAGGCAGAAAGCATGTTTCCAGCATCTCGAAGGTTTCCCCAAAAAGAACTTGTCGAGGGGGTAGACTGGTCGCTCTATGATCAGGTTCAGATTGACTCTGATGTAGAGCGGAAGTTTGTCGAATACAAACTCAATGATGCAACGGAGGCAGATAAGATCGTTTGTTACTTCAAGTTTCCCAATCAATTCAAAATCTCCATTCCGAAGATCATCGGTAATTATAATCCCGACTGGGGGATCATTAGATGGGATGACGATCAAAAATTGAAACTGGAACTGGTGAGGGAGACAAAGGGAAATGTGAACCCGAATCTACTTCAGTTTCCAAATGAGAAACGTAAAATAGACTGTGCAACAAAGCACTTCGCATTGACAGGTATTCACTATAAGCAGATTAGTGGAGAAGAGACGAAGTGGTGGTAATTTTTTAAATATTTAGGGAATCAGATGAAATTTTTAGAACTAGCCAAGACCGTGTTACAAGAAGTTCAAAAGCCAATGAGTGGTTCGGAAATTTGGCAGGTAGCGAAAGAAAAAGGATATGTAGATAAGCTCGAAACCGCCTTCCCCAGGTCTGTGGCCCAAAGGGCAGGCTCAAAGACCAACAAGCTAACCATAGTGGCCGGAGAAAAAGGTCTATGTCTATGTGTCTAAGACCTTGGATGTCGAATAAGCCATACATAGAAATGAAAGAAGTTGCATAAAATGAAGGTAAAACCTCAGACCATTCAAATATTCCTGCCGGATGGATCACCCACCAGTATCCGGGAGGCAGAGATCACCAACAGGTTGTTGAAGGCCATTCTATTTCCCAGAAATAAGATTCCGGAGGTATCAAAACGGGAAATGGTTCGTTTCACTGGCGTTTATTTCCTATTCGGAGCGACAGAAGACGGTGCTAAGCCACAGGTTTACATCGGAGAGGGAGAGGACTGTTTCGAACGCATCAAAGCGCATCATCGCAAAAAAGACTTTTGGACACATGGCATCATCGTCACCACTAAGACCGACGAATACACCAAAACTGATGGTAAATTTTTAGAACACTATTGTTTGGAGCAAGCCGATGCGGTAGGCCGGTACAAAACAGAGAACGATGCCGGTTCGAAGAAACCTTCGATACCCGAGAGCAGGGAATATGACTTGTTGGACAACTTTGAAACGTTAAAGATTTTATTGGCCACACTCGGGTATCCTCTATATGAAAGTAAGCGCAAATCAACCGAATCCAGCATGCTGTTTTATGTGACCGGTCAGGGAGTCAAAGCATCAGGAAACCTTACCGACGAAGGGTTTTTGATATATAAAGGTTCACAAGCCAAAATAGAAGAGACACCCTCTTGTCACACGTACTTAATCAATATGAGAAGCCAACTGATCAGTGCTGGTATCCTTTCAGAACGAGAAGGCATCTACGTATTTACTCAAGATCACATTTTCAACTCACCAAGTACTGCCGGAGGAGTCATCCTGGGAAGGTCAACAAACGGATGGACGAAATGGAAAAACCGGGATGGCAAGACGTTGGATGACTTGAAGAGAAAACTTAATGGCGATACCTAATTCAGAACCGTCATTGACTTTAAAAGGCGAGGTTACTCCAACTAACGTTACTTTTGGTATTCAAACCATCAACACATGAGTCGTTCCAGAAAGAAAACCCCCGTGAAAGGGATTACAAGTGCTAAGTCTGAAAAAGAGGACAAGCGAAATGCCAACCGAAAATTCAGAAGGAAAGTGAAACAGGAAGTCAATAAGGGGGGAGAAGAGCAGCTTCCAAAACTAAGGGAGTTATCAAATGTGTGGGCCTTTGATAAGGACGGAAAGCGATACGATAAAGACCTTCCGGAGAAAAGCAGGAGGAAATAAAGGCGCATACCACCAAGGGTCATCATCGTCCCCTCTGTCAGGCGGTGTTCCTCCATCATTTTAGACAGCGTCTGTTCCGCCCCCATTTTACTAAAGCCAACCAAAGGAATGGTTTTGATCGCGCCATCTTCTTCAATCCGTAGTCCCCAGACTTTTACTCCTTCTCTTTCCAAGACGACAAAATAGGATAAAAATTATCCCGCTTTATTCATGAGGAAAACCCTTCGAATGGCACAAGTAATTGATTTATAGCATGTTAATGCTAATATAGGCTTCCCTTGTCATTAGGTTTTTGACATTAAAATTTAATTTTTCCTTTACTGAAATGATCTCGTTTA
>JBCCXH010000199.1:0-9167 GCA_039192005.1 Bacteroidota bacterium
ATCAAAAGGATTCATCATTCTTCTAAATTTTCAAAACAAAACTGCCATAAATATGACTTGCTGAGGTTAAGATTTTTAAGCTAGTTCAGGTTTTGATTTTCAGAAAAGAGATCTACGCGCTTGCATGCCTTGTTGGCGGGGCGCTTTACATTTTTTTGCAGTGGATTGCGTGGGATCAACTGTGGTGTATTTTAGTCACCATTTTATTTATCGTCACCTTTAGAATTCTAGCCGTTCGATTTCAATGGAAATTGCCCGACATTTCTTAACTTCCATGCAACCTTACACCAGTATTTAACATGATAAAAAAACTTATGCCCCTTTTGGTGGGAACAGCTTTGTTACTCACTCAATGCAACACGTCCCAACCTGAAGTATCCAGCGACTCCAGGTTTCTCGATTACATCACAGGATTTACTACAGGCATTATTTCTAAAAAAGATAACCTGACCATACAGTTTTCTGAGTTGATTTCCTTGCCAGAGGAATTGCCTAAAGGCTTTTTTAAGATCAGCCCATCGGTCGATGGTGAACTGGTCAAATCTGGCCAATCCCTGGTGTTCAGTCCTAAAAGTGCCTTAAAATCAGGAAAACAATATTCAGTAAAACTCAAGCTTGCATCTTTAGCTGATGTGCCTGAAGCATTGAAAGAGTTTGTTTTTTCGGTGCAGACCATCCCTCAGGATTACGAGGTAAAAGTCGACGGGTTACGCACCGGTGACGAAGATAATCCTAAGGTATTGCAACTGACAGGCACATTAAATACTGCTGATTATGTAGAAAATGAAGAAGCCGAGAAAATGCTCAATGTTTCTGGTAAAGAAGTTGAGTGGATTCATCATACCAACACCTCTCATCAGTTTGCTATCAAAAACATAGAACGAGGAGACGAGGCGTACGATATGAACATCACGGTTTCCGGTAGCCCTATAGGCGTAGAAAAGGAAAACGAGGAGTTGCTGAGTATCCCTTCTGTTAAAGATTTTTCTATCACCTCCACCCGGGTAAATAAAATAGGTGATGCGTATGTTTCGCTATTTTTTTCTGACCCACTTCAAGCCAATCAAAACCTGGAGGGTCTGATTACGCTTGCAGGAGAGTCTGCTCCTAAGTTTGTCATTGATGGCAATGAAGTTCAGGTTTACCTGACCCGGATGTTGTCAGGGAGCCGTCTCGTTCACATCGAAAAAAGCATAAAAAATGTATTCGGTCATCCACTTAAAGATGACATCGACAAGTACCTCGCCTTTGACCCTGAAGATCCTCAAATCAAACTAATTGGGAAAGGAACCATCTTGCCCTCGACCGAAGGGCTGGTCCTTCCATTTGAGGCGGTTAATTTGAAAAGTGTTCGGGTAGATGTCGTACAGGTATTTGAGCAAAACATCCCTCAGTTTTTACAGACGAACACGATCACGGGAAGTGAACAAATCAAGCGTACGGGCAGGAAGGTCATGAAGAAAACCGTCGATCTTTCGGAGTATTCCAAAGATTTATCTAATTGGAACCGGTTTACCCTTGACCTGGCCTCCTTGTTTGAAACAGAACGAGGTGCAATCTATCAAGTCAAACTAAGCTTTCGTCCGGAAGATTCGGCCTACCCGTGCGAAGAAGCTTTCACAAGCAATACTTCTTATTCCAAAGATGAAACGGCTACCTGGAGCATCTTCGATAACGATGGGTTTGATTACTGGGGTGATTATTCATCCTATTATTACCCTCCTGGATTTCGCTGGGACGAAAGAGACAACCCATGCCACGTTTCTTACTACTATCGGGAGCGATTTGTTACGAGAAATTTGATTGCATCTGATATTGGTCTTATTGTGAAAATTGGTGGCGACAACTCACTTAATGTTTACACCACGAATATGGTATCGGCATCTCCCGTAGCTGCCAATATTCAGGTACTTGATTACCAGCTGCAGGTTATGGACGAAGGGCCAACAAGCTCGGAAGGCATTGCTTCCTTCAATCCGGTAAGGCGACCTTTTCTGGTCATTGCAGAATCAAACGGACAGAAATCCTACCTAAAGTTGGATGACGGTTCATCTCTGACGATGAGCAACTTCGATGTGTCCGGCAACCGTATCCGCAATGGGATAAAAGGGTTTATTTATGGAGAAAGAGGCGTTTGGAGACCAGGGAATGATATTTTTCTTTCCTTCATGCTAGAAGACATTGACGATCGAATTTCTACGGACCAGCCGGTCATTTTTGAGTTTAGAGATCCACTGGGAAATTTGAAAGATCGTCAGGTGGCAACCAGTAGCATCGAAAACCTTTATTCATTTAAAACGCAAACAGATCCTGCTGATGTAACCGGTAATTGGAATGCGACCGTGACGGTCGGGAATGCCTCGTTTAGTAAGCGGATAAAAGTAGAAACCATCAAACCGAACCGACTGAAAATCAAACTGGATGTCGGAGTGGATAAAGTCACTTTTGAAAACAGAAATCTGACCCCGAAACTCTCTGCTAATTGGCTGACCGGCATAAAAGGAAATAACCTGAAAGCAGAGACCGAAGTGATTTTTAAAAACGTCAATACAACGTTCGAAGGGTACGGGAATTATGAATTTGATAATCCTGGTACATCTACTGAAACTGATCGAACCACGGTTTTTAAAGGGAATACAGACGAAAACGGAGACGTTTCATTTAACTATCAGATGCCGGTGCCGGCCAACAGAGGAGGTGTTGGCGCGCTTAGAGCGACCTTTGAAACAAAGGTATTTGAGCCGGGTGGTGATTTTAGCATCAACACCAAATCAGTAACCTATTATCCGCATGAAACCTATGTAGGGGTGCAGTTGCCAGAAGGAGATGAATGGGGACAACTGAAAAGAGACAGTGACCATCAGGCCAATGTAGTGGTGCTGGACGGCGAAGGAGCACCCTTCGCCTCCCGAAACATCAGTATGAAGGTCTACAAGGTCAACTGGAGATGGTGGTGGGATGAGTCCGATGACTATGACATCAATTACATCAGAAGTTCCAACCGTAACCTGGTGATGGAGAAGACGGTAGAGGTACGAAAAGGAAAGGGTGCTGCTACCTTTTCAGGAGATCGTTGGGGGAGGTACCTGATGATTCTGGAAGACCCGGTGTCCGGTCACGTTACAGGAGATTATTTTTATATTGGTTGGGGAGCAGAAGAGCAGGGCCAGCTGGGAGCATCTTTTATGTCGATCTCTACAAACAAAACAAGGTTTGAAGTAGGAGAGGACATCGCGTTGACCATCCCCGGTTCGGCAGGAGCACAAGCGCTTGTAAGCATTGAAAATGGGAGCAAAGTCATCCAAAACTTCTGGACGAAAACCCAGGATGGGAACACCACGATTAAGTTAAAAGCTACCTCGGAGATGACTCCTAATATTTATGCGCATGTCACACTCATTCAACCACATGCACAGAATCAAAATGATTTACCGATCAGGCTTTATGGGATTGCGCCGCTGAAGGTATTGGATAAACAGACCGTACTGGAGCCTGAAATTGACATGGACGATGAGTTGTCGCCGGGTAAAGAGGTGGAAATTACCGTTTCGGAAAAAAATGGTAAACCAATGGCTTACACAATAGCCGTAGTAGACGAAGGGTTACTGGACATTACCAATTTCAAGACCCCGGATGCCTGGAATCATTTTTACAGCAGAGAAGCCATCGGAGTGAAAACGTGGGACATTTACGATGAGGTCATCGGAGCATATGGCGGGCGCCTGGAAAGACTGCTGGCCATTGGTGGAGACGGAGAGTTTGAAGCGGATGACGAGGATGGAAAGAAGCCAGATGAGCGTTTTAAGCCCGTAGTTAAGTTCATGGGGCCGTTTTTCACTTCGGGGAAATCACAAACCCACTCGTTTACCATGCCTCAATACATTGGATCCGTCAAAACGATGGTGGTGGCCGGATTAAACGGCGCTTACGGAAAAACGGATGTCGCAACACCTGTGATTAAACCACTGATGGTGCTCGGTACGTTACCCAGAGTGACCGGACCGGGTGAGAAAATCAGGCTTCCGGTAAATGTTTTTCGATACAGAGACAACATTAAGGATGCTAAGGTCACTATTGAAACCGAAGGCCTGATCAGCGTAAACGGAGCAAAGTCATCATCTGTAGACCTGTCCTCCAGTGCAAATAAGGTGACGTATTTCGATTTGGAAGTGGCTCGTGCCGTTGGAAAAGGAAAGGTGACCATTACAGCAAAAGGAAAAGGTGAGACGGCAGTGCATGAAATCACCCTGGAAAGCAGGGCACCAAATATAGCACAGACCCAGGTTCAGCTGCTAACGATTGATCAGGGGGAAACTTTCGAAAGCGAACTCAATACGTTTGGAATGGATGGAACGAATACGTCTATGCTGGAAATTGCCCGTGTGCCATCGATGAATTTAGAAAAAAGGTTGCAATACCTCATTCGCTACCCACACGGATGCATTGAGCAAACAACGTCGTCGGTCTTTCCTCAGCTTTTTCTTGCAGACATCACGGAGCTGAGTACTAAACAGCAGGTTCGGACCCAGGAAAACATCAAAAAAGGGATCGAGCGTTTGAAGAAGTTCCAGACCACCGAAGGAGGTTTTGCCTACTGGCCCGGACAGAGCGACCCTAATAGTTGGGGGACGAATTATGGCTACCACTTTTTGATTGAAGCGGAAAAGAAAGGCTACTTCGTCCCTAAAGAGCTGATGAAAAACCTGAGGAAGTACCAGGAGAGAAAAGCTAAGAACTGGTCTAAAAACTCCTCTTACAACGACGACATCATTCAGGCCTACCGGTTATTTACGCTGGCGCTCTCAGGAAACGCAGCTACCAGTAGCATGAACCGGCTGCTTAACAACCAAAACCTATCCAATCAGGCACAGTGGAGGCTTGGCGCAGCTTACAGCCTGATAGGAAAGGAATCCGTCGCGAAAAAATTGCTGACTTCGGAAAACGTTACACCAAGTAGGTACTACTGGTACTCTTATGGTTCCGTGACGCGAGATCAGGCCATGCTTCTGGAAACCTATACCTACTTAGGAGAAAAAGAAAAAGGGTTTCGGGTACTCAAAGAGTTGGCCAAATCACTCTCCTCGGAGAGGTGGTACAGCACCCAAACAACCGCTTACGCCTTAATGTCGATCAGTAAATATTTAGGAGGTATGGCTGCCGGTGAGCTGAATGCCTCGGTGACTTATGAAGGAAAAACAGATAAGTGGACCAGTGAGCTGCCCATCCTGAGGGCTTCACTCAATGCGGATGCAGCCGATAAAAAGCTAGTCATTAATAATGAAAGCAATGGAACACTCTTTTTGACTCTTACGACAACAGGTATCCCTTATCCTGGCGAGGAGCCCGCATCCAACTCGGGCATAGGCATGGTAGTAGATTACTACAATCAGCGTGGGGAAAGCATCGAGTTGAGCGATATCCGGCAGGGACAAACCTTTGAAGCCAGCATACGGATCGTCAATGAAAATCCCGGGCGTATCAAAGATGTGGCGCTGAGTCAGATCTTCCCATCCGGTTGGGAGATCAATAACGACCGGTTGAACGAGACGAATACGTATACCAACTCGTCATTCGATTATCAGGACATCCGTGATGACCGCATTTATACCTATTTTGATTTGAACAGAGGTGCTTCTAAGACGTTTAAGGTCCGGCTGACCGCGACGTATGGAGGTTCTTTTTACCTGCCGGGAGCCTACTGCGAAGCCATGTATGATGCTTCGCTCAATGCGAAGAGCAAAGGGCAGTGGATTGAGGTGAAGTAAATGATTGACTCACCGGGGTACTTCAGGTAACCGGGTGAGTCAAAATCATTATTAGGGTGCTTTTGAGCACCCTGATAAGGTCTTGGTCAAATTAGTCAGTTGTGTCTGCTATTTCCACGTCCACGTCTACCGTATTGCCATTGGCCCGTATGGTTGCAGCATCCGTTTCTCCCTGAGCACTTGGAGGAGCAGCAGTGCTTTGTCTTAAGTAGATCTCCCATTCACTAAATGGTGGATCAATGGCAGCCAGTTGACTTAAGATAAGGTCTACCGTAGCGGTGTTAAATGAGTTACTATTTAAACTAATCGCTCCGCCGTCGTCTCCTAAAGAGGTAAGGGATGGTAACGAAAAGGTCGTCAATTGTTGGTGGAAATCGATTTCGAGAGAAGAACCTATGAATGATAAAGAAGGAAGACTCAAGGAGGTGAGTCCTGCATCAAAGAAATTTATTTCATTCACCCTTTCTAATGAAGGAAAAGATAATTCTTTGGTTACTTCGGTACTTACATCTAATTCATCTATTTGAACAATTGGTAAATCAAGTGTTGGATTACCTAATATGAGGTCCAATGAGACCTCTGGTATGTTAACGGGAAATTTAAAACTTACTTCCTCTTCGGATTCAATAAATAATTTACCTCGTTGGATAGCAGAAAAATCGACGCTTTCTATTTTATCCCCGACAATTGAAATGCCCGTTACTCCTAAAGCACTCTCTAATACAGGAAATTCTACGCGTTGCAACTGATCGTTGGAAGTAATATCAAAAGCACCAAATATTGAGGTTAACTCAGGGGCTTTCAGTGTTTGTAAATCCCCATTATTTGTTACAACAAGTTCAACCAATTCGGTAAACCCGCTTAAATCCACATCCGTGACGGTTGTGGTGTTTTGAATTCGTACAACTTGCGTATTTGCTCCCGTTTCAGAATCCAAGACTGCCTGTACTTCTTCGTTGGTCAGGTCACCAGAGATGACTAAAAATGTTTTACTGGCATCAGTTGCTCCTCCTTCTTCGCCATTACAGACAAATTTAGAGGAAGTTACTTCGCTTGAGTCCAGTACCTCATCTCTATTGGTGTCGAGTCCTGTTTCTATGAGTAAGCCTCCGTTTGGACAGTTAGTCCCCGGAGCCTCGTCTGTTACATTGATAAGCGATGTGAGTCCGTCTGCTTCAGATATTGACTCGTCATCCGAACATGAGATACTTGCGGCTGCTATTACGGCGGCACATAAGAAAATGGTGAAGTTTGTTTTCATAAATTAAAGTTTGCGGTAAAACTAACCACATCATCTTTTGATAATGCTATTTGAACTGAGATTTATTCATAAAGTGAGGCTAAGCATTGATGATAACGTCATGCTGATAACCTATTTGTTCTCACGGATAGCATTCACTATTTTGGAGCCACTTTTTCAAGCTGTGCCTTTAGGTACGACTTGGTCTTATTATTTGTGAAATGAATTGAAAAACTTAATCTAATGTCAGAACAACTAAAGAGCAAAATTGAAACACACTGTGAGAATCCACCAGCGAAATACGATGACTTAAAGGCGTTGTTTCTAAACTGTACCTTGAACCGTACCCCTGTCTTATCGCATACAGAGGGTTTGGTGAAAGTGGCCCAAAGAATTTTTGAGGCCAATGGAGTAGCCACTAAAATCATCAGACCGGTAGACTACGAAATCCCTGCCGGGTTGGGTTTGGACATGTCCGAAACACCTGAGTGGGATAAAGACGAATGGCCACAAATTCAAAAAGAAATTGATGCAAGTGACATTGTGATTATCTGTACGTCAGTATGGCTGGGTGAAAAGTCCTCTGTTTGTAACCGAACGCTTGAGCGAATGTACGGATACACCCACCAATTCAATGAAAAAGGACAGTTCAGGGATTATGGAAAAGTAGGGGCTACGTTAATCACCGGAAACGAAGACGGAGTCAAGCACTGTGCCATGAATATTTTATTTTCCTTGTCTCACATCGGATATACCGTGCCGCCTCAGGCCGATGCCGGATGGATGGGAGAGGCAGGTCCGGGTCCTTCCTACATGGACGAGGGTTCAGGAGGACCAGAAAATGATTTCACCAACAGAAACACCACTTTTTTGGTCTGGAACTGTCTGCATATGGCAAGAATGCTAAAAGATAACGGTGGAGTTCCTGCCTATGGAAATTTGCCAGATGAGTGGGAAGCAGGGTGTAAAGCAGGTTTTGACAGTCCGGAACATAAGCGGTAAGAGGTCATTCACCAGGTTGAGTGGCCTGGTGATTTTTTTTACAACATTGAAGTTGACAGAAAAACCACCACTTTTTCATTCCTGTTTTTTCTTCAGTACCAACCTCTTTAATAAATCCAGGGAGTTCACAGGAGGGCTGCTCTAATGACTTGCTAGGCATTCGTTGATGTGAACTGTAAACAGCCCCGTTTGTTGGTACGATGCCTGTAAAGTCATCCTTTCAATTGGCCTTTTCTATACGCCGATGGAGTCTTTTGGTTAAATTTTTTGAAGGCGGCATTAAATGAGGAAATCGTATTGAACCCACACTCATAGGCAATGAATGCAATTTTATGATTCCTGTAAGTTGGGTCGGCAAGTAGGACCTTTGCGCGCTCAATCCGATAGCTGTTCGTAAAATCTGAGAAGTTTTGACGAAACGCTTCGCTAAAGAGTCTGGAAAGCAGGTGCTTGGGTATGGCGGTCAGTTCAGAGAGCTTTGTGAGGCTAAATTCCGCATCTAAAAAGGGGTGCTGAGTCGCCATGACCTGTTCGATTTTCTCTTTTTGCCTTTTCACTTGCTCATCAGGTACATTGAGGTTTTTGTATTTCCTGGACGCTCCGGTACTTCCAAAAAGTTCGCGGTTGCTGAATACAAGAAAACTGATGTAGTAGATGATCAGCGAGTAAAGAATAGGCCCCAGGATGTAACTGTTGAGCTTCAGAATGTAATTTGAAAAATAGGAAAGACAAAAAAGGGATACCCCGAAAAACAGGTTTCTGATCCACGAAAAGTTGGGCAAGCGACGTTGATAGATAACCCAAACGAGAACAAGTCCCGCTGCCAGGTACAGGATGGTTACGTACAGTAAGGCCTGGTATCCACCCGCATACCAAAAATTGTCCAGGTCAATAAACGGTGAAGCGAACATCAACAAGAAAGCGGGGAATAATAGCACCGCATACACAACCCAATGTAAGGTTTTGCTATGCACTTGTTTCAGTAAGTAAAGAACCAACACCGGGCCAATGAATCCATGAGCGACAAAGCCCACATTCAGAAAGTAGATATGGTCGATATTGAGAAAAAACCAACCGATGGATTTGACCAACCTCAGCGATATCGCTAGGAGTAGCAAACTCAATAGCAGTTTTTCTGAACGGTCCATTCCCCCGGTAGA
>JBCCXH010000200.1:0-9166 GCA_039192005.1 Bacteroidota bacterium
AACCTGAACCTCTTCCTGAATCAATTCACGGAAATCTTGCCTGGATTGTGCAATGGAATAAGAAGCGGCCAATTGTAATTTCACTTTTGGCATGGAATACTGAAGCCCAATTCCTATTCCTCCTCCAAAAAAAATCGATGACGACGGCTGATTATTGACCTGTTGGACAATGGGAGAGAAAAATGCTCCTATGGCAACTTTTTTATGATCATAATCATATTCTTTAATGATTGGGATGGTGTCATATATTTTTAGCTCGACTAAAACCGTATCAAAAATCGTTTCATACGTTTGAACACGTTGGGTATCGTACGTGATGATTTTTTCTTCAATGCGAATGGTATCATATATCGTCTTAACTTCTTGATGAGGGATGACTCGATCCGACGGCTCTTTCTTATTTTTTTTAACAGGGGTGATGACTACGTACTCACCGATGATACGATAAGCATAGGTGTCGCTTAGGATATGAGAAAGAATTTCGTCAAGCGTTTGTTTATCGAACGCTAAGTTTAAAATCGGGTCATCTTGAAAAATATCCGGTTTATAAGAAAGGTAGTAGCCAAAATCTTCAATGACGTTTCTTAAAACCTCTGACCTATTTTCACCATCAAAACGAAATGATTTTTTGTCCTCCTGGGCCTGACTAAAGCAAGACAAACCAAAAATAGATGCCAATAGTAAGATGGTCCTAAAGGCAGCCATTACCATTTATCCTTAATGTATCGGATGAAAGGTGACACTCAAGGTCATGAGTTGTTTCAATAACTTTAATGATAGTTTCCAATGATTGCTTTTTAAAGGTGGCTGTCAACTTGCAGGACAAGATGCTCTCATTTTTTACATCTACAAAAATATTAAATTCATCGGATAATGTATGGAGTACGTCCTTCAGGGATTTGTTCTCAAAAGTCATTACACCCGTCTTCCAGTAAAGTTCATTTACGTTGGAACTGGAAACCTCCGGTTTATTTTCTTCCTGAGCTATGGTGACTTCCTCGGCTGCATTTAAAAAAACTTTCTCTTCTGATTCGGAGTAAACTACCTGCACCCTGCCTTCTGTAACCAGAACATGTGTGGGAGAGTTCAATTCTTTTTTTACTAAAAATTTCGTTCCGATCACCGTGATGGTTGCATCGATGGTATGTACAATGAACGGTCGCTCGGGTTGAGCTTCTACCTCAAAAAAAGCTTCGCCTTGCAACCAGACTTCCCGTGTAGATGATTTTTGAAAACGTTCCTGGTAATAAGTAAGTGTACTCTGCTTGTTCAAACTAATCTTACTGCTATCAGCCAAGGTATAGTTGTTGGACTCCACAGTTGACGCCAACACCTGCTTTACTTCTTCCTGATCAGAAAACTTCCAGAGTGCGGTCCCAAGAATAAAAAGAGAAACAGCAGCGGCCACAGCTATTTTCCATCGTATTGGAATAATTCTGGTTTTATTTCCCTCTTGAGGAAAGAGTTTGCCCGCTACTTTTTTGAAGGCTTTATCTGCATCCGTTCTTTCAGTGGAAACAAGTTGTGATAACTCCCATGATTGATAGATCTCCCGAGCTTCCTCGTGATTTCTCTCATCTTCCAACCATTCCTCTACCACGGTGCGCTGCTCATCAGACAGTGCATCCCCTATCAAATACGATATAATGAGCGATTCATTGATATGTAATTGATCTTCTTCCATTTATATGATTACACCATTTATTAGCAATTCCCCTACGTATATCAGAAAAAGTAGCTTATCCTTCTTTTCGTTCAGTTCTTTTCTCAAAATCCTCATTGCCTTCGTAATGTGATTTTCGATGGTTTTCGTACTTATGGATAGCTTTTCTGCAATTTGTTTATGACTCAACCCCTTAAACCTGCTCAACTGAAATACCTCTTTACATTTTTCAGGTAACGTTTGCACTGCCTCATACATGCGCTCAATCAACTCTTCCGTCACTTCACTAAGATTTTCATTCAGTACCTGGTCTTGATAATGTTTCTGTTTTTCAGTCACATATTTCTGCACCACTTTCTGATTTCTTATGTAATTAAAGCACCGGTTCCTCGTCGTAACCATTAGAAAAGGGAGTAGAGCCGATCCAGACTTTAAGTCATCCTTTTTCTCCCATAACTTAATGAAAACTTCCTGAACTTGCTCCTCTGCTAAATGATCATCATGCAACAGGCCTTTGGCCAGGTTGAACAATGGATTATAAAATTTCTTAAACGCATACTCGAAAGCACTTTTGTCGCCTGCTCTAATTTTATCGGCAATATTTTCTTCCGGAACAAACAAATCAGGTATCTAAAACTCAATCAAACTATTTGACGGGGCAACTTAACTAAGAATCGGCTAATATCCCTACTCAAATACGTTTGTGTTATAGAAAGCCTAGTACTACTTCTTTCATTCTTATCTTCTCCATCCGAAATCTCTGATCAATCACTACTTACCTTACGTACCCATTGGGGAGACCAAAAATCAACTTTAACTCCTTTCAAACCGGCCGACGTTCACCAGACCGATGTTCGGTTGGGATGGTCCACACTCGGATGGTTCCGCAGTCGAGAGCCTATACCGAGTTAAAAAATGATTTTCTAAGAGGGAAAGGAGGACCAATATCAAAAAAAGTGACTGAATCCCTATCCAATGATGGAAAAATAGTCTTTCGTATACGACCCTGATTTTTGGGAACACGACAACATCATCAAACTCAATCCACATGATGAACAACTGGTGAAAGAATTGGAAGAAAAAGTTTCTTTAGAAAAACAGTTTGAATCCGTTGCTACGGATCAATAATCTGTTTTGATGTTCTTATTTAATGGAAAACCTAATTGATATTTCACATCGCTATCTCTCGAATTATCCACCACGTCTACTCCATATTTTATTTTGTCAGGATCTCCGTATACGAACGTGCCAAATAGACGGTCCCAAATAGAAAGGACATTGCCAAAGTTGGTATCTGTCCATGGCCGCTCAAAGTGATGATGAAATTTATGAGTCAATGGCGTAATGATCACGTAGCTAAGCGCTCTATCCAACCATCTTGGGAGGCCTACATTGGAATGTGTCCAGTAGGTAAAAAAAACGGTAATCAATCGGTAAAACAGGTACCAGACAAACGGAACACCGAATATAAAAATAGTGAAAACAGCCAGTGTCTCTCTCAAAATGTATTCAATGGGATGCTGCCGGGTTCCGGTTGTTGCATCCACCTTGGTGTCGCTGTGGTGTACCAGGTGCAATTTCCACATCCACTTTACTTTATGAAGGAGGTAATGTGCAGTGTATTGGGTGATGAGATCAAACGCCATGATGGCGATCGGAAATGCTACCCAGAAGGGGAGATTCAACCAGTTGAGTATTCCGATGTTATTGGCTTGAATGATCGGGATAATGGAAACGATAATGAGTCCAAAGATCACATTGATGATCAGCATCATGGAGAAAAAAATCATGTTGAAGCCAACATGCTTGAGTTTATTATACTTGAGGGAAAACAAAGGCACCACCGCTTCCAGTATCCAGAAAAAGGTGAGACAAACGACTACCCAGCCGATTTTTTCAGCCGCTCCAAAGCCTTCGATGGTTTCAAATAACTTATTCATTCTTCTCTTTTATCTAATTAAAGATACTTAAGAAGAATGAAATTGTTTGGTTTGATCCTAACCTGAATAATTCACAAACTTCCTACTACAAGTCCAAATTCCCTCAATAACAGACACTTATGAATATTTTGGTACTCGACTTAATTTATTAGGCCTCCGTGGCCCGACCTCTACGCCAAAATAACCCTAAGTACCGCGCGGCGGACCGTCTGATCTTCTTGCACTTTGAACTTTCGTGACGAAAGTTTGTGAATTATTCAGATTAAAACTCGCAGTTTCCGGGCGTGCGGGGAAACGGGATCACGTCCCGGATGTTGCCCATTCCTGTCACAAACTGAATCATGCGCTCAAAACCCAGACCATACCCGCTATGCGGGACGGTTCCAAATTTTCTGGTATCCAGGTACCACCAAAGCTCTTCGGCCGGCACCCCCATCTCTTCCATTCTTTTTTCTAACCTGTCTTTTCGCTCTTCACGTTGCGAACCTCCGACGATTTCACCTATACCGGGAAACAGCACATCCATAGCTCCTACCGTCTTACCATCCTCGTTTTGCCTCAAGTAAAAGGCCTTGATGTCTTTTGGATAGTCAAATAGGATCACAGGTTTTTTGAAATGTTTTTCTACTAAAAACCGTTCGTGTTCGGACTGCAGGTCTGCTCCCCATTCTTCGATGAGGTACTGAAACTTCTTTTTTTGGTTGGGCTTGGACCGTTTTAAAATCTCAATTGCCTCGGTATAGCTTATTCGCACAAAATCGTTATCAGCTACAAACTGAAGCCGTTCAATCAAAGACAGCTCGTTTCTTTCGTTCTGAGGTTTTGTTTTTTCCTCATCTAATTGACGTTTGTTCAGAAACTCCAGATCTTCCTTGCAGTGCGCCAATGCATGTTTGACAAGATGCGTTAACATCTCTTCTGCCAGATCCATCGTATCTTTCAGGTCGTAGAAAGCCATTTCCGGCTCTACCATCCAAAATTCCGCTAAGTGACGGGTGGTATTGCTATTTTCAGCTCTGAAGGTGGGACCAAAGGTGTAGATCTCAGAGACAGCCAGGGCAGCAAGTTCACCCTCCAGCTGGCCCGAAACGGTGAGGTTGGTCTCCTTCTCAAAAAAGTCTTGTTTGAAATCTATTCCTCCTTCTTCGTTTTTAGGCACGTTATGTAAGTCCATTGTCGTGACCTTAAACGTCTCCCCGGCGCCCTCTGCATCGGAGGAGGTCAGTATAGGAGTATGCAGGTAGAGAAATCCCTTTTCGTGAAAAAAGGTATGCAATGCATAGGATATCGCGTGCCTCACCCTCAAAATGGCACTAAAAGTATTGGTACGGGGACGCAAATGGGCGATTTCCCTAAGAAACTCCATTGAGTGTTTCTTGGGCTGTAAGGGATATTCTTCCGGATCTGCTTCACCTAAAAGATCCACTTTAGCGGCCACCAGCTCTACGGATTGGCCGGCCCCTTTAGATTCTACCAATTCACCAACGACTGAAAGACTGGCACCTGTCGTTATTTTTTTCAGTAGGTCTTCCTCCCACTTTTCCGTATCTAAAACAACTTGAAGATTGTTTAGCGTAGACCCGTCATTCATTGCAACAAACGTCACATTCTTACTTGCGCGCTTGGTCCTGACCCAGCCTTTGATGCACAGCTCTTTACTAACACTTCCTTGTGTTAAAATTTGCCTGATTTTTGTCCTTTTTAAGTTACTCACTTTTAGATACGAAATATTAAGGTGGCAAAACTAACGAATGTGATAATTTTGAATCAATAGATTTGGCATATGCAAAAACTATCTTTAACTCAGTCTTTACAACAGAAACTGTCTCCACAGCAGATACAGTTTATCAAGCTATTGCAAGTTCCCACCGCAGAACTCGATACCCGGATCGAAGAAGAACTGGAAGTAAACCCTGCATTGGAGGAAGGCAAAGAAGAAAAAGAAACGGAAGAACCTGCGGATGAATACGAAAGTGATTACGAAGTAAATGAGCAAGAACCTACCATTGAAGAGTACCTTCAGGATGATTACGCAGGGTATAAAATGCAGGGCGATGGGAGAAACCCCGATGAGGAAGAACGAGAGTCTCCCCTTTCTGTAGGGAAAACCCTTCACGAACAGCTAGTTTCGCAATTAGGCTATTTAAAGCTCGACGAAAGAGAGGAGGTCCTTGGCAGACAGCTTATTGGAAGTATAGATACTGACGGGTACATACGCAGAAACCTGGAAGCAATCGTAAATGATCTTGCTTTTTCTCAGGGAGTAGAAACGGATGAGGAAGAGTTGCAAGCGATACTATTTCGAATTCAAACGTTTGATCCTCCTGGTATTGGTGCACGAAACCTTCAGGAATGTCTGTCTTTGCAACTAGACAGAAAAGACCTGGAAAGCAAAGAAGTAGAAATAGCAAAGAGAATCATCGATTCTTGTTTCAATGAATTTTCAAAAAAGCACTACGATAAAATAGCAAAGAAACTTGGAGTAAATGATGAAGGGCTGCTTAGAGAAGCCATTTACCTGATTACCAAACTTAATCCGAAACCAGGAGGTACGGGGGAAGAGATCGTTAAAACCCAATACATCATCCCTGATTTTATTCTGGTAAACAACGACGATAAACTGGAACTATCACTGAATTCAAAAAATGCCCCGCAGCTTAAAGTCAGTAAATCGTATTCTGAAATGCTTCAGGCATATGATAAGAGCGACAAAAAAGACAAAAAACTCAAAGAGACCGTCTCGTTTATTAAGCAAAAGTTAGATTCTGCAAAATGGTTCATCGACGCGATTCGACAGCGGCAGCAAACCTTACTTAATACCATGCAGGCAATTATCGATTTTCAATTTGACTACTTTTTAGAAGGTGATGAGAGCAAGCTAAAACCAATGATCCTGAAGGATATTGCGGATAAAATTCATATGGATATTTCTACTGTTTCAAGAGTTGCGAGTAGTAAATCCGTGCAAACCGACTTTGGGGTCTTTCCACTTAAATACTTCTTTTCAGAAGGCATCTCTACGGAATCCGGAGAAGATGTGAGTAGTCGTGAGGTAAAAAATAAATTGAAAGAAATCATTGATTCAGAAGATAAAACCAAGCCTCTTTCGGATGAGAAGCTGGAAAAAAGTTTAAAAGATTTCGGCTACAACATTGCCCGAAGAACCGTCGCTAAATATCGCGAACAATTAAATATACCTGTGGCCAGACTAAGAAAAGAATTGTGAGAGTTTTTATGAAGCTGGTTTCAGCGTTGTGTCACCCATTGCTAATGGCATCCTACATGAGTGTGATTTTAGTTATCCGTGCACCGGAATTATTTACGATGCCTTCGGAAACCATTTTACCGTTCCTTACTGCTATTTTCCTTCTCACTTGTTTTATTCCAGCGCTTAGCATTTACTCGCTCCGGTTTTTATCAAGTATTTCCGATTTGGAAATAACAGACAGAAAGGAGAGGCCCCTTCCTTTTTCTATTATCACCATTTGGTATGCTGCCTCTTCTTACCTGTTTATCGTAAAACTCGCATTAGGCAGACCCTTCTCCACTATCCTACTTTCCGTCACCTTGCTAATCGCCCTCTTATTCCTTATAACCTACCGATTTAAGATCAGTATTCATGCCACTGCTATTTGGAGCGCCGTCGGCATTTTGGCTTCGTTAATCATGGTCAGGGACGTATTGGCAATGGATATTCTTTACCTTTCGTTTATCCTGGCAGGTCTTACCTGCACTTCGAGGCTTTATCTAGGTTACCACCTCCCGAAGGAGGTATGGAGTGGTAGCCTACTCGGATTTATTTTTGGTTTTTACGCCGTGTATTTCTTTGGTTAGAAGCCGGTGATGTTTATACCTATTGTGGTTAAACGAGGATTGACTTCATTAAGCGAACTTTTAAAGGTGTCGGATAAGAATTGCTTATAGAAGAAATGAACTCCTTTGAAACCGAGTCGAATCTGAACACCGTACCTCCAGGCATTCAGATTAAATTCACCTGAGATTTTTTGCCGCTTGGTCTCACCATTTTCCGTATACCTCCACTTGGTATGCGAGTTGAGCCGTAATCCACCAATGGCGCCTACGCCAATAAAAAAGCCTTCTCCATCTTGCGTACCTGTCGGGTGAAAACGAAATTCAATGGGTATATCCAGATAAGTGATCGCAAGTTTATTTTTGTCTACTTGCTCAATGGGCAACTCTCCTATCGTTAATGCTTCTCCGCTAAAAAAGGTGGAATCGTCTCCTAAACCTATTTTTTCCAAACCTAAACCTACTCCGTAGTGTAGCGCAAACTTTCCCCCGTACGCCTTTCTTCGTGTGTAGTAAATCCCTACAGACTTGGAAGGCCAACTCTGAAGATCAAGTCCACCAGGAGTCTCGTCCCAAAAATTCAGACCAATATCTACCATTAGATCACCTGGCAAATCAGGGCGGGCAACTGTTTCATCTTTTGTTTGAGCAATAGCACTTGCACTTAATCCAACCAATAGTACCCCTAACAAATACTTCATCTTACTTTTTTTTCGGCAAATATAGAATTGCGCATTACTAACGAAAATTTTTAGTTGTTTTTGTTAGATTTGCGTTCCTTTTTTAACACCTATTAACTGGTTTTAAGGAATGGACTCGTAGCACAACTGGATAATGCACCTGGTTACGGCCCAGGAGATTGGGGGTTCGAATCCCTCCGAGTTCACGATCAACGCTCTGCATGTCAAATGCAGAGTGTTTTTTGTTGGTGCGGGGACTAAATCGGGGTGTCGACTGATTTTTCTGAGTAAAAAAATCAAATAAAGAAAACTAACCATCACCTATTCCTATACCCTTTCCACTCGCTTTTCGTTATTTTTAACTAATGGATAAAAAGGAACTTGACGAAATCAAAGTAACCATTGCTGATGTATTCAGCGATTTTTACAATGATGTAATCAAAACACGTTTTGACACAGTTGATGAAAGACTAGATAAAGTTGACGAGAAATTTGATGAGGTAAGCCACGAAATGCGGGACTTAAGATTATCTACGGAAGCCTTGGTCAAAATAGTAGACTACACTCGTCTGGAATCTCGTGTTTTGGAACCAGAAGATAGAATCAAGAAATTAGAAAGAAAGGCATCGTAAAAAGAACAGCGAAAATTTGATTTGCTCATAGAGTTAACTCCGCAAAGACCTTTCAAATATCAATAAGTATTACAGCTACTAAAAATGAACCATTAATGAAAAACGAGCCGAATCAAGCCCGTTTCCGAAATCATCAATTTTGCTCTATTCCAAAGTCAAAAACGTCGATTCCAGTCAAATTAGTCACTAACGGGTTCGAACTAAGACCCTTTAGGTTCACAATATTCTTGCTACAACTTTATCATTCACCTGAGAACGAAAATACCCGTTCAGTAATCTAGTTTCGCTTGATACTATTAAAACAGGTTGTAAGCTCAAATAAATGTGAGAAACCATTTTACATCGGTAGATGAGAAGCGGCGAAAATTTGACTAAAGAAACGCTATTAGAGGCATTTGATCAGTATTGTGAAAGTCTAAGACGTTTTCTTTACTACAAAAC
>JBCCXH010000201.1:0-9158 GCA_039192005.1 Bacteroidota bacterium
GTGAATTATAGAAATAATAAGAATAAAATTTTATTTTTTATTTAAGGAGCTGATTAAGTGGGAGTTACATTAAATGAGGTGACCAAAATGCAATAAATTTTCAGGGCATTCTTTATTAAAACGTTACGCTTGATTACCCGTCACGTCATTTTTATTCCTCATCACGTCATTTGCCCCCATATACCCCCATTTACTTTCGTATCTCATTTGATTAACTAAGTACACCAGATATGAACGATCTTTTAGATCAGAGAATTGATTCCAAATATTTCTTTGGAGGACATTCCAAATCAGAATACGAAGAAATGATTCAAAAAGCCGTGGATTGCGTAAAAGGTTTTTTGGATAACGATCGGTTTTTTAGTGGGGAACGCCCTGAAGTACTTAGAAAAAATCCAGCCTTAAAAATCGAAGATCAGTCTCCTCAGTCCATGGATGAGGTACTGGAAGAGTTGCAGGAAGGTTTCTTGAAACACACCATATCGTATCATCATCCAAACTACGTCTCACACCTCAACTGTCCGGTGTTGATTCCCTCCATCGCCGGAGAGCTCATCGCAGCATCGGTCAATACAGCGATTGAAACCTGGGACCAGAGTACTTCAGGTACCTTTATCGAGCAGGAGGTAGTTCGTTGGATATGTAACCGTCTGAGATACCCGGAAACTACCTCGGACGGCGTATTTACCAGTGGAGGTACGCAATCAAATTTTATGGGACTGCTGATGGCGAGAGATCATCTCGCATTTAAAAAATACGGCCTGAACCTGAAGCAAAACGGATGGGATCCGAAAGTCAGCAGGTTTCGCATCTTCTGTTCTGAAAAGGCGCATTTCAGCATTAAAAAGAATGCAGCACTTCTGGGGATGGGGTACAACTCGGTCGTGCCAATTCCGGTAGATCACCAAATGAAAATGAAACCTGTAGCGTTGGAAGAGGCGATCAATGGTGAACTGGCGAAAGGCAACATCCCGATGGCGGTGGTGGCGACGATGGGAACGACCGACTACGGGAGCTTTGATCCGATCGATGAAATTGCGGACATTGCAGCAGCTCACGACCTCTGGCTACATGCTGATGGAGCGTATGGCGGGTGCTATGTGCTGACGACAACACACCGCCATCTGCTGGCAGGTGTTCATCGTGCAGACTCGGTGACCATAGACTTTCACAAATCACTTTTTCAGCCCGTCTGTTCCAGCGTTTTCCTACTCAAAGAGAAGGTACACTTTCGGTACGTCTCGTATTTTGCTGACTACCTGAACCCTCTGGAAAACAGAGATGACGAACAGCCGGACCTCATTGAAAAGTCCATTCAAACGACGCGAAGATTTGATGCACTGAAGTTGTGGGTCAGCCTCAAAGTGACCGGCAGCAAAGTATTGGCGTTGGCCCTCGAAAAAGTACACCGGACAGCACAGGAAGCACACCAACTATTGAAAGCCGATCCTTACTTTGAAGTAGCACATACACCGGAACTGAGTACGGTGGTTTTCAGGTACAAGTCTCCGGCTATAGCGCAAAGTGAGGTACACAACACCATCAATAAGTACATACGAAGCACGCTATTTAAAACCGGTCAGGCAGCCGTGGCGACGACCAAACTGAATAACTGTACCTGGTTGAAATTTACATTTTTAAACCCGGATACCGACCTTGAGCATGTGCGGGAGATTATCAATAAGATTAGAAAGACGGGCCAATTCTACAGAACAAATAACTGATTAAATGATGAATGCGAACGATAAGATTTATGATTTTTTAGCCGTTGGGGTCGGTCCGTTTAATCTGAGCCTGGCATGTTTGACACATCCTCTGGAGGACGTAAACGGATTGTTTCTGGACCAAAACGAAGAATTTGACTGGCATCCGGGCATGCTTCTGGAAGATACCACACTGCAAGTTCCCTTTATGGCGGATTTGGTGACCCTTTCGGACCCCACCAATCCCTTTAGTTTTTTGAACTACATCAAGCAACAAGGCCTTATCTATTCTTTTTACATTAAAGAAAGTTTCTTTTTACTTCGTAAAGAATACAACAACTACTGCAAGTGGGCCATTGATCAATTGCCCAATGTATTTTTCGGCATTCGTGTAGAAGACATTCACTACAGCGATGAAGAAAGTTGCTACATCGTCAGTGCCGTGCCCACTAAGAATAATGAAATAAAGATCTACAAAACGTACAAGCTGGTATTGGGTACCGGTACCTCCCCAGCTGTTCCGTTGTGTTGTAAAGACCTGAAAGATAAAGCCGTTCACTCTTCCCGGTATTTATACAAAAAAGAGGAGTTGAGCACGAAAGACTCCATTACCATCATGGGAGGTGGACAGAGTGCCGCAGAAATCTTTTACGACCTCCTGCAAAGCCTGGAAACCGGTTACCAGCTCAACTGGATCACACGCTCTCCTCGTTTTTTTCCATTGGAGTACAGCAAGCTGACGTTGGAGATGACCTCCCCGGAGTATGTGGACTACTTCTATGGGTTGCCTCTAAACAAAAGAGACCGGCTGCTGAGCGATCAAAAAAACCTGTATAAAGGCATCAATCAGGATTTGATCAATGACATCTTCGACCTCTTGTACATTAAGCGGCTAAACGGCCATACCAATGTACAGCTTCGGACGAATTCAGAACTTAAGCAGGCGTCGTTTGATCAGGATACGGAAACGTTCAACTTGCACATACATCAGGTAGAAGAGGGGAAACATTACCGGCATGCGACCAAGGCATTGGTCCTGGCGACGGGATATGGATACAACGAGCCGACTTTCATTAGTGGCATTGATGATCGAATAGCCAGAGACGATGAAGGTCGCTTTCAGGTCAATAGAAACTACAGCATTGATAAAGGAGAAAATGAAATTTTTGTCCAAAACGCAGAGCTTCATACTCATGGCTTTGTCACTCCGGATCTGGGTATGGGATGTTATCGAAACGCGCACATCATCAAATCCATTACAGGAGTAGCACATTATCCGATCGAGACTCGCATTGCCTTCCAGCAATTTGAGGTGACAAATGACGAAGAGATTTTCGTGGAGGAACCTTTGGCAATGGACGTGTGAAATTCAAGAATATCCTTATCGTCATGGTCTGGGTAGCGGTTGTGAGCGACTACATGTTGCACCCGTTTTATCCGCAGTTTTTCGAAGCTCGTTTTGGTGTAAAAGACCCTCGTCAGGTCGGATACTATTTTACCGCAATCTGTCTGATGGTGATGGTTTCCTTTCCCTTTTGGGCGGGCCTTTCAAAAAAGGTTGCAGAACTCAATATCCTGGTGTTCACTCAACTGGCCGCCGGGTTGCTAGCCCTGGTTTGTTACCAGACCTCGGACTATACCTCTTTCTGGGTGGTATCGCTGATGATGATTTTGTTTAAAGGCAGCTATTTGATGGTGTATCCCTACATCCTGAAGATCATCTCGGAAAAAGAACAAGGTCATACCATCGGGTTGTTGTCCGTCATTGTGCACCTGGGAGGCATTGTAGGAGCCGTCTTAGGAGGACTGACGTTGGACCTGATTGAGGCTCGAAACATTTTCCTGATCATGGCAGCCGGCGATTTCCTGTTGATGTTTACCAGTTTGTTTTTGCTGAGAAGTAAAAAATACCCGACCCGGCGACCGGTCAGTGAGGCGTCATCCTCACCTGGAGCGGTCAAAGGGGTGAAGTTCTATATTTTAAAAATCGGGTTGATCACCATGATTTTGTATTTCAGTGATTTTCTGATCAGGCCCTTCTTTTCGTTATTCTGGGAGCAGATCTCGCTTGACAACAGCAAGTTTATTTCAGGGGTGGTTTACGCCATCCCCGGGTTGGTCGCACTTTTCGCGCTTTGGATGAATAAGCGACTAAAAGTAGAGATGAATACGAGTGGTATCGTACCCGCTCTTTTACTGGGTGCCTTAGGTATTTTATTGCAGGGTGCAGGTATCCCTACAGTGACCCTCATAGGTAGGATTGTCTTTGGTTGGGCCATTTTTCAATCCGATGTTCGGTTCGATAAGTTGCTTTTCGAGCTCAGTACTCCTGAAAATTACACAACAGATTACAGCAAGGTCCATTTCTTTCAAAACCTGGGCGTGTTGCTCGCTTCCTTCACTGCCGGCATGTTGGTGGAAACGAATAGTTTGAGCATGCCATTTTACGTAGCCGTACCGGGCATGTTGATTTCTTTGGGTATTTACTGCATTTTCTTCTGGCAGAAACTCAATAGAAGGTTTCGTATTTCTAAACCCATGGCGCCATGAAAGCGGACAAACAAAAAGTGGTTGCGGACCCCGTCCTTTTTGAGTCGACTATCTACAACTTTGGCAAGGTCACCATCCGGAAACTGGACGTTGAACGCGACGCTCCTACCATTCACGATTGGGTGAACCGGGACTATGCGGTTTTCTGGGGCATGCAGGGCAGTAGCTCGGAGGAAGTAAAAAAAGAATACACCCATCTTAGTGGCAGGGACCAATACGAGGTGTTCATGGGGTATTACCAGGAGCAGCCCGCGTTCCTGCTCGAAAGGTACCATCCCCAAAGCGACCTGATCGCTAATTATTACCCATGGGAAGCAAGCGACTGCGGCATCCACGTGATGGTCGCACCGCAAGGCAAAGAAAGAATCAAAAATTTTACGTTGTACCAGTTTCAGACGATCGTTGACTTTGTGTTTGAAGACCCGGTGGTTGATCGGATACTCGTGGAGCCGGACATACGTAACAAAAAGATGTTTGCCATTTGTGAACGCATCGGGTTTCAGTTAGGACAAGTAGTGGAATTGCCTCACAAGACGGCTCAGCTTGCTTTTCTGACCCGAAAGCGATATCAACAATTTAAATCATTACAAAAAGTAAAAAAGAGAAGCGCGATGAACAAGCTGGATAATGTGGTTTCCGCACAACAAGCAGTTTCGCATTTGCAACAAGATGTTTGGAACCAGGCCAATCTTTTGCTGGTGAAAAAAGCGATAACAGAGTTTAGTCATGAATTACTGATCAGGCCTGAACTAGTGAAGCCCCTTTCGGACGGGTGGAATCATTACCGTATACCATCTGATGTTCCTGAAATCTCTTATGAGTTTGAAGGGAAACCGATGGCGCTACAACACTTGTGGGTGAAGTCAGACACGATTGTAAAATTGGATGATGGGAAAGAAGTGACGCCGGACGCGGTCTTATTCATTAAAGAGTTTCGTACACAGTTAGGGCTGGCTCCCTCGATGATGCCCACCTATCTGGAAGAAATCATGAGCACCTTGCAGGGAAGCGCATTTAAGCTGACAAAGGGAAATCCCGAGGCTCTCGAGTTGGCCGCTTCTGATTTTCAAACGATCGAGCAATCCATGACCGAAGGACACCCGGGCTTTGTAGCCAATAACGGGCGCATAGGGTTTGACAGTGAAGATTACCGGTCGTACGCGCCGGAAGCCGGCAACTCGTTTTCATTGATCTGGCTGGCAGGGCATAAAGACCTGACCGTATATGCTGCGATCGATGAATTGCCTTATGGTCAATTAATCGAGCAGGAGTTGGGCAAAGAGACGGTCGGTGCCTTTAATAAGGTCATCTCCCTGCAAGGGCTAAACCCCGAAGACTACTACTTCATCCCCATGCATCCCTGGCAGTGGTTCAATAAGCTGGCCAGTGTGTTTGCGTCCGAAATTGCCAGAAAGAAACTCATTTGTCTGGGGCATGGCCCCGATCAATACCTGGCCCAACAGTCCATTCGTACGCTTTTCAATATTTCCAACCCGACGAAGTTTTATACGAAGACGGCGCTGTCCATCCTAAATATGGGATTCATGAGGGGACTACCACTGTACTACCTGGGTACGGCACCCAAAATGGCCGTCTGGCTGGAAGCGTTGTTATACGAAGACCCGTACATTAAAGAGACGGGCTTTCGAATGCTGGGAGAGATTGCTTCGGTAAGTTATGAAAACCCGTACTTCCAGGAATTTGGCCCGCATAATGACTTCAATAAGATGCTGGCCTCGTTGTGGAGAGAAAGCCCCATGAGTGCCATCAGCGACAATCAGGTGCCGATGACGATGGCCGCCTTTCTTCACATCGACCACCACGGAAATGCGTTGTTGCCAGAACTTATCAGATTGTCAGGTGTGTCAACGGAGGAATGGCTTAGAAGCTACCTCAAAGCGTACCTCAGCCCGATGGTTCACTGCTTTTATGAATATGATCTGGTCTTTATGCCACACGGCGAAAACATCATCCTAGTCATGGAAGACTCCCTACCCGTGAGCATCTTACTCAAAGACATCACAGAAGAAGCCTGCATTTTAAGCCCTGATGTGAACCTGCCGGATCACCTCTCCCGGATGTTTGCAGAAGTTCCTGAAGACGTCAAGCTGCTTTCCATCTTCACGGATATTTTCGATGGGTTTTTTCGGTATTTGGCCCAAATACTGGAAGAGCATGCTGCTTTTTCAGAGACAGATTTCTGGCGGCTGGTGGCTGAAAATGTCCGCGACTATCAGGACCGGTTTCCGAAGTGGGATGAAAAATTCAGACAGTACGACTTGTTCGCGGATGAGTTTCATTTATCCTGCCTTAATCGGTTGCAACTCAATAATCACAAGCGAATGATCGACCTGGACGATCCCGTGGCGTTGCTTCAGTTTGCCGGTAAACTCAAAAACCCGATTGCACCCTTTAAAGAAAAAGTAACTCAGGAGGCTTTATTAAATCAGTGATGGATGAGCGTATAACCAGCTATTATTCAGGAGATGAAACGTTGTATCGAAAATCCATCCCAACGTTTGGGGAGGTGGGGTTCCGGCATCTTCACTTAGAGCAGGACGTACCCATCATTCATGAATGGGTCACCCAGCCTTACGCGGTGTATTGGGGCATGAATGGGTTTACCCTGGAAGAGACGATGAAAGCACATCAGGAGTTGCTGGCCCGTCCCGATTATGACATCCTGATCGGAACACGATCCGATAAAGCCATTTTTATGATGGAGTGCTACAAAGCCTCTGAAGACATCATTGGTTCTTATTATGATGCCCTGCCCGGTGATTATGGCATGCACATTTTGATTTCTCCACCTGAGCAGGGGCATCGAATCCACCATTTTACCTGGAATGTTTTCTCATGTGTCATGGATTTTCTCTTCAACAACCCTAAAGTGGAGCGTGTCATCGTAGAGCCGGACGTACGCAACGAAAAAATCCATGTGCTGAATAAGCGAGCCGGCTTTCAGTACCAGAAAATCATCCAGTTGCCACACAAAACGGCGCATCTGGCCTGCTGTACAAGGCAGGACTATACAAATGCGCTTTACCATACGGATAACCTCAAAGAAACAAGCGAACGATGATGACAGAAAACGTACGTACTTCTGCGGACCACCTGCAGTCCGATACCTGGCAAAAAGTAAATCGACTATTGGTCAAAAAGGCGATCAGCGAATTTGCCCATGAAAAAATCATCAACCCGATCCTGATCAAAGAGTTGGAGAAAGGTTGGGCACAGTATACACTACCGACAGACAGTCCTGAAATCAGTTACAGTTTTCGAGCAGTTATACGAGCGTTGGATCATTGGCATGTAGATGAGCAGTCCATCGTGCGGACGATTGAAAAAAAGGAAGCCGCACCGGATCTATGCCATTTTATCCTGGAACAAAGAGATACGCTGGGCGTTCCCGAGGATTTATTGCCTACCTATCTGGGGGAGGTGACAGCGACGCTCAATAGCATGGCTTTCAAAGAATACCACGAGTCAGTTTCCTCAAATGAACTGGTACGAGCCGATTTTCAGACCATCGAACATGCGATGAAAGAAGGACATCCCTGCTTTTTGGCAAACAGTGGCCGTATGGGGTTTGATGCAGAAGAGTATCACCAGTATGCACCCGAAGCCAATCAGGCTTTTCGTCTCGTATGGATTGCGGGGCATAAGAGTCGCACTGCATTTAATTGCATCCATGAACTTAGCTATGAAAAGCTTCTTGAGCAAGAGCTTGATACAGGCAGCCTGACAGACTTTCGCAACGTACTCTTGTCAAAAAAACTGGATCCTGAGGATTACTATTTTCTCCCGGTGCATCCCTGGCAATGGAAAAATAAGATCAGTACCCTTTTTGTGAGCGACCTTGCAAATGAGTTCATGGTATACTTAGGTGAGGGCGCGCCTTTATACAGTGCACAGCAGTCCATTCGTACCTTATTTAACCTCACCCATCCGAAGAAGTTTTATGTCAAAACGGCACTCTCTATTCTCAACATGGGATTCATGCGGGGACTTTCTCCCTACTACATGGGAAGCACACCGGGCATCACCGAATGGATCAATGACTTACTGGGAAGCGATGAGGTACTTAAAGAAGCGAAATTTGAAATACTTAGTGAAGTCGCTACGGTCGGTTACCGCAACCTGCTCTACGAGCCATTAGGAAAAAAACTTCCTCAAAATAAGATGCTTTCTGCGCTATGGCGAGAAAGCCCGATGCCCCTGATTTCTGACAATCAGCAGTTGATGACCATGGCTGGCATGTTACACGTAGATCAGTTTGACTCGTCGTTGTTGATCGCGCTGATAAAAGCATCCGGGATTTCTACAAAAGAATGGATTGGCAGCTACCTGAACTGCTATTTAAAACCATTGATTCATTGTTTCTATCAATACGAGTTGGTTTTTATGCCGCACGGTGAAAACGTCATACTTGTACTGGAAAACCAGGTCCCGGTTAAGGCCATCATGAAAGACATCACGGAAGAGGTGATCGTCTTTAATGAACAGATGAAGTTGGAAGGACACGCGGCCCGCTTACAAAAAATGACCTCGGACGAAATGAAGTTGACCTACATTTTTACGGATGTTTTCGACTGTTTTTTCCGGTTTTTGTCAAATCTGTTGGCTGTCTACGGAGGCTGTCACGAAGACGTTTTCTGGGAGCAGGTAGCTACGTGTATTTTGGACTACCAGCGCGAACATCCTGAGTTGGAGAGCCAATACCGGCGGTATGATTTCTTTCAACCCACCTTTAAGCGCTGTTGCCTGAACAGGTTACAACTTCAAAATACCAAACAGATGCTGGACCTGGACGACCCCATGGGTAGCCTACAATGGGCCGATGTCCTGCAAAACCCGATCGCAAACTATACACATCAACATAACTAAACGATTTAAAATGGAAAC
>JBCCXH010000202.1:0-9104 GCA_039192005.1 Bacteroidota bacterium
ACAGGAAGCAATAGATGTCTATGCTCCAGAACATGGTACCCTAATTCCGGGAAGTTATATTGTCACATTGAAAAGTGATTTCGGTGCAGGCATGAGAACACTTTCAGGATACAAGGCCAGGCAAATCGCCGTCAAAGAAGCCATGAATGAAATGGTGAAACGTGTCGGGTTGAAAGAAGGAAATGTGACCAGAACGTACTCTGCAAACAGTCTCATGGGTTTTGCAATTGACAACATTGATGCGAGTATTGCGTCTGAGATTGCCGGCATGCCTGAAGTTGCAGCAGTAGAACAAAACAGAGTCGTTGCGTTGGCTCCGCCAGATTGGTGGTGTGCTATCTTCCCATTCTGGCCAGGATGTGACGATGGTGGTCCCGGACCTGATCCAGATCAAACAACACCTTGGGGCATCACCCGCGTAGGTGGAGCAACTGATTTTAGCAACTCATCCAAAAAGGCCTGGGTCATTGATACAGGTATCGATTTTGATCATCCGGACCTGAACGTCAATACGTCCCTTAGCCGAAGCTTTGTAGGTAGCAATGGCAATGATGGCAATGGTCACGGAACACACGTTGCGGGTACCATTGGAGCCATTGATAACTCTATCGGCGTAATTGGTGTTGCTGCCGGAGTAGAAGTTGTGGCGGTACAAGTATTGGGTGCTACAGGAGGCGGTAGCTTTGCAGGGGTGATCAGTGGAATTGATTACGTGGCACAAACTGCCAGCCCAGGAGATGTTGCTAACCTAAGTTTAGGTGGTCCTACCAGTGCAGCTGTAGATGCTGCAATCGCTAACTTGGGAGCAGCAGGAGTTTTTGTTTCTTTGGCAGCGGGTAATGAGTCTCAAAACGCAAACAACGTTTCTCCGGCGAGAACAAACGGTCCTAACATCTACACCGTTTCTGCGATGACAAGCAGTGACTTTTTAGCTTCGTTTTCCAACTTTGCTAACCCGCCGGTAGATTTTGCCGCTCCGGGTCAAGGCATCGAGTCCACATGGTTGAATGGAGGTTATAACACCATCAGCGGTACGTCAATGGCAGCTCCTCACGTAGCAGGTTTGTTATTGGTTACCAATGGAAACCTTTCATCTGATGGAGTAATCAGTGGCGACCGAGACAATATACCGGACCCTATTGCACATAAATAGAAAAGCATATTTTATAGTTAAAAGCGGACAGAGATGTCCGCTTTTTTTGTGGTTTTTCTACTCTTCTCCTAATGCGGTTACCTCTTGTTGTTTAACTCTAAATATTGGATAAGGAATAATTGAATTTTCTATTGAATCAGGAGAGAAAAAGGTAGTTTTTTAAATATGTAATAAAACTGGGGCTTTCAAACAAAATCCCGGTCGAACTGAAAAACAATCCATTACCGGGACTTTGTTTAACCGGACATAAATAAAAGCTTTAGTGAAAAAATGAGAGGTTAGTTTTTAGCTGAATTGTGTTATGGTAAAAAAATTAGTTTCGTTCCCAGTTGATGGAGCCGAAATAATTTCCGGTTCCCCCAGTTTTAGAAAGCGTATTTGCATCAACCACTCGAAGGGTCACCTCTCCGGTTCCGCCATTTCCGCCCTTAGGCACATCCATCCATGTTAATTGAATGGTGTTTCCTGTACGCGTTCCAAAGGCGACATTTGCCCAGATAGGTAAACTCGTACCGTTATTTTGTTCTCCGAACCATACGACGGTCCCGCCTACCTGACGAACGTAATAGACCCCATTGCCATTGGTTTCCCATCTGGCGGTTAGGTCATTGATGTTGCCAACATTTCCAAAACCCTGGGCACGTGGGGCTGGGAGGCTCGAAGGCTTTGTTGTTTTAGTTAGTGTACTGGCACCGAAAAAGGGGCTGTTTTCTGTCAGTGTATTTCCGTTATTGAACACCTGTAGGGTGAGCGGAGCAATTCCCTGATTTCTCCCTTTAGGTACATCGTAGAAAGTGCCTTGCAGTCGACTTCCGCTAAGTGTTCCTCTAAAGACATTGGCCCATCGTCCTCCCGGGTCTTCGCCAAACCAGAATACGGTGTTTCCTATTTGTCGGATGTAATAATGACCGTTATCACCATTTCCTCTGTAATACCCAGTCACATTGATCACCCTTTCCGTAGCTGTAGACGCTTCAGGTGTTGCTATTGTTTCTACTAAATCTTCGTCTGTTGAACAATTGGTAAACATAAGCGCGAATACGAATAACGTGAACACGCTCTTAATAAATGCCGTAAAATTGAATTCTTTCATGATCATCTTTGATTTTGTTTGTTAAGCTCTCACTCTTTAAGTGCTAAGTGCTATTACAAAGTCCTTACGTTAAAGTACGTGCTTCTCTGATTTGATTTTTAGAAGATGAAATTATTTAACATAAAACGTTTTAATATAAATTGGGGAAAATGGATTGTTAATGATTGGATAAAAGGCGGGGAAATGATCATGCTTGTCCTACGCATCTTACAGGTTAGTTGATAGGGAAGGCGAAAAATTAACTTAGCGCTTTCAAGGGTAGCAGGTACTACATTTTGGTAAAATGATTTTTTAAGTTGAAACAAGACGAGTCATAATTATCTCGTTTCCGGCACGGAAGGCTTCTTTTTATTTCTAAGCTTTTGTTCATTGATGGCTTGCTAATAACCTACCTGATAACGAAATGTTGTAAAGTTGAAAAATTGAGGGCGTTGCGAGTAATTTTTAATGCCATCACGTAAGTATTTTATTTTGAGCAAACGCTTTTTGAAAAAATAATAGGAGCTAAATTCGCACGTGCTTTCGTTTTTATTCTATCTCGCGTTTTTGTTGGCCTTTGTAGTAGTAGCAGTCTATGCCGAACGCAAAATTGCTGCGTTCATCCAAAACAGGCTCGGTCCGATGGAAGTAGGCCCGAAAGGGTTGTTACAAACCATTGCGGATCTGTTGAAGATGTTACAAAAGGAAGACATCAGAGCCAGTGCCGTAGATCTGGTTCCTTTTCTGGTGGCTCCTGTCATCATTTTCGTTTCCATATTTGCCGGTTATTCCGTTTTACCGCTCACTTCGACCGTTTCCGGGGCAGGTTTAAGCAGTGGGTTGTTTTTGCTCTTATCCATCGTTTCATTGGACGTGTTTGGTATTTTAATGGCCGGTTGGGCTTCACAAAACAAGTACAGCTTGTTTGGTGCCATGCGGGCGGTTGCGCAAATCATATCGTACGAAATTCCGCTCGGTTTATCCGTGCTAAGCGTAGTGATGATCACAGGTACCTTGGATCTTCAAGAGACAAGTGTGATGCAGGCAGGAAATGGGCTGGTCACCTGGAACATGGTACAACACCCGGTATTGTTCGTGCCTTTTATTGTGTTTTTTATTGCAGGACTGGCAGAATCCAATCGTACCCCCTTTGACTTACCGGAGTCGGAATCAGAACTCATCGGAGGGTACCATACGGAATATTCCGGGTTCAGATGGGGCATCTTTATGCTGTCGGAGTATGGCATCATGCTTTTACTGTCCATTCTTGGAGTTGTCCTTTTTTTCGGAGGCTGGAACTCCCCTCTACCTAATATAGGTTCTATTGCTTTGTATGAATTGACTTCAGGAGAAGGGTGGGACGTTTTCTGGTTACTATCAAAATCAATGCTGTTTATCTTTGTTCAAATGTGGGTGCGTTGGACTTTCCCCAGACTAAGGGTAGATCAATTGATGAGTCTTTCATGGAAATACCTAACCCCTGCGTCCTTGGTTATGTTGTTTATATGTGGGATCTGGAAACTTTGGATAATTAGTTGAGCTATTTTAAAAACATATCGAACGCAACACTTACTACGCTCAAAGGGCTTGGTCTTTCTTTAAAATATTTTTTCGATGCCAGAAAAAAGAGAAAGAAGGAGTGGGTCGCAGATAGTAATTATTTCGAACGGGCGGAAGGAACATTTACCGTCCAGTATCCCCATGAAAAGATTCCGGTGCCAGATCATGGTAGGTACCAGTTGCACAACGAAATTGACGACTGCATTGTCTGCGATAAATGTGCAAAGATCTGTCCGGTAGATTGCATTGATATTGAGCCGGTTCGGGCAACGGGCGTTTATGGTCAAACCTCTGATGGTACGTCTTTGAGGATACACGCGGCAAAATTTGACATTGATATGTCCAAATGTTTTTATTGTGGACTTTGTACAGTGGTCTGTCCTACTGAATGCCTGACCATGACGGATGAATACGATTTCAGCACAACAAACATTCTGGATCATAATTTCTCTTTTAGTAAAATGACAGAAAAAGAGATAGCGGAGAAAAAAAGTGAGCTCGAAAGCTTCCAAAAACAAAAAGAGCAAAAATCAAACGTCAGTTCCAAACCTGTTGCAGGAGTGAAAAAACCCGTCATTGTAAAACCTTCCATTGGTAAACCCAAGACCGGGAAGCCGGTTTTAGGAGCCAAGAAAGAGGCGCCGGTAAAACCCGTTCTTAAACCCAGGCCTATTCCAAAGAAGAAATGAACGTTGTGATCCAATCGGTTTTTTTTGTGATGACTGCCACAGGTGTCGTGTTTTTAGCTGCTACTAAAAATGTAGTGTATGCTACCTATTCATTGGCACTTGTCCTAATCAGCACAGCTGGCCTATACGTCTTCTTGCAAGCGGAATTAATGGCGGTCGTTCAAATTTTAATTTATGCAGGAGGCATCGTGATTCTGATGCTATTTGGCGTCATGATGACCAATCGGCTCAAAGGCGAGAAGTTAATCTCGGGAAGTAAAAATACCGTTCTCTCCCTGATCATTTCCGTAACAGTTTTTGCAGCGATGATTTATTTTTTTTCCACCATTCCGGTAAATAACACCACCTTGGAAACTCAAGATCAAATTGCAGTCATTGGCGTTGCCTTTTTGACCGACCATCTCGTTGCTTTTGAGTTAATTGCTTTTATTTTATTGGTTGCCCTGGTAGGAGCGGCATACCTCGCTAAGACATCTTCTCATGAATGAACTACCCTTAACGGCCTACTTCTACCTTGCCTCTTTGCTGTTTAGCACAGGTATTTATGTCGTCTTGGTTAAAAAAAACGCGGTGTTTGTGCTGTTAGGCATTGAATTGATGTTGAATGGAGCCAATTTAATTTTGGTAGCATTTTCCAAAGCCGCCCCAACACTTAACGGACAAATTTTTGCTATTTTTTCCGTGGTTCTTACTGTTTGTGAAGTTTCCATTGCACTGGCTATCTTGTTAAATATTTATCGTAAACATGCGACCTCCAACTTGGATGAGTTGCAAGAAATAGGCAACGAATGATCGAGGCTATCCTTATTTTCACAACGTTGCTAATGCCGCTTACAGGAGGACTCGTTTCCCTTACGGCCTCAAATCGAGCGACGCTACGTATCGCTTTTGTTTTTCTATTGTTGTCTTTTATAGCAGCAGTGGGCTTATTGATTTATTTAACGGACCCAATTACTTATCAAACAGAGTGGCTACCTGGAGTAGTGATCGGGTTGAACATCGACCGGCTATCTGCCGTCTTACTGGTGCTCGTTACGTTTATTTCTTCATTGGTGCACCTCTTTTCCGGAAGCTACATGGAAAAAGACCCGCATAAAAACAGGTACTTTGCCAAGCTGGGGCTGTTTACGTTTTCCATGTTAGGGTTACTTATTGCAGATGACCTTTTTTCCTTGTTCATCTTTTGGGAACTGGTCGGGGTGGCTTCCTATCTTTTGATTGGTTTTTGGTTTAAAAAAGAAGGCATCCCCACCGCAGCACGCCTGACTTTTATGACCAACCGATTGGCTGATGTCGCCCTGCTAATCGGAATCCTTTGGGTTCATGCGACAAATGATACCGTGCTTCTTTCTGAGCTGAATGGGAAATGGTTGCTGGCACCGTCGGTTTTAATTGCCATTGGTGCGTTTGGAAAGTCTGCTCAGCTTCCGTTCTCGGGATGGCTAATCAAAGCGATGGTAGGCCCAACGCCGGTGTCCGCTTTGATTCATGCAGCAACTATGGTTGCTGCGGGTGTTTACCTATTGATCCGTGTCGCACCTTTCTTACCACTGGAAGCCGAATGGATGATCGCGATCACCGGGTCAGTGACTGCGTTGTACGGAGCCTTGTCGGCAATCACTCAAAATGATATTAAGAAAGTATTGGCGTACTCTACCATTTCTCAACTTGGATTTATGATGGCAGGTATCGGGGTTGGAGCTGCCGGTGCCTCATTCTTTCACCTCTGGACGCATGCGTTTTTTAAAGCGGGACTGTTTTTAGGGGCAGGTTCCATTATTCACTACTTACACCTTGCTGCTAACGAGGTAGACGCTCAGGATATGCGGGTGATGGGAGGGTTAAAACAAAAGTTGCCATGGACTTTTCGTTCCTTTCTTATTTGTAGCGTGGCACTCGCAGGTTTGCCGCTTTTCTCCGGGTTTCTATCAAAAGAAGCGATCATTGTATCTTCAATGATTTGGGCTGACGAATGGGGGAGTACAGCCTACCTCATTCCTGACCTCTTATTTTTCACCTCTTTACTTACTGCTTTCTACGTCACCAGGATGGTGCTATTGGTTTTTTTCGGACAAAGTAGGCTTGTAGGTATACTGGATCATTTTTCGTATCGGGAAAGCCCCCGTTTTATCATCCCGCTACTTATTCTGGCGATTGGGTCGCTCTGGTTTTTTCATCAACTCCACCCGATTGGACACCATCCATACCTGATGGATTTTTTAGGAATCAAAATAGCGGACGGCAGTTCATTCACTAAGTTTCTTACACTCGTGCTTTCCATTGTGCTGGCAATTGGAGGTGTATCTCTTGCTTATTTTCTATTTAAGCCTGGGACAGTATTTTCCAATGTGTACCGTCATAGCGTTATACCAAAGCATCCGCTGACCCATTTATCCTCCAATGGATTTTTTCTGGTACAAGCCTATGAGGCAATAGGAAAAGGGTTCTTCTACTTGTCTAAACAGGTAACCCGGATCGACCTCTTGGCGATAGATGGGACGATTAATACGCTGGCCACAACCGTTATCTTAGGAGCAAAGAAAATAGCTGATATTGACCTGAAGCTCATTGATCGTATCCTTCATTCCATCGGAGTGGGGACGGTCATCCTTGCGAAGGTGGTTGCCATTCTGGATAGGTTGGTTGTTGATGGACTGGTTAATCTCTCGGGATGGCTCAGCCGATCAGCAGGAACCTTGTTTTCAAACCCCCACGCAAGAGGGATGCACGTCCAACTTTTGTGGTTAATGTCTCTTATCATTTTGATTTTATTAATTATCCTGTTTTTTTAGCCGGCTGAAATGGATCATTTGCTTTCTTACCTCTTATTTTTTCCATTACTCATTGCGGCATTGATGCTTTTTATGCCAAAGGCGAAGGAGGCTGTTTTCAGGAGAATGGCACTTGGGGCAACTGGCGTCCAGTTGGCGCTTTCCATTATCCTGCTCTTGCAGTTTGATCAATCAGTAGGTGAAGTCACCAGTTGGCAAGGAGTTTTTCAGTTCATCGAGCGGGCAAGCTGGATTGACCTGGACCTTGGCTCCCTGGGAAGCTTAAAAGCGGAGTATTTTTTAGGAGTTGATGGAATTAGTCTTCCGTTGGTGGTCCTGTCGACTTTCATACTTTTCATAGGCGTTTTGTCTTCCTGGAACATAAAGGAGAAAGTACGTGGGTATTTTATCTTATACCTGATTTTGAGTTCGAGTATCATAGGTTGCTTTATTGCGCTTGACTTCTTTCTCTTTTACATCTTTTTTGAGTTGATGCTTTTGCCCATCTTTTTCCTGATTGGCATCTGGGGAGGAAAAAGAAGGTCGTATGCTTCGATCAAATTTTTTCTATATACACTTTTAGGTTCACTGTTTGTTTTAATCGTCATGATCGGGCTGTACCTGAGTGTAGTAGATGGCGAAACTCACACGTTTAGCCTAATCAGCATGATGGATGGTGAATACCTGAAAGGGGCCATTTTGGATCCGGATTCCAAACAGGTTGTATTTGGATATTCAGCACGAGCCCTTGCATTTGTGTTCCTGTTGATTGGTTTTGGCATTAAGCTGCCAGCCGTTCCGGTTCATACCTGGCTCCCTGACGCGCACGTAGAAGCACCAACACCAATATCGGTGGTGCTGGCCGGATTGCTACTTAAAGTCGGGGCTTATGGCCTTTTCAGAATGGCTTACGGAATTTTTCCCGATGTCGCTGCTGATATGGCACCTTTGGTGGCATTTTTTGGGGTACTCTCCATCATCTACGGTGGGATGAATGCCCTCGCACAAAACGACCTGAAGCGAATGGTGGCTTACTCATCTGTTTCGCACATGGGGTTTGTCTTAATCGGCCTGGCTTCTATGACGACCGAAGGAAACAATGGTGCGCTTTTTCATTTGGTCTCGCATGGGTTAATCTCTCCGGCGCTGTTCATTGTCGCAGGAGTAATCTACGACCGAACACAAAACAAAGAGATCGAGCATTTTAGCGGATTGGCCTCTAAAATGCCTGTTTACACGTTTTTTGTCGCACTTTTCTTTTTTTACAGGGTTAGGACTTCCGGGACTATCTGGTTTTGTGGGAGAAGTGTTGGTTTTAATAGGCGCATTCAAAGCCTCACATTTATCCGTTTGGATTGGTGTGACAGCCGCCTTGGGGATTGCGATTTCAGCAGCGTATTTCTTATGGACCATCCAGCGGATGTTTTTTGGAACGTATTTCGTCCGTCAGAAAGCATGGGAACCTAACATGTTTGATCTTACCGCAAAGGAAAAATGGATGCTGGTTCCGCTGGCGCTATTGGTACTGATTCTGGGTATTTACCCCAAACTTATCCTTTCGTTTTCAGAGGAGACGATTAACTACTTCACGAGTCAACTTGGAGGTCTACAGCCGGGCAAATGAAAGAAGTGCTGGACCAAATTATTTATGACCTACAATATGTTAAAGTAGCATCCTTTAATGGTTATATTGTATTTCATGATGCATATCGGGATCTGATGGTGGAATGCTGCAGGAGTAATGATATGCTAGTCTTTCTTATGTGTTTTGAAGTCACAGTTGCGCATGCTGGCATTCAAGTTATTTGTATTTCCTGCAGGTGGAATTTTCTTTGCAAAAAAGATGAGGGCTGCAGAAT